>JBBRBE010000220.1:0-9520 GCA_038206175.1 Chloroflexia bacterium
CCCACCGGCTACGGCAAAGCCCGAACACCCGGGGTGATCCAACCGTCGAACAGTACATGTCATTCTGAGCGTAGCTAAGAATCTTCTTGAATAAGCAAGAGTGTGACTGTTCAAGAAGATTCTTCGCTACGCTCAGAATGACAGGGCGTGACACATTGCGAGAGAGGGTGCAAGGGGGCAAGACCGGGCGCGATGGGGCGTGATAGGCAAGAGGGGGGAGAGCGGGCGACAGGCTGAATAGTTGGGGAATATTTATGCAATTGTTAAGTGGGTAGATAAAACCGGGGCGGCTAAAGGGGCAGGCTGGCGGCGTTGGACTGAGCCGCCATCTTGAAATCCAGGTCGGTCAGGCCGCCCGCGTCGTGGGTGATGAGGTCGAGCCGGACGCGGTTGTAGTTGATCGTAATATCGGGATGATGGCCGAGTTGTTCGGCGATTGCGCCGACCCGGTTGACGAAGGCCAGGCTTTGCACGAAATCCGGGAAGCGGAATTGTTTGAATATCTGGCCGGTCGCGGGGTCCAGTTGCCACCCGGCCACCGGCGGAGCGGCCAGAGCCGCCGCTATTTGCTGAGAATTATAGGGTTGGGCCATTGGCGGTTCCTTTCCGATGCTAGTGCTAGATACGTTCAGGGGGTATATTTGTAGCCGACGCCCCGGATGGTCTGGATGTAGCGGGGGTGGGCCGGGTCGTTTTCGAGTTTTTTGCGGAGGCGGGCCATATGCACGTCTACCACGCGTTCGTCTCCAAAATAATCGTAATTCCAGACCTGTTCGAGCAGGCGGTTGCGGCTGAAGACCAGGTTGGGATGCTCGAATAGAAATTTGAGCAGGTCGAATTCCAGCTTGGTTAGCTCGACTTCGAGGCCATCTTTCCAAATCTGGCGGCGTTCCGAGTCGAGCGTAATGCCGCCGTCGGTGGGAATTACGAGGGGTTGGGGGGAGGCAAGTGCGCCCGGTTCGGCGAGTTGGGGTGGGTTGGTGCTGAGGTGCCGGAGCATGGCGGTGACTTTGAGGGTTAATTCGCGGGTGCTGAAGGGTTTGCCGATGTAGTCGTCTGCGCCCGCTTCGAGGCCGTCAATGCGCTCTTCGTCGGTGGCGCGGGCGGTGAGCATGATGATGTACATGCCGGGGCTGGCCTGGCGGAGGCGGCGGCAGACTTCTACGCCGTCCATTTCGGGCATCATACGGTCGAGGATCGCCAGGACGGGCCTTTCGGAGGCGGCTTTTTCGAGGGCTTCGCGGCCATTTTCGGCCAGCACAACCTGGAATCCGGCTCTTTGAAGATGGAAATTGACAAGCATCAATATATCTTGTTCGTCATCGGCTAATAGAATCTTCTGGTTTTCAGCGAACATGGTGTTTCTCGCTCTCTTGCTAACCTTTACCTGGTGGAACTGCGCAGATCGCGTTCATCTAATAGGTGCCTTAGCCATCTGTGGAAATAAGGCTGGAAAAATCGAGCAAATAAGTTATTTATACCGGTCGCACCTTCGGTTAGTTAGAGTGTACCATTCTAACCTAACAGAAAGTGTAACGAAACTGCGACTTTGTGAGAATATTACAATACTTTGCAGATATACGCAAAACGCTCGTTGTACCCGATAAAATCCGGCAACGAGCGTTCGAGCAGCGTTTCTAAAGGCCCTTAGAAAAGGGCTGGAAGGTGAAGTAGAGGCCTGGTTTTAGTCAACCTGGCGTTTCTCCGGGTACAGCTTGTTAATTTCGGCCTGGGCTTTGGATTTGTCTTTGAAATAGAGGTCATTAATCGAAGTAAAGTTGCTCCATTTATCCGGCACTTCTTCTTCGGCAAAGATTGCCGCTACGGGACATTCCGGTTCGCACGCGCCGCAGTCAATGCACTCGTCCGGGCTGATATAAAGCATGCGGTCGTTGGTCTCATCGGTATAGATGCAATCTACTGGACAGACGTTCACGCAGCTTTTATCCTGAACGTCTACACACGGCTCAGTGATCACGTAGGCCATTGTAAACTCCTCTTTCTATATTCCTGAAATTTGAAATGGGCAGGCCGATTAAGCCAAATAAACTGAGCTGAGGCTTGCGGCAAAAAATACAAAGTACGAAATCCGAAATCGAAATACGGTCGGTCTAAGCGCATAATACCACTGTGTGAAGTAAATAGCAAGCGACGCTTAGTGGCAATCAGGGCGGTTGCAAAGTCCGATCCTGGCTTCCTGTCATTCTGAGCGATGCTAAAGTAGGTCTTGATTAAAAGCAAATCTAAGCGAAGAATCTTCTTCAATAAGCAAAATTGTGCCTAATCAAGAAGATTCTTCACTACGCTCACACCCATAGGGCGTGACATGGCGAGAGCGGGTGCGGAAAGGACAGGCCAGAATCGGACTTTGCAATTGCCCTGTGGGCGGTTGAGGCACGATGCCAGGCCCGACCAGAGAGGCCGGGCCGGGCGAGGCGGGAGGCCTAGCGTTGGCCCTGGCGGGAGACCTGGAGGATCGAATCAACTTGCTGGGCGGCGGCGTTGAGCCGGTTTTTGACCGTGGCGGGGTCGAGCGAACCGGCCCGCGCCGCCGCTACGTCGTCCCATAGACCGCCCAGCCCTTTGACCAGGCCCGTTTCGATTGTGACCCAGGCGGGCAGAGTCGGGTAGGTTTTGCCGTCCTTGACGGACTGCAAGAAAACCCGGTAGAAGCGGTCGTTGGCGAGGGCCTGGTCGCTTTGAGCGGCGGCGGTAGCGGGCAGGAAGCCGCTGACGCTGGCATATTCGGCCTGGGCTTTGCGGCTGACCAGGAATTGCACCAGGCGGAGGGCCGTTTCGGGGTTTTTGCTGTTTTTGAGGATTGCCAGGTTGCTGCCGCCGACAAAGGGTTTCGACCCGCCGGGGCCTGCCGGTAACTGGGCGACTCCCAGGTTGCGGGCGGCCAATGAACCGGCAAAGCCGCTATCGTCGGCTCCTTTGTTCAGCTTTGCGCCGCGCAGGAGCCAGGGGCCGGAGATGATCGCCCCGACAGTGCCATCTCGGAAGTAAGCTTCTACTTCGGAGGTGTTTTTGTCGAGAGCTTCTTTGAGGACGAGGCCCTGGTTGTAGAGTCCGGCGTAGAACTGGACACCGCGTACTCCGGCATCGTTATTGAAAGTCGCTTGCGACAAGTCGGGGGTCATCAGGTCGCCGCCTGCGCTCCAAATCCAGGGAGCCAGGTTTTGAACCACGTTCCAGTCGCCCTTGCCGGGGTAGGCCAGGGGTGCTTTGACCAGGCCGGTATCTTTCATCTTCCGCAGGGTATCGGTGAAGTTATCCCAGGTGCGAAAGGCGGTGGCGGGGTCGAGGCCGGTCTTTTGCAAGACGTCGGTGCGGTAGTAGATGGCGCGGGTATCCACGAACCAGGGGATGGCGACGGTATCAGTGGAGCCGACGCTGTGGGTGGTGTTCCAGGCAACCGGGGCGAAGTTTTCCGCGCCGTCCATTGTCGCCAGTTCTGCTTCGCTGAAAGGCCGTAGCCCTTTGGTGGCGGCCATTGCGCCGATCCAACTCCAACCGAGTTGGACGACATCGGGGCCTTTGCCGTCGGCGATAGCGTTGAGGATTTGCTCGTAGCCGCTATTCCAGTCCAGGACGGTGATGTTGATTTTGAGGCCGGGATTTTTAGCGTAAAAGTCGAAGAGCATTTTTTGCAGATCGTCGGCGGGCCGGGCCGAGTTGTCCATAATCCAGAGTTCGAGGTTCTGGGAGATGTTCGGGCCGGTGGCGACGGTTGATTTGCCCTGGGCCGAGGCGTGGACGGTAGCGTTGGGGAGGCCGCCAATGGTGGGGATCGGTTTGGACGAGGGGTCGGCGATGATCGGTTGGACGGCTTTAGTGGTGGCGGGACGGAGGAAGGGCGCGATAGGGGTCGGGTTGGGCGTGAATGGGGCGGGACTATCGCTCCCGCAGGCCGCCAGAAGCAAGCTCAGCCCTCCGCACAGCAGGGCCAGCAGGAGCGGCGCAAATCGGGTGCGCCGCTTATAGGCAAAATTCATGACATAACTCCTTGTAAATTCTAACATGGTCTACTGGCTTACCAACTGCTCTATGCACCGCGGCAGACAGTGGCTCTAAAACTATTCACGACAAAGAACGTGTCCGAGACCAGCCTCGGCCAGGCGACGAAAGAAGTCTAAAGCGACGTTGCTTTGAGAATAGGTACGCTGAACACCATTGTCAGAAGTAATAAGGAATGATGTTACCGGCTCCAGGCAAACGGCTTTGTCCGCCCTTCGAGGAGCTTGAAATGAATGAACTAACGATCCGACAAGCTTAAGGACATTAACGTTTATATATGCAATCATACAACATGAATTCCATTAATGCAAGCCTTTTTAATCTTTTATCTATTGTTTGTATTGCGTATAATTAGAGCCTGGAAAAAAGTTAGATTAGAGGAAAAGATTTGAAAAATATAATTGTTTTAGGCGGGGGTGTTTCGGGGTTGACCTGCGGGGTGGTGCTGGCGGAGGCGGGCTACGGGGTGACGGTGTGGGCGCGGGAACTGCCGCAGGAGACGACTTCGTGGGTGGCGGCGGCGATCTGGCATCCGTTCAAGGTCGCGCCGCTCGACCGGGTGGTGGAGTGGGGGCGGCGTAGCTTCGAGATTTTCTGCCAGTTGGCGGAGGAGGAGGCCGGGAGCGGGGTGAGTGTGCGCGAGGGGCTGGAAATTCACAGCGTGCCGACGCCGGAATGGAGCGGGTACGTCCGCAATTTCCGGGCGGCCCGGCCCGCCGATATGCCCCAGGGCCGGACGGAGGCGGGTGGGTATGTTTTCGAGACGCCGGTGATCGAGATGCCGATCTATCTGGTTTATTTGCAGCGTCGTCTGGAACGGGCCGGAGGGCTGCTCGTGCAGCGCGAGGCGCGGTCGCTGGCGGAAGGATTGGCGGCGAGCGAGAGCGGGCTGATGGTGAATTGTACGGGCCTGGCTTCGCGGGAGTTGGCCGGGGATGACGAGTTGTACCCTATTCGCGGCCAGATCGTGCGGGTCGCGCCGCCGCCGACTGCGCGGTTTATGCTGGACGAGGATGGCGAGGAGGCGGACGGCCAACTGAGCTATATTGTGCCGCGCTCGGCGGATGTTATTCTGGGCGGGACGGCCCAGGTGGGCGAGTGGTCGTTAGAACCGGATGCGGCGGTGGCGGCGGCGATTGTGGCGCGGTGCGCTCAACTGGTGCCGGGGTTGGCCGATCCGCAGGTGCGGGTGGTGGAGCATCTGGTGGGGTTGCGGCCAGGCCGGTCGGCGGTGCGGTTGGAAGCCGAAACGGTCGAAGGCGCGGCGGGCCAGGGCGCGGACGAGAACAGACGGGCCGGGGTGATCGTGCATAATTACGGACACGGCGGGGCGGGCGTGACGCTTTCGTGGGGCTGTGCGGAGGAAGTGCTGAGCCTGGTGAGGGAAAGTTTAGGCTAGGGGATGGATCAGGTTATGAAGTGGAAGACCGGGCGGTCGTGGGGATGAGGCAGGTTGTGGAATGTAAGACCGGGCGTTGGTCAAGACCGCCCGGCCCTACCCGCCTGGGTGCCGTTGGCAAAGAGGCCGGGCTACCCAAACGAAGACCCATCAATGGGCCTGATGCGGGAAGGAGTTAGCTCAACATAGGGGTATTTAATCCCATTTATTAGCAAAGGATCGAGAGTTATCAGGGGAATTAGCCCCGTTCAGGGGGCTTCATTGGAGTAGCCCGGTCCACGCCCTACGGGTGTGGCCGGGCGGTCGAGGGTTGAGGCAGGTTGTATAATTTTGAAGCATTTTGGCAATTAGTGAGTAAACCGAGGCCAGGGTCAGGCCGGGAGTGGCGGGAGTGGCACTTTTCGAGGATACGGTTGATATAAGGTCTGGGTGTGCTACACGCCGCACCCGTTGAAATAGCCGTAATCTGAATTTGAGCCGTAACTTTTGATTTTAGGAGGAACATGCCGTGTTGGATGCCCAATTAGACCCGAACGAGCTACAGGCGGAGCCGACCAAGGCGGCTTCATGGCGGCGGCGGGGCCAGGCTGCCGGGGAGCCGAGTGACGCCGAGTTGGTGGAAAGCTATCATCAGGCGATGGCGCAGGGTGGGCCGCGTAGCGAAGCGGCTAGCCTGGCTTTCGAGCCGATCTTTCGGCGGTTCTGGCCGTATGCCTATAATCTGGCAAATAGTCGCCTGGGTGCGGTTTACGCCGAGGATTTAGCGGCGGAAACGATGTCTACCGTGTTGGAACGGTTGAACGGGCGCGAGGTGGTGACGAATCTGCGCGGGCTGGTGCGTCATTCGTTCGAGCGAGAGTACGCCACGCTTCTGGAGAAGCTTTTTCAGGGTAAGAAGCTGATGCGGGCGGGCCTGACTTCGCTGGATGCGGAGATCGAGGCCACCGGGGGCGGGCCGAAGGTGAAGGGGGCGACGATTGTTTCGCTCAATACGCCGATAGGTCATAGCGATTCGGACGAGCTTGAGCTGTTGCACGTGCTGGACGATCCGACGGCGGATGTGGTGGAAGCGGCTTCCCGGCGCGAGTTGGTGCGGGTTTTACATACTTTGATCGGAGAGATGCCGCCGCAATATCGCGGCCCTCTGGTTTGCCAGTGGTTGATGGGGATGCGGATTAAGGAAGTAAGCGAGGAGCTTAACTTGAGTATAGATCAAGTCAAGCATAACACGGCGCGTGGCATCAAGTGGTTGCAAAAGAACCTGCCCGGCCCGGCCCAGGACTGGTTGATGTAGGCGGCAAGTTTATCGGCTTTTTCTTTCCTTTCCGAACTTATCCGAACTTATTTGAACTTATTCGATTTTATCTGGTTCTAATTCTTACACTTCTCTTTAGATTGTGGTGTCATTTACAAGGAGACGGTTACTACTATGCAAGACAATTTTGAGCAGGGCCAGAGGCCCTTTGCCAGTGAAGACGAGGTAGCCGGGCCTTTGCAGGAGGCGTTGGCTCTTTATTTCGAGCGGTTGAACGGTGACGAGGCGGCTCCCGACCCGGCGACTATGCTGGCGAGTGCCGGGCCGACGGTGCTGGCGGAGTGGCAGGCGGTGCAGGCTTTGTTGCAGTTGCCGCAAAAGGCCGGGCCGATGCCTTCGGTCGAGAGTGCCTGGCAACGCTTCCGGGTGCGTTCGTTTGCGGTTGCTCCAGCCCCGGCCCTGGCCGAGGATAGCCTGGGCCAGTATGTGGCCGAGGCTCTGGCTTCCAACGAGCGGTCGGCCCTGAAAGAGTCCGGCCTGGCCCGCCCGACCCTGGAAGCATTGCAGGCTGAACCGACTTCGTTGCAGGACTTGAAGGGCTACGCTTTCAACGATTACGTTGCGCTGGCCCGGCGGTATGGTGTGAATGACAGTGCTTTCCCGCGCATGTTAAAATGGCTGAAAGGGCTGGGTAAGAATTTGCTTTCGCCCGCTCCTGCCGCCGGGCGTGGGCTGATGTTCGCCCGCGACGAGGAAACTCGCACGCCGGGTTTGACCGAGGCGGAAATGCTGGAACTGGACAAAACCGGGGGCGAGGAGCCAGGGCCAAAGGCGGACTAGGGACTAAGGCGATATAGGCCGAACGCAGGACAAAATGAAGGGTGAGCATGCGGCATTACGCAACCGAGCTTCTAAAGCCAGGTCTAAATCTAAATTCGGTTCCTGGCGACGGCCTTTTTAAGCTGAGGGAGGTTTAAGATGGCCTGGCGTGGCGGTAGATGGCGCGGACGGCTTAATCTCGCTCAGATCGAGGAGCAAGCGTCCCAGAAGATTAGCGAGTTCGAGCAAAAGCTGACCGAGGCCGGGCTTAGCGTGCCGTCCATTCCGCCCGTGCTGGTGGAGTATCTGGCCCTGACGATTACGCCGCTGAGTGTGCGAGGGGTCGAGGGGCTGAGCGACGAGGATAAGCCGTTGGCCGGACTGCTGGATACGGCCCAGACGGAGATTCTTTACGAGGAAAGCGACCCGCTGACCCGCCAGAATTTTACGATAGCTCACGAACTCGGTCATTATTTCCTGCACTTCCTGCCCGCCGTGGAGCAAGCCCGCCAGCCGACGCTTTTTGATCTGCCCGGCCTGGAAATTGCCCACCTCGATCCAAACCCAAAACTCGAACGGGCCGAAGCCCCGGCAGGCCGGTTTTTTCGGTGTAGCGAACTGGCTCTGGCGACGAGCGAGAGCGAGAGCGAAGGCGAGGAGGACGGGCCGGTTGGCCCTGGCCGGGGAGCCGCCGTCGGTATTGAAACCTCAAATGCACCGGTCGAAATGCGTCCGCGCAACCCCGAACTCAAAACCCGCCTCAAAGACCCCGCCTCGACTGCCCAGCTTGCCAAAGTGTTGCGCCTGAAAGAACTGGCCGACCGGATCGAGTGGGAAGCTAATATTTTTGCGCGAGGCCTGCTAATGCCTGCCGAACTGGTGCGCTGGCTGAATAAAAAGCATCAGGGCCAGGTCGAAGCGATGGCGGCGGCCCTGGCGGTCAGCCAGACGGCCTTGCGCTACCGCCTGAACGGGTTGGGGCTGCGCCAGGATGAAGACAAGGGCCTGGGGCCGGGCTATAACGTGCGCTCCAAATCCGCTCCGCCGACTACACAAGGCACTTTTTTCTAACCGTCAGGATAATTTTAGAGCAGTGTGACGAAAAGCCAGGGCTGTTTCGTCTTTTTTTATTTCAGGCAAGTTGCCGTCGCCGGGTGTCAGTCAGTCAAAAGGAGAATAAATGAACCCAACAATTGCTTTGCTGTTGCTAGTGGTGCTGGTGGCTGCTCTTACTGTTTTCAGGCGTAATCGTCTGTTGAGTTCAAAATCGGCCCTCACTTCGCTTACTTCGGCTAGTTCTCGCCCACTCGCCTCGACTCTCGGCTTTCGGCTTCTGGCTCTGCACCTGTTTCATTCGCTGGTGCTGGCTTTGCTGGTCTGGCTGTTGAATGTATTGTTGTGGTCGGGCTGGCCGGAACGCGGGGAGGCTCTGGTGCTTTTAGGGCTGGAAGCGGGTTTGCTGGGAGGTTTCACGGCCCCATTACTACATATCCCCGCCTACCAGAAGGGGCGCAAGAGCCAGGCGACCCGAAAGGCAATCGAGCGCGAGGAGGAAAGCGGGGTCATTCGCCTGCGCAAGTTTGGGCAGACGCGGGGGGTGCTGAGGCCGGGCGTGGCGGTAGTCTGGAACGAGCGGCGCGGCGGGTGGTCTACGCCCGAAGCGGCCCTCGAAGACGAGCGCAACGCTATAGCCGGTTAGCGGTATTGTTCCCATTGAGCGGCTAATTTATATGGTCAGCGATAGTTGGTTTGATAAGCGAGGGCCGGGCGATATCGAAGGTCAAAGATAGTTGGTTTGATAAGCGAAGACCGGGCGTTGGTCAAGACCGCCCGGCCCTACCCGCCTGGGTGCCGTTGGCAAAGAGGCCGGGCTACTCCAACGAAGCCCTGTACTGTTTGACGGTTGCATCACCCCAGCCTGTTCGTTTGTAAGTGTAGCCCTTTGTGAATCCGTTCGACCACAGCCCACTTTACAAACCACAGGCTAGGCATAAGATCGAACAGCCGGGGTGATGCAACCGTCGAAC
>JBBRBE010000221.1:0-9444 GCA_038206175.1 Chloroflexia bacterium
AGGATACCGGCAGCCAGGGCAAAGCTTTTGAGCATCAGGCCGTTCCAGGAGGTCAGCACTTTCTCGTCCCGGCCCGGATGCACCCGTTTCTCGCGGACGTCCCATAACTTTCGGCGACTGCGTTCCAGTCTTTCTTCGAGCTTCTCCACGCTCAAGCCGCTCTGAGCCGCTACTTCTTCGGCCTTGCCGGTAACGTGCAAAATATTATGGCCTTCCCAGTTACCCCTTCTGGTTACGTCGTAGTAACGCCCGAACAATTCGGCCTCGTCCGGGCCAAGTACCTGCGCTATTTCTGCCTGGCTCCAGACGAAGAATTTGCCCTCTTCACCTTCGCTATCGGCGTCCTGGGTCGAATAAAAACCGCCGTTATGAGCGGTCATTTCACGCACTACGTAATCCAATGTTTCGATAGCGATGCGTTTGTAGAGGGGGTTGCCAGTGGCCTGGAAAGCGTGCAGGTATAAGAGGCTGAGTTGTGAATTGTCGTAGAGCATTTTCTCGAAGTGCGGGACTAACCAATCCGCATCGGTCGAGTAGCGATGAAAGCCGCCGCCTAATTGGTCATACATGCCGCCCCAGGCCATGTTGGTCAGGGTCAGTTCGAGCAACTGACGGGCTTCCTCCTGCCCGGTACGGTGATAGGTGCGGAGAGTGAAATCGAGGGCCATCGGCTGCGGAAATTTAGGAGCGCGGCCCAACCCGCCTTCGCGCTGGTCGAACTGGGTCGCCAGACCGCCTTGCACGGGCTTACCCTGCCGGTTGACTCCCTCGACGTACCAGGCCCGGTCTAACAGGGCCGGATTGAGCGCATCATCACCTGGTTGGATTTGTAGCCGCGTGCTTTCCTGCAAAACATTTTTAAGCTGGGCCGCCGCTTCGGCTACTTTTTCTGGCTCGGTGCGGTAAGTCTGGGCCAGACTTTCCAGAACCTGGGGAAACGAAGGCATACCAGGGTAGCGCGGCGTAGGCGGAAAATAAGTTCCGCCGTAGAAAGGGACGCCCTCCGGGGTCAAGAAAACGGTCATGGGCCATCCGCCGTGCTGGGTCAGGGCTACCACCGCGTCCATATAGATCGAATCAATGTCAGGTCGTTCTTCGCGGTCAACCTTGATGCTGACAAAATCGCGGTTCATCATATCTGCAATCGCTTCGTTCTCGAAGCTTTCGCGCTCCATCACGTGACACCAATGGCAGGCACTATAGCCGACACTCAGCAAGATTGGTTTGTTCTCGGCTTTGGCCCGCGCCAGGGCTTCCGCGCCCCAGGGATACCAATCTACCGGGTTGTGGGCGTGTTGAAGCAGGTAAGGACTGGTCTCGTTGATTAATCGGTTGGTGTGGCGGTGGCTGGTTTCGCTCATCCTGGCTCCTTTTCCTTTTGTTTTCGTTTCCCATTGTTGTAGCTTCAATTTCTGTGCCAATACCTGACGGTTGCACTCATTATATGCTACTTGCGAAGTTAGTCAAAACGCCACTAAAATATCGAGGGCTGAATCGGACAACGAGTTTGCCCGATAATATTACAGCCGCCGGGAAGTTTTCCACATTTTACTAGACATAAATCATAGATATAGTATAGCCCCACTTTTCATGCCGCTACTAATAGTGACGAATTTTAGAAATTGGCATCAAAACATATCCCAAAAGTATTGACATATCCCTGAAAGTGTGTAAAATAGAACTATCAAGTAAGTAGTTAGCGCAGGCTACTTCTCAGGCCAATAGGCCAAAGCGAGTGCAGGCCTGGCGGATTTAACAACTTAATAGGGAAAGGGTAACTTTTGAAGCGGGTGCTGATTTCTAAAAGAAAAAAGCCGTTCCCGCCTGGCAGTAGTCGTAGCAATTAGGGGTGCTACTCGGCTGATGCCTGTTGGACTGACTACCCTCCTTCCGCGCGGCCATAAGGCCACAAAAAGCAGTCACAGTTCCGGTGACTGCTCTTTTTTTGTGCTTTTTATTTGTAAGCTTTTCTGGACTCTTTTCCGAAGTAATGATCCGCCTTTTGTCTGATGACAGGGCTTCCTGGCTCAGGCATAATAGATTGCTTCGAGCTTTTAAGGGCGTGGCTCGCCCAGGAGGAAGGATCAGGATAAAGTGCAGTTACGTGAAGAAGACCACAGAGCAACGCAAGAGCAGCTTTCATCAAGTGAAATTGGCCCGGAGAATGTCTCAGTCAGGTTGAAACCTCGCGTTAAACAGCCGAGCCTCTGGCGCAACCGTTATATTGCCAGCCTGATGGTCGTGGTAGCGGTTTCCTATCTGGGCGTCGGGATGGTAGCTCCTATCCGCACGCTTTATGCGCGGGCCGAGGGTGCGGGCGGCGGCGAAGTCGGGCTGATGGCGGCGGCTTACTTGTTTTCAGCTTTCGTCTTTCTCTTTCCGTTCGGCTGGCTCAGCGACCGCTACAATCGGGTGTACATTATCGTAGGCGGACTGGTGGGGCATAGCCTGGTCACGCTGGCTTATCTTTGGGCCAACACCGGCGGGTCGTTTATCGGGCTGCGCTTTGTAGAAGGAATTACCGCAGCAGCGGTGCTACCGGCAAGTCGGGCGTTGCTGGCCGACCTCGTGCCGCCGGGCCGCAACGGAGAAGCTTTTGGCCTGATGAGCGGCGTGATGATGTTCGACCTGTTGGCCGGGCCGCCAGTCGGTACTTTTCTAGCCCAGAGCGTCGGCTACACTCCAGCTTACTTCATTGCCGGGTTGAGCTTCCTGCCAAGCATCATCTTCGTGCTGGTGGCTTTCCGCCGTTACGACGCCCGCCCTCGCCGGAATGGGAACGACATTTCGGACCTGGTTCCGGCTAACGAACTGCCGCTGCCGGGTTCAGGACGGCTTTTGACCGGGCCGATTGTGCTGGGTTGCCTCGTGCGGTTAGCTCTGGGTATTGCGCCGGGCCTGGGAATTTCGGTCTGGAGCATTTACATGGCCGACCTCGGTTTTAGCCTGACCCTGATCGGCTGGACTTATACGGTCTATGCTATTCCAATTTTGTTTGTCTCGCCTATCGCCGGGCGACTTTCGGATCGGTACGGGCGGATGGCAATGATGAGCGTTGGCGGTGTGGTAGTGGGCCTGATCTGGATCAGCTACGGCCTGATAACGGCTTTCTTCGTCTTTTTGCTCGTGAGCGTGGTGGAAGGTTCTTTCGACGCGATATCCCGCAGTGCCAACGATGGCTATCTGGCCGACCACAGCCCACCGGCCAGCCGAGGCCGCGCCCAGGGCTTATTCAACGCTGTTACGCAGTTTGCCAGCCTCGTTTCGGCCCTGATTGCGGGCCTGCTGTACGAGGTGAACCACAGCTTGCCGTTTTTCGTCCTGGGCGGGTTGCAAATCGGGCTGATGGCTGGTTCTATCGCTCTGATCCCGCTCGTGCAGGCCCGAACTAAGGCTAGGAGGCCAGGTAGTGCAAGCCCTTCGAGCGGAGAAGCCGTCTGAAAAATGGATCGGGCAAAATCAGCCGAGTACATTCAAGCCGATTATCCAGGCCGGGAGTTTTCACTTTCAGGATTGGGCCGTCGCTGGCCTCGATCTCCAGGCCGCGCAGGTTGTTCTGGCCTCCTAATTCGATAGGCTGAGCAAAACCAGCCCTAAGCTTGATCGGGTTGGCACAATCGGCCTCTACCTTTACCTGGGCCGGGATGGGCAGGGCGGTTGCCAGGACTATCGGCGGCGTCGGGTTGGTCGGCAGGTTGAAGGTGACACGGCTGCCCGGAAAATCCCCGGCGTTGGCAAGAGCTTGTCGCAGTGTAATCGGGAAGTCGGCTGGTGTCGGGCTATCGGCGGCACTCGTAACCTGGGTCAGGTTAGTGGTGATCGAAGCGTAGCGAAAAGCAATTTTAGCCTGAGCCGAGCCGGTATCGTCACCCAGGAACATCAGGTTGGGCGTTTCGTAGACAAACTTGAAGGGGTCGCCTTGCGGTAAACTGTACTGGCGTAAAGAACCGGACAGAAGTTTGCTGCCCGCTTTGAGGCGGTAATTATCGCCCAGAACGGTCAATTCGTAGTCGGTAGCGGCGGTGGTATCGAGCAACACTTCCTCGGCCTTTGTAAAACCGGCCTCTTGCGCCCACACCCGGTCGGGCCAGAAGCCTAATTCAATCGCTTTCAAATCCTGGCTGATAATTATGACGCTAAACCCGGCCCGGTTAGGGCCATTAGTGCCGTTGTGAGCTTCGGCTAGCATTTGAAGGTTAAATTTTAGGCGGTAGCCCAGATTGCGGTCGAGTGTTGGTTGCGAAGTCGGCCTGAAGAAATTGGTGTAACCGGCTTTGTCGCTCTGTTGGAGCGTAGTATCCAGGATTGTTGCGCCGTTCTCGAAGGTCTGGGTAGCCTTTAGCTGAGGTGGCGTAAGGGGTGAAGTGAGATAGTTCAAGCCCTGCGCGGGAGGTAAGGTCGGGGTAGCGGCATCGTAAAGTACGAGCTTTGTGCTGGTGATCGTCGGCGAGTCTTGCAAAGGAGCGGCATTGGCCGTCAGTGGTTTAGTCCCGGCAGGGGTTTTAGCCTGAACCGGGTTTGGGCTGCGGTTAAAGATCGAGCCAAGCGCGAGTAAGCCCATAACGGCTAATGCTAAACTTAATAAATTCCTGGCTGAGTGCGACCGGGCTACTACGTCATGATTTGACATTGCGCTGTCCTCTTTTTCCTCACTGATAAATCCGTTCCTATTGCCAATTCTAACACATTCAGGTCTGCTCGGCCCAACCCCAAATTGATTTGCTCCCTCTGGTTTGGGGTGTTAAGCTAAACACAGCTTACTGCTAAAACTAAAGGAGAAATTTGACCCATGCCGACTGCAACTCTTTCAACTCCGCCCGGCCCGCGTTCGCGGCTACCTTTGGGCCAATTACTAAATTTCCGGCGCGACCCGTTGGGCTTTTTGATGAAGCTATCCCGTGATTACGGGGAACTGGCTTATTTCAAACTCGGCCCGGTAAATATCTGTATGGTAAATGAACCGAATTTTATCAAAGAAGTGCTGGTGACAAATAGCCGCAATTTTCATAAAGGGCGCGGTCTGGTACGAGCTAAACGCTTGCTGGGTGAGGGGCTTTTGACCAGCGAAGACGATTTTCATCTCCGGCAGCGTCGCCTGGCTCAACCGGCCTTTCACCGGCAACGCATCAATGCTTTCGCCGAAACAATGATAAATTACTCCGAGCGGGCCGCTCAACGCTGGCAGGACGGCCAGATGCTGAATGTTCACGCCGAAATGATGCGCCTGACCCTGGCAATTGTAGGTAAAACCCTGTTCGATGCCGATGTAGAAAGCGATGCGCCCCAGGTTGGTCAGGCTCTGGCGGACTCGATGGCTTTATTTGATAACATGACGCTGCCTTTTAGCGAACTACTTGAAAAGCTACCTTTGCCCAGCGTGCGCCGCTTCGAGCAGGCCAAGCTAAATCTGGACGGCATCATCTACCGCATGATCAACGCCCGCCGCGCCGAGAATGGCGACCGGGGCGACCTGCTTTCGCTGCTCCTGACGAGCCAGGATACCGAGGGCGACGGTGGCCGCATGAGCGATGAGCAGTTGCGCGACGAGTCCATGACGATCTTTCTGGCCGGACACGAGACGACCGCCAACGCCCTGACCTGGACCTGGTATTTGCTTTCGCAACACCCGGAGGTAGAGGCAAAGCTACACGCTGAACTTGAAACGGTGCTGCAAGGCCGCTTGCCGACCCTGGCCGATCTGCCGCGCCTGGCCTACACCGAAATGGTGCTGGCCGAAGCGATGCGGCTCTACCCGCCCGCCTGGATTTTGGGGCGGCGGACGCTGAACGATTTTGAGCTTGGCGGTTATACGATCCTCGCCGATACAATCGTATTGATGCCGCAATACGTCATGCACCACAATCCACGCTACTACCCCGACCCGGAACGCTTCGACCCGGAACGCTTCCAGCCCGCCGCCCGCGAGAGTCGCCCGAAATTCGCTTATTTTCCCTTTGGTGGTGGGCCGCGCCTGTGCATCGGGGAGTCGTTTGCCTGGATGGAAGGGGTGTTGTTATTAGCGGTGCTGGCCCAAAAGTGGCAGTTCCGCCTGGCTCCGGGCCACTCCGTCGAGATGCAACCACTGATCACGCTTCGCCCTAAAAACGGAATGCCCATGAGCTTGACCAGGCGTTCTTAGCAAGGCAAGGCAAATAAAAAAGAGGGCCACGCGGCCCTCTTTTTTATTTGCCTTGCCTTACGTGGCTTGCTTTACTTCGGCATAGCTTTGAGTGCCTCGTAGGAAGGGCGGGTTGACCAGTCGGCCCGCACCAACCCCCAGGGGCCTTTCTCGTCTTCCGGCCCGACAAAGGTAGCGAAATTAAGCTGCCACATCGTCATTACGCCCATCCAGGGGTAAAGGCTTTTGGCGCGTTGATAGGCCCGCACCAGATATTTGGCCTGGGTTTCTTCGCTGATCAAATCGCCGTACTCGTAGCCTTTAGCCTGGTTCTTGGTGGTCCATCCGAACTCGGTCAGCCAGAGTTGCTTCACGCCATCGCCGTACTTTTCCATTACAGCCCGCAACTGCTCGATCCGCCGGAAGTAAAAGGAAGGATGGGTCGTCCAGCCTTTGGTCTTGTCGACGGGGGCATCAGTTGGGTAGAACTCGTCGGGCGAGTTGGCCGCGCCGCCCGGATGTGCGCCCAGCACGTCGAAATAATTTCGCATCTCGCCGTTGTTGTACTGGTAACACTGCTCCAAAAACTTCACGTCGTCGCGGGCATAGTTTTCGTCGTCAATCCCGGTCGGGCTAAGGCCGCCATAAAGCACGATTGCCTGCGGGTCTGCCGCCTTAATCGCTTTGTAGCCCGCCTTGAGCGTTTCGATGTAGGGCGCGACAGCGACTCGCCCGCCGGTTTCCAGGCTCAGGTTCTGCTCGTTCCAGACCTCGTAAGCCATCACTTTGCCTTTGTAGCGTTCGGCCATCAGGCTCATCAGCTTGCCGTAAGTGGCAGGGTTGGCGGGTAGGCCGGTTGTGCCGTTGATCCCGGCCCAGCGTGGAGCGCGTACCACACTTAGCAATATTTTGACATTGTTGGTGCTGGTCGCGTTCACAATGTTGTCCAGTTCGTCCCACTGATACAGACCGGGTTGCGGTTCGAGGGCATCCCAGCCGACTTGCTGGCGAATCCAGTCGAATCCGGCCCCTTTCAACAGGTCTAGCACGCGCTGTTTATCCTGCCAGAATAGCCATACGTTCATGCCGTAGCCCAGGCTCGGTATTCGTAGTGGGGTAATGCTCAGGGGTAGTTGCGGAATGGGATTGACTATCGGCAGCTTATTTTCCTGCCCTGCCGGTTGCGGAGCGCGGTATAACTCCGGCACTTTTGATTCTTTTAGCTGTTGCGACCCCAATAAACCCAGCAGCACTTCGTATTTAGTTCCGGCCAGTTCGGGGTGAAACTCGAACCGCCCGCGCTGGAAATACTGCACGGTGTAAGTCTGGTTGTCTGCCGGATTTAGCTCGGTGAAGGTTTCGCTGACGGGATAGCCGTAAACCGGCAAGCCGCCCCATTTTTGCCAGTAGGCCAGGAAATTGGTTTCCAGGCTGTGTTTGGTTTCAGGAAAGTAAAAGCGGGTCTGTGTTGAGGTCGTGTCGGTGGCGGGCGCGAAGGTGCGGCCCTGGGTGATGATGTTGCCGATCAGTCGCAGCAACACTTCGTATTTAGTTCCGGCCAGTTCGGGGTGAAACTCGAAAATGGCCCTCTGGAAGTATTGGGTCAGGTAAATTTTGCCGTCGGTAGGCGAAACTTCCTGTAACGGCTCGGTAAGCGGGTAGCCGAATTGCTCCAGGCCGCCGTTGTTTTCCCAGTAAGTCTTGAAAGAGTCGGTCAGGTAGTGGCCGGTTTGGGAAAAATAGCTGGCTGGGCTGGCCGCTTGCGCCCGGAGAGATGGATTAAGAGAAGTTGAGAGAAGGGTGGTAAACAGGAAAACCAGGGCCAGCCAGGATAGCCGCCGATACGCAGTCTTGGGATTGTACACGGTCAAACGAAAACCTTTCTAACTCGGTTTCCTTCCCACCAAATGCACAGGCACAAAGAGGAAGCCAGGCAGAAAGGCGTCGAGCTAAATTTAATCGGGTGTTGCTGCTGAAAAGAGGGATCGCTACTCTGAGCGAACGTCCCAATTCTGCCATAGTTCGCGCACCGTGTCAATTTGAAGCTGGCCGGGTGCCGAACTTGTCTCGCCGATAGCGAAAGTCATCGCGCTGCCGAAGAATGACCCGGCCAACCGGGTAAAACTGCCCAGGTTGCCCAGCGACATCGCTACCAGGGGACGGTCTAACCAGGTCGAGGTCGCTTCGTGGGTGACGGCCAGCAGCGTGAGAGTATCCTGCGGTTCGCGGGGTTGCACCGCCAGTTTAAGAATATCGGCCCCCGTGCCAGCCATCTCTTGCAGCAGTCCAGTTAGAATGTGGTAGGGCGGCGTGGCGTGGAAATTGTGGTAGGACACAATCGTAGCGACCCCGGCCCGGTGTGCTTCTTCCATTAGCCCGTTACGCAAGCCCGGCCTGACGGCCAGTTCCACATCCACCAGGCGGATCGCCCCACTGCGGATCGCGGCGGATAGAAATTTAGCCCGCTCGTCTTCCTTGAATAAACGCGCTCCGCCTTCGTCCGGGCTGCGGAAGGTTGCCAGGAGCGGCACGTCGCAAAGAGCTTTCATCTGGGCCAGGAGCGGCCCGGTTCCTTCGGAGGTCAAGCCATCCAGAAAATCCAGCCTTACCTCGATCAAATCGGGTTGCCGTGCCGCCAGACGGGGCAACTGTTCCAGAGCTTCATCTACTCCCCGCGCTACTAGCGGTACACACAGCACCGGTTTCTCCCCACCGATAGCGGGTCGTCCTTCGCCCAGCGAAACCCCGCCGCGTCGGGGGTCGGGCGGGGTGGGCCGGGAACGAGGGGCTGATTTTGTGAAATTCAAGAAAGGCTCCTATCTAATCTAAGCAGATTTCAGGCTTAATTTCCAATCCTGCCTTCTTAAAAATAAGGTATCCAATCCTCGGCGGCGGGAATGTCGGCGCGTTTGCGCTTATTCGCCGAGGTAGGCGGTGTTTGGGCCACTTCATCGCTAGGGCGCACCGCCAGCAGGCCCATAATCTCGCTTCGGCGGTACAGGCGTTGCCGTTTGATACCCTGCTTGTAGCTTTTAAGCACTCCCCGACTGACATAGGCATACAAAGTGGCGGCTTTCACCCCTAGCAGGCGGCAAGCTTCGGCTCCCTCTATAAAATCATCGGCTGAGGCTGGAACGGTTTCTTCACTCACTGGTTTGGGCCTTCACTTTCTTCATAACCTGGCGCAATCATATAGCCCGCTCTCAGCCGTGTCAATAAGCATCTACTATCGTAACGTTCAAATCAATACTAATCAAGTATAATCAATATTCATATAACTCCATTGACATTCATAGAATCAGTGATACAACAGAATCAGCTAAAGG
>JBBRBE010000222.1:0-9412 GCA_038206175.1 Chloroflexia bacterium
TTGCGCTACTGGCTCAGTCCGGTCATCGCCCGCCACCGAGTCAGCCAGCACTTCCTCGGCCAAAAAGTCGAGGCCCACCCCGACGGCTCGGCCACCGTCACGGCTCCCATCACCGACCTGTTCGAGGCCCGCCGTATCGTCTTATCCTACGGTGAAAATTGCCGCGTCCTCGAAGCCCCGCCAGACTTCCTGGCCCAGATGCGCGAAACCGCCTCCATGCTGTACAAGATGTATTGTACCGACCAGTGATAGACGTAATTACGTCTACGTACTTGAGTACATTAAAAATTTATGCTAAGATATAGCCACATTCCGTCTGAGGGATTGAAATTGTTATGCTAAGTTGCTGCATAGCGTAGTCCTACCAAACCTAATATTCCGAGCGAGGAATAAAAAAGCTCGTGGCATTTAGTGCCACGAGCTTTTTTATTCTCCTCTTGACATCGTTAAAGGACTATGCTAGACTTTTCTGGTAGCTCGTTACCCTATATAAGCATTTTAGCTTAACAAACCAGAAACAGGTGAAATATGATCACTCGTCGTGTGGCAAAGATAGCCCACTCGCAAAATGCACCTTATTATCTCGTTAGAAACGCAAAGATACTTAAAGGGGCCGCGGAGGTCTTGACATAGAAGCCCTATCCTTCCGAGCCGACATAACTCCTCGCTGGGTAAGGGAAATTCTTCATCGGTACGAGGAATATGGTGATAGAGGCTTGTATCGGCGTAGGGCTATAACACGGCGTGGAAAATATTTGCCTAAAGCTAGTATACACACGTTTCGCGACCGTTCACTTACTTGGTCTAGAGCTAGTGTCAAACAGCTCCCTATGTTTTAATGTATGGGAGATTTTAGTACCTTACACATTTTAGAATACAGGTTCGGGAAATAGGCGTGGACGTAATTACGTCCATGCCCCTCTGCTACGATAAACCTAGAGGCAACAAACTAACGCACTACACCAGGAGGCAACCGACCGATGGAAAGTTTTAGTCTCAAAATTAAGGCGGTTCATTCGGCCCTGGTTTCGATAGAAGAAAGCCAACGCTATACCAAAAGCGGTTTGCAACTGGCCCGGCATCAGGTTGAAACTTTGAATGCCTTCGCCGATCCAGAGATTGATATAATCTTTAATACAGCGATGACTGGAGACGGCAAAACTCTGGCAGCTTTCCTGCCTGCTCTGCTAAATGGAAAACGAGCTTTGGCTTCTTATCCAACAAATGAGCTTATCCGCGACCAGGAACGTAGCTTACGCAGCCGCTTGAAAGATTTCGGCTACCCGGCAGATAGCTTAAAAGTTATGCACAGTGAAGAAATAACCAGTCTTATGGACGAACACGCTCAGGAAGTACGCCCTGACGAAGTTAAAAACTTAATTGGAGAGGCAGACCTGCTCCTAACCAATCCCGACCTCTTCCACTTGCTGATGAGTGACCAATATGGCTGGTTTCAGCGTCGAGAATTTAGTGAAAAACTACAACAAAATTATCATTACTACATTTTTGACGAGTTTCATATTTTTGGCCCCCCGCAGGTTATCTCGGTTGTAAACATTATTAATGCCATAGCGGTCGAACGTCGCCAGAGCGGGGCTAGACAGCAGCGGAAGTTTATCTTCCTTTCGGCTACTCCTGACAAACTGCTGGAAGACATATTGACTAAAAGCGGCTTGCGCTTCCATAAAGTTAGGGGCGACTATTCCGACGCGCCCCTAGCTGATGGCTTGAGCCGCCGCATTCTGGCTCCTTGCACTCTCCACCTGACACCCCTTAGCCGCGATAGTGGTGGAATTGAGCAATGGGTGCGTGATCACACCGAGGAGTTAGTAGATTTTTACCGCACCTACCCCGGCAGTAAAGGTGCGTTGATCGTTAATTCGGTGGCAGCCGCTCGGCGATTAGTTGAATATCTCAAACCGCCTTTTGAGAAAGCCGGGTTTTCAGTAGGTGAAAATACTGGCTTGACCCACAAGGGGATAAGAACGGAGTCGTTCAGTAAAGACCTGTTAGTTGGAACTTCGACTGTAGATGTAGGTGTAGACTTTCAAATCAATTTGCTGATTTTCGAGGCCAATAGCAGTGCTGATTTTCTGCAACGCTTCGGTCGGCTCGGTCGGCACGGAGGTTATATCCGCAACGGTCAGCTTGTTCAATTTGACCAGAGCAGCTACCGGGCGTATGCCTTGTGTCCGCGCTTTGTTTGCGAACGGATTGCTAAGGGTGTTGGGCTGGTAGATGAGAACGGTCAGACAATAAAGATAGCCGAAGAGTTTGCACCGCTTTACCGCCCTGACTTTAACCTGGTTATAAAAGAGGTCTTTCCCGACCGCCAGTTGTTCAAGAATTACGCTCGACGCTGGGGTTTATTGCAAGCTGCACCTTTCGTCATTAAGCTAGAACGCCCCAGGTATGACGACAACTATGCCGAGCAGCGTGAGGCTCTGGTAGAACAATTTGCTACCAGCTTTGGAACGAACACGGGTACAGTCTGGCACAATGTCCACAAGCACCATGAACTGAACAAAGATGTAAAAGGCAAATCCATTCTGGAGGAAATTAAGAGTTTTCGTGGTACTTCGCTTAGTTGTGGTGTGTGGGACACCACCGACAACGGTCTTAAAACTTACAGTCTGCTTTATATCCTGGCTAACAGCCGTTTCGAGGTGGTGAGCCAAGAAGAGTTTATGGCCGAGGCCGCCCGTCGTGGTGAACATCCTTACACTTACCGCTTCCAGTTAATGTACCTCAAAGTACACCAGTATTTGCCGGAAGCGGATAATTTTAGCTTCAAAATAGCGTCCTTGAACTTTTCGAGAGAACACCGAGACATGCTTGAACAGGCGGTGAGCCTGGTCGGGCTGGAAGTACAAAACCTGCCGCGCTCGAACATCGCCGAGGTAAACCGGCTGCTGAAAGGGAAACGGTTGGTTTGTACTGTCACCCGTCAGTGGAGCAAGCCCCTTGACCTCAAGAATGCTTTGAAGTTACCACCGACTTTCGCTATACATAGTTTGGGAGACCGCCTCAGCACGACCTACTGTGTAGCTTTTGGCAAAGAAGCTCTCTTGCTCGACTCGCTTTTGTTTTACCGTAAGAACCGGCAGGACGAAGGTGCTTTCTTCGATTTTGAACTAGAAAAATGAGGAGACCCCAATGATACTGGCCCAGATACTCAAGCGTAGTGTAGCCGATGACGAGCCGGTGCTAAAAGAGTTTTTAGAGACGATGGCCGAGCCGTTTATTGCGGCTCATTCCCTAACTGCCGCCAAAGGTAGCACCCATCATTACTTTGGCAAGAACCCTGACCAGAGCATGGTAGCTCACATCTTCAATGGCCTGTTCCCGGCTATGCGTCTGCTGGCTCTGGCTCAACATTCGCGTCCACGTCCATACCTGAGCGACCGAGCGCAAAGACTCTACGTGCTGGGCTACTTGATGCACGACCTGAACAAAATACGCGGGTTGATGGAGGAAGTAGGCACGGCGAATCAGGCTCAGGTACAACTTGCCTTGACAATGTTGCGTGAAGAGTTAGAACGGCTAAATGTGCAGGCTTTCTTTCCCGATTACGCCCTTTATCTCCAGGATATTCTTTATCTTGTAGTAAACACTCAGCTTGAGAGCGGCGCAAACCATAGCGTTTACCAGTTTCGTGACCTGCGGCACGATGATGAGCGCGAAATTGGACGCGCTCGTGATCTCTGCAAATTTTCGGATTGCCTGGCTTTCCTGGTAAAAACCCCTTCGGACGTATTGCATGGGGAAGGCCGGACTACTTTCGAGCGAGTAGTACGCGAGATCAGCGGAAGTCGGTTTAGCCTGGTTTATCATCAGTTCAGTGATGTGCGCGGCCTCTTGACCAACACGGTCAATAATGGGGTCAAAAGCTGGCTGGCTGCCGAACCGACAGAAGGTGAAATCGGCTCATTCGTACCCTATCTTTACTTCCCAAATGGGATCGTCTACCTAAAGACCGACCAGCAGGCCCAGCCCGACCTGAGTACCCCGGCCCTTTGGGGAGCTATTAGGGAGAAGCTAGGTGAGGAGTGTATAGATTCTATTAATGAGAATACTCCAGGCTTTAAATTTAATGCCCTCAGCAACCTGAAATATCCAGGCTATTTCGAGGACTTACTTACGCCGCTTGGTTTTACTGATTTACTGGTCAAAGCCTGTTTGCGTACTCGTGCAAACGTTACCAAAAGCACCTTTGAGTCGCTTCAATCCATTGAAGCGGCAGGTAAGTTGCCGCCAAACTTTAATCTTGATTATTACCCTTTGGATGATGCCAGGATTGCGATTGTAGGTCGCTTCCTACTTAATTTTGACAAAATTATTTTGGAACGGATTAAACAACCTGATGTGCGTCAGGAGCTTACCCTTCAAATCAGGACAATCTTTAAGTTAAGTGACGAAACAGCAGCTCTAGCCCAGCAAATACCGTCGAGCGGTGGATTAGACTACCGCTACTTCTGGCTAGGCGCACAGTTTGTAGCCCAGCACCGCACCTTAGACCAGGAAGGTGAAGAGCCTGGAAGCGTGGCTCATTTTCTTAATAGCTTTATCGCTCAGACCCGTCCTCTATTTGAACTAGCCCTACAAGAAAGCTGGCAAGGCACGTTGTTGCCGCAATTGGCAAAGTATGTCGAAGCTCACTTAAGTTTTGGTGGTTTCGGTCATAACTTTACGCCTACTCCCACTTTACCCGACTTTCAGGCCGAACTCGACAACTACGTTTCGGCTAAACGTCGTCAACAGGCCCGGTTGCCATGCACCGTTTGCAACTCGTCGTATCTGGTTGAAGGACGCAAACAGAACGATACTGAGGTACTGTTTCAGCCCTGGGTTTATAAAAACCGTCTTCCGCTCTATGTAAGCGAGAATGCAGGTGGGATCTGTGCGATTTGCCTCCTAGAAATGATGCTTCGGCAGCTACGACAGCAAGACGAACTTAAGCTAACTGGCAAAGATTTTGAGGAGCAGCAAATCAAGTTTTGCTACCTGTACCCTAGCTACTTTTTTACGACCGAGACGGCGGCTCTCGTCGGGCAAGTCGTAAACAGCCTCAAAACTCTTAGCATCAAGGAACTAAGCCGAAAATTATCGGACACCCTACTTGAACCGGTGGACTACCTGGGGCTGGATATGTTTCAATCTGACGAAAGTTATGAGGAAAATGTTAGGCGGCGCGGCTACTACCGAATGGACTACGATGAGAAAGACACGCAAGGACTGATCTTCTTCGGCCTCAAAGCTCTCAGTCGGGAACCGACCGCTACCGAAACCTGGGCTATTCCTGCGATGCTGGGCTTGATGTTACCTCTCGTGCTGGGTTGCAAAGCGGTTATTTCGGATAATTATATGCCGCTCTTTGCCAGTGGCGAGGATTTTAAGGAAACCGTGGTACTAGACGCACCCCATCATTTCCTAAGCTACCTACTCACCAGCGACCCGGACGTAACGGAGGGCATGAATGAGAGGCAGTTAGAGCGTGAGCGGGACAAATTACGGATTACCCCTGCCGGACGGGTGCGAATTGACAAGGTGCTGGAAAAGTTGCGATTGTTGAGCAGGGTTTATTTCATTAACTATGATACTTACGGAGAGGAAAAAGGAGAACCGAAATGGAGTATGTTGAACCGGGTAGCACGGGGTGTGCGTTCCGACCCACTCAATATCTTCCGTTTTTTGGCAATGCAGGCCCGTGCTAAAGATGCCAAGTCTTTGGTTGAAGGTTACTGGCCGATGCAAACCCGCCGTTACATGCAAGCATACACCGACATTTGGAATGGATTAAAACAAGTTACAGTAGGAGATGACCCTATGGAGATTATTTCAAACATGGTAGAGCGGTACACCACGTTCTACCGCCCTACTTTCCGTTCGGCCAGCATCGTGCGTCCGGTGGATATTGCGGCCAAGGTGTTGTTTGCCAACCCACAGGAACGGGTGCAGCACGAAACCGAATATGCTCAGGATGTGAAGCTGGTGATGCAAGGCGAACTTATGCGCTGGCTAGACCGGGTGCGGGGGAGTGAAGGTGCTGGTCGGGCGGCTTTCTACGGAAAAGAAATCAGTGAGAAGGAAGCTCCAGCGATTCAGGCATTTACCGATTTTTTCTACGACGATGTTTACCGGGCTTACTGCCGTGGACAAGCTGGACTTCTACGTAGCCGCCTGAACAACATTAAGAGTGGCTGCGAAGCTTACTACAGTCTCAACTGGCGTAAATGGAGTAAAAACCCGCCGGAGACGAGCGACCCTAATACCGATGCCAATGCCGCTCTGCCCAACGTTTAACGATGTTAACAGCCGATTAGTCTATATACCAGGAGAAATTTTAACATGTATCTCAACAGCCTCAAGACAGATTATTTTCACACGGCAATTCCCGAACTACCGATGGGTAAATATGCTCATATTGTGGTGGTGCGGGAAACCAATTCTTTTCCACTCTTTCAGACCGATGGCGAGTTGAACACGGCCTATGTCAAAGCTGGACTTCTGCCCGCTCACCAAGCACCCCGCGCCCGCATCACAATGTTTAAGCGCAAGCAGACTTCTGCCGAACGGTTGCATGGTCGTGAATTGCTCCGTCGCTACGGAATTATTTCTGCCACCCCGAAAGACGAGAAGAGCAATACAACCTCACCTTACTTTTGCGAGTACAATAGTGCGGCTTTTTGCAAACGTTGCCCGGACTGCATCTACTACGGCTTTGCTATTGGTAGTGCAGGTAGCGAAAGGGCAAAAGTCCTGGTGGACAGTGCTTTCTCGCTGACGCCCTTTGATGTATCCCACCAGAGCCTGACGTTCAATGCACCGTGGGAAAATGGTACTATGAGCCGAGGCGGAGAAACACGTAGCAGTATTGGTGAGCAAGACCATGTGTTACCGCAGGTTTTTTTCCCCTCAGTGATCACGATTAAAGACCCAACCGAGGCCGAATTTATTTATGTGCTGAACAATGTGCTGCGTACCCGCCGCTATGGAGCGCAAACCACCCGCACTGGCACGGTTGAAAATCACCTGGTAGCGGCTGTATTCGCTAACGGCGAGATATTCAGCAATTTGAAGTTTAGCCAGAAGCTCTACGACCTGACCGGCTACGAGGACGAAGGTGGGCAGGAGCGGGCGCAAATTGGCACTCCGCTAGAGGCTGGGAAAGTTTTGGATGCTGCGTCCGAAGCGGTACGCTCTTTGTTGCAAGAAGATGGCTTGGTTTACACAGTAGTAGACGGTGCGATTTTGCGTGACGAGATGAATGGTTTAACCCGCGATGAGGAACAGTTCCGTTCTATTCTAGGCCAGGCTGGGGAAGAAGCCAACCTCTACGCCACAACCTTTGGTGCATTTCGTCCTAAAACTGCAAAGGCTAAATAGCTACACCGGGCGAAGTTGAGCAAAGGAATATCCATGTATATCACGACCTGTCAGCTTGTGCTACACGACAATCTGTTTTATGCCAGCCGCGAAATGGGCCGCTTGTACGAGACCGAACGCTATTTGCACAACTATGGCTTGAGCTACGCCCTCGGTTCTAGCCTGAACCTGTTGCGACCCTATTTTAACTCTAGTCAAGTGCCTAGCTATCAAAGCGATCTTTCTAGGCTGTCTCAGGAGCAAGTTTACATCACTCCCGCTCGTCCTCTGGAATACAGCTTTGTTTTCAACACTTTCAAGCTAGGAGAACCGGCCTATTATAGTTTTACACCTCAAATAAGTAGTAACCGGGTGGTATACGGTAGGGCTAAAGAACTTGCACCTGAGTCGCGCTTCCAGTTTTTCGTATTTAGCCGAGGCCGTTTAGTCTTACCACGCTGGGTGCGTCTAGGCAAGTGGATGTCCAAAGCAGAATTAGTAATATTAGGCGAGGGCGAATATGAAGCCAGGCAGGAGCGTGACCCGGTTACAATTACGTGTCCACTTAATCCACTCGATTTTGCAGCTAATAACTTAATCAGTTTTGATTTAGTTAATATGCCGCCAGTTAGTCTGCTTGTCAATGCCGTTACTCAGGCTCCTTGCTACGAGGTGAGCCTGAAAAATGCTCGACGAAAAGATACTGTTTACTTACCTGCGGGCATGGCTTTTTTTGGGGCCGAGGCCCACAGATGAGTAATAACTAT
The DNA here is from genome assembly GCA_038206175.1 of Chloroflexia bacterium. Classification (GTDB taxonomy): domain Bacteria; phylum Chloroflexota; class Chloroflexia; order Chloroheliales; family Chloroheliaceae; genus 54-19. The sequence goes on from JBBRBE010000222.1 coordinate 8,133, forward strand.
CTTTATTCGGTGGTACTGGAACTGGTCGCGCTCAATGAGGCGACCCTTCCGGCGACGATGGGCCATCAGGCGCACGCTCTCTTTCTTGATCTCGTGCGCCAGGCCGACCCTGCTCTAGCTGCCCGACTGCACGACGAGCCAGGCTACCGCCCTTTTACCGTCTCGCCTTTGCAGGGTGGGAGGGTGCAGGGCGGTCAATTGCACTTGCAGGCCGCTCAACCTTGCCGCCTGCGCCTGACTTTGCTTGATGGCGGCTACCTGTGGCAATGCCTGAGCCGTCATTTCCTTAATGTAGGACGCTCGGTGCTGCATCTGGGGCAGGCAAAATTCGAGCTAAACCGCGTGCTTTCGACCCCTTCCGCCGACCCTACCGGCTGGGCTTCTTTTGTAGATTGGCAAACTCTGGCTAACACTTCACCCGTTCCGACCGTGCGCTTACGTTTCGTCACGCCCACTGCTTTTAACGTGGGCGACAAACAGTTTACTCTCTTTCCTGAACCGGCCCTGGTTTGGGACAGCTTTTTGCGAGTGTGGAACCTTTATGCCCCGCCAGCTTGCAAGATAGAGGAAGCTGACAAGGAGAGCTTGCGCGAGTTTGTAAAAAGTCAGGTAGTGGTAAGCGATTACGAGCTACAAACCGTTACCCAGCACTTTCCGTCTTTCGTGCAAAAAGGTTTTGTAGGTGTCTGCACCTACAAGATTAAACTTGATAAGAACGGTAAATTTAGTCCTGACCTCGGCCTTACCTCACAGATTGCCGGTTTAACTCAATTTGCCCGCTATGCCGGGGTTGGCTACAAGACTACAATGGGAATGGGTCAAGTGCGCTGTGAAGGATAAACTTGGACGATTCATGTCTTATGGTGAAGAGTGTTTTTATGGCCTGCGTGAGTACACCGATTTTGTGCGAGAGGTTGTGCAGTGATAAGTCTACGGGACGCTTCTCGATTTTATTTTAGCCTTTTACAAAGCCATCAAAGTTTATTGTTCAAGCTCACTTTTTAGAGTAACGAGGGGAAAATGAGGAAGTTAGATACACCTCTCGCTACTGCTAGATTTTACTCCTCTGTGATGCTATAATTTAGTGAAGGCGTTGCAACAAGTTGCAACAAAATTTATCCCGACTGACTTTCGTAACAACCAGGCTATCAGAGCAACAATCTACCGAGTTGCAACAAGTTGCAACAAAATTTATCCCGACTGACAGTTTCCAGTTTGCAGCCGCAAGACTATTATCACTCTGCCGTTGCAACAAGTTGCAACAAAATTTATCCCGACTG
>JBBRBE010000223.1:0-9319 GCA_038206175.1 Chloroflexia bacterium
TTTTACATCTCGATCTGGATGCTTTTTATGCCAGCGTCGAGGAAAAGCTAAGGCCGGAACTGGTCGGGCAGCCGATTAGTGTGGTAATGGGCGAGGCCAACACTTTACGCGGGGCGGTTGCGACGGCTTCGTATGCTGCCCGCAGTTACGGGGTGCATAGCGCAATGCCGGTCGGCCAGGCTCGTAAGCTTTGCCCGCAAGGAATTTATTTGCCGGTGCGCCACGAGTTGTACCAGGAAGTTTCGCGGGAAGTGATGGGAGTTTTGAAGCGGGAAGTACCATTGCTCGAACAGGTTAGCATTGACGAAGCTTACGCCGATCTGACGGCTATGCAAGCCGCCGAAGATGGCCCGGACGGGCCGGAAATTGCCACTAGACTGCAAACGCTGATCCGGCAGGAAGTCGGGCTGACGGCTTCGGTTGGATTGGCGGCCAACAAGCTAACCGCGAAGATGGCAAGCGGACACCGCAAGCCCGGTGGCCTGACGATTGTGGAGCCAGGCTATGAGGCCGACTTCCTGGGGCCGCAGCCGGTAGGGAAGTTACACGGGGTAGGGCCGAAATGGGCCGGACGGCTCAATTCTATCGGTATCGAGACCATTGCCGACCTCGCCGCCGCCGATCTTGCTACCTTGCGAGAGATGTTTGGGCCGCACCTGGGCCGCGAATTGCAAGAACGCGCCGCCGGTGTGGACGACCACCCGATCAGCCTTAACCGAGAGACTAAATCACTTTCTGCCGAACGGACTTTTTTCGAGGATACCAGCGACCGTCGGACGCTCTGGCGGCTTATCCGGCAGATGGCGGCGGAGCTAGAAGGCCGGATGCAAAAAGAAGCCTTGCTGGCCCGCACCATTGCGATCAAGCTGCGTTTCAACGATTGGCGCATGATTACTCGCGCCGTAACCTTGCCCGCCCCGACCGATGCCGCGAGTGAAGTTGCCGCCGCCGCTGGAGCCTTGATGCGCCGGGCCTGGGTCGCCGGTCGCCCTTTGCGGCTGCTGGGCCTGCGCGTCTCGAACTTTGTCGAGCCGGACGCGCCGCGCCAGCTTGTTTTCCCGCTGCATTGCTCTTGAAGTCCCGGCTGATTTAGACGTTTGCGCTGACGGTGATAAAGCCCACTTGCGTGCTGATCGCGGTCAGGCGGATGGGACGTTTGTTAAGCTGAATCTGGGTAACTTGATTGTTGATTTGTGGCTCGATAAAATTGCTATTAATCTGTTCCAGGATGCCGTTGACGCCGGGCGGGACTTGCCCGTTCGTTAGCTGCGGCTGACCGATTACGTTCAGGCCAACTTTACCGTTCTGGATTACCAGTTGCTCAGTTACGGTCAGATCGAAAGAGGCCGGGCCACTGCTGGCCCGCAGCTTTACTTCAATCTGGGAATTGTCTTTGACCTGAATTACCACGTCCTGCAAGTTGACGGCTCCGACTTTGAGCGGTTGACCGTTTAGCTGGCGGGCAATTTCGTTGTTGAGATAGGTTTGGCTGAGAGTAGCCTGAATGTCGGGTGTTCCCGCCTGGGCGGGCGGACGGGCCAGTGGTTGGTTGTTGTTGGGGTTGTAGAAGTAGAGAAAGAACACGGCTACTCCGCCAATCACGCAGGCGGTCAGAAAGCCCAGAATAAACGCTCCACAACCCAGACCCCAACCGGGCCGGGAAGCCGCCACCCGCCGTACCGGGCGACGTCCTCCTGGCCCGGCAGGTGGATAGCCCGGTGGCGGGCCGGGCTGATAGTTGGGCTGGTAACTCATTTAGGCCGCTTGCATCCCCTCGACTCGGCTAACCCAAAGATCGGGCTGCTTGACTTCCTCCAGGGTCGGCAAGTATTTAGCTTCGGCCCACATCAGGTTAGCGAAATCAATCCCCTTTTTGGCGACGACCGCATCTACGAAGATTTCGCCCAACCGGTACTGCTCCATCTTCAGGTCAAGGCCGGTTAGCTTGATAAACAGACGGTCTACCACGCCGCGATTCTTCTGTCGGCTTTCCATGCGGTCTTTGATCTGATCGTAGTTAGGCATTAACTTCACGCCGATAGCGTTCATCATGTGGTTGCTGTATCCCTCGACAATGCTCATCAGAGCCTGTAGCTCCGAAAAGAGGGTGCGCTGCTCCGGCGACATGACCCTTTCGATCCAGGCTGATTTCTGGTCATTTTCGCGGAAACGCTGGATGAAGCGACCAAAACCGCCGCTTTGCCGCAGTTCGTTCGAGATCAAACCGAAATAGCGTTCCAGAATTGCATTGAAGTGCTGGCGCACCCACGGGTGCGACTCGAACTCGAAGGCGTGGGTTGTCTCGTGCAAAGCGATCCAGAGCCGGAACTCGTCGCCATCAATTCCCAGATTTTGCACCACTCCGGCGATATTCGGTTCTACAAAGTAAACCTTGCCGGTCGAAAGTGGCTCTTGCCCTAACAGGCTCAAGTCGTACTGTCCCAGGACGCGCCGGGCCAGATAGCCCAGCAAAATCCCGACTTCAGCACTCAAGACCGTCTGGCTGATCGCGCCTTGCACCGCCTGATTAAAGGCACTGGTGTTGCGGGCGGCGTCCTGGTAGAGTTTTTCGATGGGGCCGAAAAGCTGCTGGAAAGACAGGATGTTGGCGTCTACCCAATCCATGCGGCTCACCACGTTAACCGTATCGAGATGGCGCGGGAAAGGAGTGTGCGCGTAATCCTCGATAATGGGGACGGCCTTTTTAACCATCTCGCTGTAGTAGCCGTTCCAGTGTTGCCGCCACTGCGCGTCCGGTTCGGCGGTGGCGTTCATCCTACGGGCCGTGCCGCGCACTTTTTCCCAGTCAATCATTTTGCCCGGTGCGGTTGGAGTAGCGGTACCGACCGCCAGGCTACGGGTCTGCCCCAGGCGTTGCCGGGAGTTAGCCCAGGCTGCCCCGAAGGCGGCAGCCGTCGCCAGTCCTAAACCGGCAGCTACTTTGCCATATTTATTAGTCCCGTTCCCGGAGTTAGATAAATCTGCCATTCTTGTTGCTCTCCATCAATCTGCTTGTCAGTGTTGCCTGGCTCTCTGCCCGGCCAAATATGCCGGATCGCCCGTGTAAAATATAATAACTATTTTGCTCTACGCAAAATCCCGGCCAAAGTTTCAGGTAGAGAAGCTTGAGGGCCGCTTAGAAACCCTTCAAGCCCCGAAATTTTGCTCTACTCAATCGCTATCCAGGTTCAAAACCCGCCGTTTCAGCCCTGGTCAGCCGCTTAAAACTCGATGCCTTTCTGGGCCATAATCCCCTGTTGATAGGGGTGTTTGATCTCGGTCATTTCGGTCACGAGATCGGCATATTCGACCAGTTCCGGGACGGCATTGCGGCCCGTGATGATCACGTGCTGCCCTTCCGGGCGAGCTTTGAGCGTTTCGATTACTTCCTGGGTGTCCAGCCAGCCATAGCTCAGAGTGTAAGTCATTTCGTCTAGCACAACAATATCGTACTGACCGGACATGATCTTTTCTTTGCATAAGGCCCAGCATTGCCGGGCGGTGGCTTTATCTTTTTCGATGTCGTCCGAAAGCCAGGTAAAGCCATCGCCCATCGGGATGATTTCGATACCCAACCGCCGGGCGGCGCGGGTCTCGCCCCAGTTAGCCGTCGTCGCCTTGATAAACTGCAACATGCACACCCGCATTCCGCGGCCCCAGGCCCGAAAGATTACACCCAGCGCGGCAGTGGTTTTGCCTTTGCCGTTGCCGGTATTGACGATCACCAGACCTTTTGTAACGCCCTTTTTGGGATTGGCTTTGCGCTTCTTGTGGCGGGCGACCTGAGCTTCGTGCAGGCGGGTCGCAAAGGCTTCGCGGGTTTCGCCCGGTAAAGGGCCAGCCGCTTCTAGCTTTTCGAGGGCGGCCAGTTCGAGGGCTTCTTCTTCCTCTTCGCTTACTTCCGTCCTTTCGTCGTCCAGCAAATCCTCGACCTGGTTCTCGGCCTCGGTTTCGGCATCAGGCTGGCTGCCAGCATCTATTTCGGCCTCTTTGTCGGGCTGGTCGCTCATTGCAGGGTTCCTCATTTCCAGTGGTAAATTTATTTTAGTAGGTTCTAATAGAGAGTGTTTTAACTGAGGCAAAGAAGATGCAGGCTTCTTTTCGCTTCAAGCCTGGGCCAGTATAGCACCACCCTGCCCCTGGCTGTCAATTCCGTAAAGCATGTAAAAGATATAAGAAAAGCTTGTGTAAGGCTGGATTTAGGATGTGGTGGGGAATGCTAGGGCATTGCTTCTGCCGGGGCGAAGAAAACCAGTAAGGTCAAGTCCTGGGTAATAGTATGGAAGCGGTGCGGCATGTTCGCCTCGACCAGAATTACCTGGCCCGGCCTGACCTCGTGCTGACGGTCGGCGATTTGCATCTGGGCCTGACCGCTCAACACATAGTAAATTTCGTCCTCGGTATGCGGCTTCTGGCGGTCAACTTCCCCGGCAGCTAAGCGGTAAATACCGACGCTTAGAGCCTTATTGCGAATAAATTCGAGGTACGCTTTGCTCTCGTTACTCTTGATAGTTTTAAGCAGAGCGGCTACCTCAAAAATTTCAGGCCCGCTGTTGGTTTGTTCATTCGTTGGCATCTGGCAACTCCTTCGGGTGGGGATTTGGGCGGCTCAAAATTAGAACTGCCCCGATAATCAACACGCCGCCGAGTAATTTCAAAGGGCTGGCCGGTTCGCCCAGCAGCAAAATACTTAGAATAACGGCGGTAGCCGGTTCGGTGGTAGCAGTGATAGCCGCCCGGCTCGACCCGATTAAACCGATTCCAGCCAGATATGCCCCAATCGAGAAAGCCGTCAAAATCCCGATACCCAGGCAGCAGGCCCAACCGAGCGGGGTCTGCCCAAACTGAAACTGCCCGCTTATAAGGCACCAGATAATATACACCAGAGCCGTCACCGGCACGCTCCAGGCGGCCTGCACCAGGCCCGGCACTCCCCGCCCAAAAGGAGCCGATAGCACCACATAAAAGGAATTGCTCAAGGCACTGGCGAAAGCAAAGAGTGCGCCGAGTAAACTGAAAGCCTGGCCGCTCGTAGTCAGCAGGGCCACCGGGTCAACGGTCAAAAGGCAGCCCAGCACCGCTAACGCCAGAGCTATCAGCCGCAAAAAGCCGAGGCGTTCGCCAAAAAACAGGGTGGCCCAGATTACTACCAGCACGGGGAAGCAGTAAACTAGAAGCGTCGTCGTGCCTGCCGCCAGTAAATCCAGGGCCAGGTAATAAGTCAGCGCGTTGGTGACGAACAACAGACCGAGCAGCCCCAGCCCGGCCAGTTTACGGCGAGGTTGGCGCAGGGCCGGGCGCACCACGGCTACCAGTCCCCACACCCCGATTGTGGCAATTACAAAGCGCATCGTCAGCACGGTTGTTACATTCACGCCCTCGGCATAAGCCCATTTGACCAGCAGAGCCTGGAAACCATAGCTGAACCCGGCGGCGGCGCACAGCCCTAAGCCCCAGAGCCTCTGACGCTTTCCTTCACTTTCAGCTTTAGCTTGAGTTTGAGCGGGCCGGACTACCGCTTCTAACTTGAGTTCTACCGGGGACGCCTTTTCCAATTTATTACCAGTTATTCCTTATCTCATTCTAAATCAATTAAAAGCCTAGCCGAAAAATCCATTGACGGAGCAATGTCCTACCCATTTTTGCAGGAAATGGCTCTGCCCATTGACTGTTCCGCCCTACTGATGCCTACTTTTCGGCCAGGCTCTAAACCAGATTCCGGCCTGACGGTGTAGGCGGTCGCCCGGTTAGCACGTTAGGGGTGGTCGCTCGAATAGTATTGAAGCCAGAATAGTATTGAAGAACGTTATAGCTCATGAGGTCTCACTACGTCATCGGCCATTTGGCGGATAAAATCGAACCGGGCCAGGAGCGCAAAGAGCTTAAATCGGGCGGGGGGTTGGGTTTCTACCCCTACATGTTGTATAGTGGAGAAAGCAAAATTGGTGGGCCGAGTTTATAAGGAAGAAAATGTCACACTCAGAGTCAACTTTGGCAGTACACGGCATCTTATTTGATATGTGGGGCACCCTGGTTTACAACATACCGCACCGAGGGCGGGCCGAATACGACCTGATAGCCCACCGGATCGGGCATAGCACCGAAGAAATCTGGCGACAGTGGGGAGTTTACAGCAAAGAAGCCTTGCGGGGTGAGATCAAATCCGGCGAGGAGCGAGCGCGAATGGTGCTGCGAGACCTGGGCGGCCCGCCCGAAATGGCCTCCGAAAGGGCTCAGTTCGAGTACGATAACCGCAGTGGCGATGTTCATTTCTTCCCGGAAGTACCTCAGATGCTGGCCCGCTTGCGCGAGATGGGTTATCGCACTTGCATGATCTCGAACTGCAATTACCTGACGCCCTCAGTAGTCGAGCGGATGGGTTTGCCCGGTATGCTGGATGCAGTCGTACTAAGCTGTGAAGTGGGCCTGGTCAAGCCGGAAGTAGAAATTTACCGGCTAGGCGCGAGTATGATCGGGCTGGAGCCGCGTGATTGCCTTTTCGTTGGTGATGGTGGTGATGGCGAGTTGGACGGCGCGACCGAAGCCGGATGCAAAGTCGCCCTGGTGGCTCAGGAGCGAGGCCACGCTTTTCGTTTTCCAACCAAAACTTATCCCTACGACATCCGGCTAACTCACATCACGGATTTACTGCGCTATTTGCCGGGGCCGTCGGCACCTTTAACAGGCGGCTAAGCACGGCTTTGAGCCGCGCCCGGTCTGGCACGACGCCCTGACTAAAAACCCGCTCGTTGATAGTCAAGACCGGAGCGTGCCAACCGCCCACCGCCAGGCTTTCCAGGGCGAAGGCCAGCCAGGGTTTGATCACCAACCGCACCTGGGAACTATTTTCCAAATCAAGCTCTTTCAGCACACTGCGAGTGAGAGCGATAGTCAGGTCGCATTCCTCGCACCACTTTTGGGGGACGTTGAAGAAAAACTGGCGGCCCGTAATACGGTAGATTACAATTTCAACTTTTGCCATAGCGTTCTTTCCAGAAGGGCAAGGCGGCCAGCAGGAGCGGTATACCACTGCTCAGGCCGAACACCAACCCTTGATCGTTTCTGGGAGTAAAGCCCAGAACTTGCATTACGACTGTCCGGGGGTCAAAGGCTAAAAACCTGTAGATATAATTGTCGTCGTCATCGTCAGGTGGGGATTTGGGCAGAGAGGTCGCCTGGCTTCCATCGGCCAGCACGCCCAGGCCGAATAGGAGCATTACGATGGCAACGGCAATTTCCCAGCCTGCCAGCAGCCACAGTCGCCGATCCATCCAGTAACCTGCGGCCAGATAGCCTGTGGCAAAAGCCAGATGCCAGATTATAGCGATAGGATAGCCGCGAGAGTTCAGCCCATAAATTAGAAAAAGCGTCAGACCAGCGGCTACTATTAATACAACTCCCCACACTAATAATTGCCCCGAATTTAGACTTTCGGGCGTCAAGAACTGCATGCCAAGCAACCCTAGCACGGTCAGGCCCAGCCAGACCAGCAGCAACCCGCTCGTCCCCCACCCTTTCGGGGGACTAGCTCCGAAAGAGTTATGCAGCATTCCCCCGGCGATCACCAACAGCCCCCACAGACCCAGCATTAGCTGAGTACGCCGAAAACTGCTGGCCCAGGTACGCCTGAGCGGGTGGGTTTCGCTCGAAGGCTTCCCTGGCCTGGCCGGGCCGTTTTCGTCCTGACCCTTTTTCTCGAAGGATATACTCATAACCAGTCCCGTCTAATCTTTTACAACAACAAGCCATTCTATAAGCCGTTTTATAATCAGTCTATAATCAGTATAGTTCCGCTTATATTAAAGTTATCCGGCCCGCTTTACAATACACGCCGCCCGGTGGCAGACTTTGAGCCGACTTTTTTGTCCGCTCATAGCCAGCCTTTGGCTATGAGCAAGCTGTTACCCAACAAGCCCAGGAGAACTTCATAGGCAGTTCCGCTATTTTCAGGGTGGTACTCGAAGCGATTGCGCTCGAAATACTGCACGAGATAGCTCTTGCCGTCGTCCGGGTTGATCTCTGTGATTTCTTCCGAAATAGGGTAGCCGTAGAGAGCCAGCCCGCCGTGAGTTTCCCAGTAAATGCGGAAAGAGCCGTGCAAATTGTGCGCCGTTTCGGGGAAATACAACCCACCGGCGTAATTCGCGTTGGCGACGCGGGTAAAAGCCGTATTTCCTTTCAGGCGTTGGGGTTCGGTTACTTGATTGCCCAGCAGACCCAGCAGCACCTCGTATTTAGTTCCGCCGTTTTCAGGGTGATACTCGAAACGATTGCGCTCGAAATATTGGACGGTGTAAATCCTGGCATCTGTCGGGTTGAGTTCGCGGAAAGGCTCGGTTTTTGGATAGCCGAACTGGGCCAGCCCGCCGGTTTCCTGCCAGTAGCGTCTGAACACAGGGGCGAGATTGTGACGGGTCGGGGCAAAGAACAGGCTCCGACCCGAAGCCGTTGGCCCGGTCGGGCCGGTCAGGGACTGGCCCACTTGCGGCAGTTCGAGACTGTATATTTTACGGCTTTTGATCCCCAGCAGGGTAAAAGGGGCATAGGGAGTAATCAGGAGATCGGGCATATTTTTAGCCAGCCGTTGCCAGTCCTGCCCGGTATTGGCCGATAGCCACAGATCGCCTGTGCCATCGGCAGCGTAAAGCAAAAAGGTGGCCGGAGCGTTATCGGCCTGCTGCAAGACCAATCGCTTGCCGCTATCCTTGAATTCCGGTAAAGCCAGGCCCTGCCAGTTCAGGCCATCCGGCGAGAAGTCCAATTTCAAATTCCCGGTGTAAGCATCGGTAAAGCGTAAAAAACCGGCAGGGGTGTAAAACATCTCGCGGTTCTGGGGCGTGGACGGTTGGTAGTTGCGGGCCGTGGTGTAAGCTTCTTTGAAAGAACGCCCGCCATCGCTGGAAATTCCGGCCAGAGTTTCGTAGCCGCCTTCTTTTTTGGTCGTGCGGTAGAGCAAGAGCGTCCCGACCGGAGCCTGCCGACCGAGTTCTGCCGCCAGCGCGAGGGTGACATTTTCGGAAAGTCGGGCCTCGTAGCGTCGCTCGAAAGTCTGGCCTGCATCCGCCGAAAAGTAGATCGTCCAGATATATTCAGCACTTCCGCGAGGCCGCTCTCGTAACAGGGCGTAGACCGCTTGCGGATCGGCCCCTGAAACACTTAAAGCCTGAAATTTCTCGGCCAGGGGCAGGCCGCGTTCCTGCCAGGTCGCTCCACCATCCGGGCTGACATAAAGCCGCCGAGCCGTGATCGAATAGAGCAATCCGGTGCCATCTCCGGCCAGGTCGGTTGGGGCGTACTGGCTAACCTGGCTGGCCGGACT
>JBBRBE010000224.1:0-9255 GCA_038206175.1 Chloroflexia bacterium
CCTGAGCCTGCGCCGCCGTGGTTGCGCCCGCTTGTGGGGCAGCCTGGGCCGGGGCAGCCGTGACGGTCAGCTTGCCGATCATGCCCTGCCCGGCACTACCGTGAAAGCTACAAAAGTAACCAACCGTGGCAGGAGCATCGAATTTATGCGAATAAGACTGGCCTTTTTCAAGCGTAGGCGACTCGAATGATTTGTCATCGGCGATTACATTATGCTTGGCACTATCTTTGTTCGTCCAGGTGACAGTCGTACCTGCCGGGATGCTAATTTCTGCCGGGCTAAACTTGAAGCTGGCAATGTCAATGCTGATCGGGGCAGGTGCGGCAGCCTGACCGGAAGTCCCGGCATTGGCTGTTGTGGTAGCCTGGCCCTGCGCGGCGGTCGGGGCGGGCGCGGAAGTGGAAGTTGCGCTATCGCCACAGGCTGCCAGAAGCAAGCTGAGAAGCAGAGCGGCCAGAGCCATCACCCCTACGAAGCGGGTCTTTCCCTTCACCTGGTCTGCCACAGAGCTGGTTGTCATTTCTTTTCTCCTTAACTAAACTTCCTTAACTAAACTTCAATTTTTTGTTCAGATGGCCCCGCACAGGGCCGGGCCTTTTTAAGCCGTAAATGTTAGCCGGTTGCCGGGTGGCTTGTCCTACCGTTCGATAGTTAGTTCTCCGAACCGTTCGGTGTAAACCTCATCGGGGCGAGGGTTCCAATCGCTCCCGCCGGTACGAGTGTTTACTCCCCAGCGTATGGCACTGTAGTCCAGAGTCGCCAGGAAGAGGATGACCAGAGCCAGTCCTATAAGTAGTTCCATGATTTTTGCTCCTTGCCGAGTTCTTTATTTAGAGATGCTTTTTTGTTTAAGGTTGTAATGTATTTCGCTTACATCCCTAAGGTACTGCCCTAGTAGACTAGCCAGCATCCTTTATTTTAGGTATCTATGCCGGGTTAATTTAAGTAAGGAAGAAGTTAGGTTTGTAGTTACCTAAGCTACTCAAGTTACCCAACCTCAGACCGCCAGGGCAATATTGACCGGGCCAGGTCTTTCGGGCTGAATAGGAAGTCCGACCGTGCCAGATATAAAACGAGAGAAGGGTAAAACCCCTCTCTCGCTTTAGAGTCTGGACTTCCTGCTACAGATAGTAGCCCTGGATGTCTATGGTAAGGTCGGTGATGCGGCGCAAGCACAGCTTGAATTTACCCAGGTCAGCCTCGCGCTGTTTGCCCAGGCTGACCACAAAGGTAGTCGAAGTGCTAATGCCGCCGGGATAAACCAGGTTGGCCGTGACCGGAGGCGAAGCCAGGTCTGCCGAGAAGATTGTGGCGAACGGAATACCGCCACTATTCGGGTTGATGATACCGATAGCTCCGAAAACTGCCGTAGCGTCTGACGGAATAATGCCCACTCCGCCCGCCGCAATCGTCAAAAGCGCGTTATCGGCCCCCGGTTTGGGAACTCCTTTACCGATGCCTGTATCTACGATGCGCTGGGGGGTGATAACTTCCATTGCCCCAGAAGCACTGTTAGCCGAAAGTCTGCGCCAGGTACCAGGATGGCCGGTCACCACGCAATACCATAGAGTACCCGTTTCATCTTTGTAAATTTCGCCAACTGAGTGCAGATCGGTGCGAGTGCGCGGGTCGGTCTGACTGGAACCGACAAAAAGAGCGGCCCGGCCTCCTTTAAGACTGGCTCCATACTGGTTAGTAGAAGTTGCGGTTAAGGCGTCGTTACCCACACTGGTAGCGGAAATCCCAATTGCATTGCCAGTAGCAACCCCTAGTATCCCAATGCCCAAAAACCCATCGGCGTCACCGCGCACGCCCCGTCCCTTAGTGCCGTTAGCAAACCCGCTTACCCCTATTCCGTCCGCGCTGAGGCTACTGCCAAAAACGCCTTTGGTGAAGCCGGAGGAAGCTTTGGCAAAACCGTGTACGCCTATTCCGTTGATACTATTTTACTAACACCCAGCACCCCTTTTACCAGGGCCGTCGTGCCGGAAGCCTGGCCGGTTACGCCGGAGGAAAGGTCGGTATCGGCCAGGTTGGTGCCTTTGACGACGGCATCGCCCAGAACACCATCGGTAAAGCTGGCCGTCGCAGCCTGGGCTGACTGCGGCCCGGTCAGGACGGTGGCGGCACTCAGGGCGGTTACACCTGCCGCCGCACCGAGGGCCGCCCGCCGTAAGAGCTTGCGTCGGCTGCTGGTGGCGGGACGGCTTTCCTCTGCTTCGCCTTGAGGAGCAAACCGCAATGTTTGGGCGGGCAAGCCCATCTGCATCTGGTCTTTGAGCCGGGTCATTTCGGCTTGCTGCCTTGCGACTGTTTCTTGTAGAGCTTTTAGCTGGGCGGCTAAACTCTCGGTCTGGTTTATTACTTCGTTCATTCTAACGATACTCCTTTTAAGTTAAGATTTTTACTTTATAATTAGGCCGACCTCGCGTTGGCTGGATCAGGCCAACGCGAGATGACCTTCTCACTTTATCCTGGCTCTAAAGGAGCTTACCTCATCTAAGAGAAGGGTTTAGGGAAGCCAGGGGTAGGGTATATTTAGGTAACTGAGTGGTCGCTCAGGGAGAGAGGGAAGCAGTCGAAAATAGAGCAACCCTAAATAGAAAGCCTGGTTTCTTATTCTGGGTAGCCTGATCTCTTTTACCGCCACCCAAAATAGGCTATAATCGAGTTACCTAACAATCACGTTTACGTTTAGAAAAAATCTAGCACACCAGGTCGAGGCATAGTCAATGGGCATACAGCTTGAAATAGGCGCGAAACTTCTCAACAAATACAAAGTAGAGGCAACCATCGGGCAGGGCGGTGGTGGAGCAGTCTACCGCGCCACCGATACTCTTTTGCGCCGCCGGGTCGCCATCAAAACGCTCCTGTGGAGCGAAACGACCCTGGATAAGCGGCACGGAACCGGCACGTTTAACGAATTCCTCGACCGTTTCCGGCGGGAAGCCCAGGTCAGCAGCTTTTTTACCGGCAACCCGAACATTATCACGGTTTACAGCCTGGAACAGGATAGCGACTCGAATTACTTCCTGGTCATGGAGTACCTCGAAAATGGGTCGCTTTCAAACCTGCTGAAGCGCGAGGGAGCCTTACCCGTTTCCAAAGCCCTGGCCCTCACGCTCGACATTTGCCACGCTCTGAGCGATATTCACAATCACTCGGCGGACATCGTACACCGCGACCTCAAACCTTCTAATATCCTGTTGCGGCCCAACGGTAGCGCGGTGGTGGCCGATTTTGGCATTGCCCAGCTTGGCAGCGAAAGTCACCGCACTCAGCTAAGCGACCAGCGGCATCCAGGCTCACCGCCTTACCGTTCGCCGGAGCAGAACAATACCTTTGAGTATCTCACCCCGGCCTCCGACCTCTACAGCCTGGGCCTGATTCTGTACGAAATGGTGACAGGGCGCATGTACGCCAAGTTCCGGCAGCTTCCGGCCAGCCGTGAAAACCCGCAAGTTCCGGCCTGGCTAGATCGGCTGATCGAACGGCTGTTGCAGACCGACCCGCAAGACCGCTACCGGCAAGCCGAGGAGGTAGTGGCGGCAATTCGGGCGGGCCAGACCGGGTATACCGCTCTGAGCCATCCGGCGGCGGAAGAAAAGACCTTGCCGACTTTTAGTTTCGAGCTGGCCCTGGCCGAATCGGGCCTGGAAAAGCTAGATCGCCAACGCGAGGAAGAAGAAGCCCGCCAGCGTCGCCGGGCCGACGCCGACCGGCAGTGGCAACAACACGAAGCCGAGGAAGCCCGCCGCCGAGCCGAAGCCACCGCCGAACAGGAGCGACAGGCGGCCCTGGCCGAAGCCACCCGGCAACACGAAGCCCAGCTAGCCTGGCAAATTGCCGACCTGACCGGGCAGCAAAGTCAGGCTGCCGCCGGACAGGACTGGAACCGGGCGATTGAACTGGGCGAAGAGATTATCGCACTGCGACCGAACGACCCGGCCAGCCTGTTGGGTCTGGCCGCAGTCTACAAGGCTCGTGGGATCAGCTATTATGCTCTGGGTGACTACGAGCGGGCCATCGGCGACCACACCAGCGCGATTGAGCTTGAACCTTCCCAGGCCGTCTTTTACTACGAGCGCGGCAAATGCTATCACGCGCTGGGCTATTTCGACCGGGCCGTGGCCGAGGCAGCGCGAGCGATTGAGCTTGACGCGAATCAGGCTGATTTTTACTACGAACGCGGACGGGCCTACCACGGTTTGCAAGATTATCACAAGGCTATTGCCGACTACGGACGGGCAATCCAGCGCGACGCGACAAAAGCTTATTACTTCTATCAACGGGCGGTTAGCTACGAATGGCGGAGCGTGGGTTTTTACAATCGCAGTGACGCCGACTTTGCCCTGACCGATTTTGGGGCCGCCGTCCGGCTCGACCCCTTCAACCACCGCTATATTTATTCGCGGGGACTGGGCTATCGCAAAAAAGGCGACCACCGCCAGGCCGCCCGCGATTTCGAGGCGGCGGCTCAACTCCTGCCGACCAACCCGGAGTATTGGTTTCAGCTTGGTATCAGCCTGAACTCGCTCGAAGCTTATACTCCCGCTATCGAGGTTTTTGGCCGGGCCATCCGGCTCGATGGGCTGCAAGCTGATTATTATTTCTGGCGCGGCCAGATGTACCGCACACTCAAAGACCGCAAATCAGCCCGCCGCGACCTGGAACAAGCCGCCGCACTCGGCCACGCCACTGCCCGTGCGGAACTGGCAAAGCTCTAGCCCGCTATGACTGGACGCCGCCGCATCAAGCCTGCCCGCGCCACCGCCCAGGCTCTTTTCTGGGTAGGGATCAGCCTGGCCTTCCTGACTCTCTTTTTCTACAACTATTTCCTCTTACAAACCGCCGCCCAACCAGGCCAGACCAACAAGCTCTACGACTTCAAGCTCTTCTATGTCGGGGCGTTGGACTGGCAAAGCGGTGGGAGCCTGTACCGCCCCGCTCCGCTCGATCTGCCCTTCGCCCGCATCGCCGATAAAAACGGCAATACGCCTGTGGCGGCTTTGCCTTTTGTCGGGTTGGCCCGGTTGCCCCTGGTGGAGGCGGGGATGCTCTGGACGGTTCTATCGCTGGGAGTTTTCCTGTGGGGGGCAAGCCTGGTCTGGCGGGTCTACGGAAAGCCGCTAGGCGGAGGCGGGCGGGCCAGTCTGCTATTGGTGTTGCTGGTTATCCACCCGGTCGCCCTGGCCTTGCAGTTAGGCACCTGGAGCCTTTTGATTGCCGGATTAGATTTCGCGGTCTGGTACGCCGCCCGCCAGGGCCGTGACCGCCAGGCCGGTGCAATCCTGGGCTTTGTGGTAAGCGTGCGCTGGCAACCTTTCCCGCTCTTTTTGTATTTCGTAGCGCGGCGGCGGTGGTGGGTGGTAGGCTCTGCGCTGCTAAGTGCCGTCGTTTTGAACGGTCTGGCCTGGCTGGTTTTCGGCTGGCAAAACTTCGAGGATTTCGCCCGTCTGGTCTTTAATTTTGGCAACACCCAGAGCCTGACTCGCCTGTTTGATGGCTCGCTACGGGCCGAGTGGGGTCGGCTGTTCGAGCTAATCGGCCTGAAAATGGCCGGGGTCGAAACGGCCTTGTGGGCCGTGAGCGGTCTGGCTCTGCTGGGGTTTAGCCTGTGGCGGGCGCGGCGGCTGAGTTACGATTACGGCTATAGCCTCCTGCTAGTGGTCGGGCTGCTCCTGGCTCCAACCAACTGGATGCACTACCACATGGCTCTCGTGCTGCCACTGGCCCTGATCGCCCGGCGACGGCTCTGGCTGGTGCTTTTTATCGGGGCTTACTGGCTGTTGTGGAGTGCCTTCGATTTATTAAATATCTCCGAGTTTGACCTTAATTCGATCTTCTTCGGCTCGGTCACGACCGGCTACTTGCTGGCTCTGTGGCTCGTACTCTTCCTCGATGGAGTCGGCGAAAGCGAAACCGACAAAACCGCCCCGCCGCAAGCTCAATTCTTGTCCCGGCGCAGATAAAGCTGACCGAGAGCGGCGGGAGGGCCATCACTACCGAGGCGGCGGGTCGCATGCAGTCGCCACTGGCTAAAAACCAGAGCGGCGATGACTACGAGATAGGGCAGCATCTTAAGGAAGAAAGGGCTGATCTGGTTCAGGCTGATAAAGAGAAAGGTAAGCTGGTCTTTGGCAGCTTGCAACTGAAAACCCAGCCCATCTACAAAACCAAACAGGTAAGCTCCCACCAGGGCGCGCCAGGGTCGCCAGTTGGCGAAGATCACCAGGCCGACTGCAATCCAACCTCGCCCCGCCGTGACGTTCTCTTGCCAGCTTGGGATATAAGCCAGCGACATGTAAGCTCCGCCCAGCCCGCACAAAGCTCCACCTGCACAAACATAGAGGTAGCGTAAGCCGGGGACGGAAATACCGAGAGCGTCGGCGGTAGCCGGACTTTCGCCGACCGCCCGCAGGTTGAGGCCGGGCCGGGTGCGGTAGATGTAGAAAGCCAGAGCCGGGACAGCCAGAAACGAGAGATAAACCAGCCAGTCTTGCCGGAAAAGTACCGGCCCCAGCCAGGGAATATCGCTCAGCAGAGGCAGCGATACGGGCCGAAAGCTATCCGGCAAAGCCTGGCCGATGTAGTTGCGGCCTAGAAACGAGGCCAGACCCTGACCCAGCAGCACCAGAGCCAGCCCACTGACCACCTGATTGACTCCCACCGTAATTGTGAAGAAAGCGTGTACGAGGGCCAGGGTCGCGCCCGCCGCCAGGGACGCCAGGACGCCCACCCACAGATTGCCCGTGGCAACCGTCGCCCCAAACCCGGCCAACGCTCCCACCAGCATCATGCCTTCCAGCCCCAGGTTCAGCACCCCGCTCCGCTCGGTCAAAAGTTCGCCCAGCGTCGCAAACAGCACCGACGTACCGGCAGCAATTGTGATAGCCAGCAGATTAACTAAGTCCACCCGAAAGCACCTTTCTTTCTAACCCTGAACCTAACCCTGAACCTAACCCTGAACCTAACCTGATACTTGATCAGTTTAAGCCTGGGCTTGCGCTCGGTTCAGGGCGCGATTGTAGAGGAGGCGACGCGAAAGAGCTTCCCCGGCCAGCACAAAGAACAGGATCACTCCTTGCACCAGCGTAACCAGGCCGGACGACAGACCCAACCGTTGCAGGGTAAAACCGCTATTGAGCAGTCCACCAAACAAAATTGCCACCAGACCGACCGCCCACGGGTTGAGGCGGGCAAGCCAGGCCACAATGATCGCGGTGTAGCCGTAGCCGGGTGAGATATTCGGTTCTAGGCGATGACCGATCCCGGCCACCTCGCTCATTCCGGCCAGGCCCGCCAGTGCGCCACTGACCATAAAGGCCAGGATCACGTTGCGCGTGACTTTGATGCCAGCGTAGCGGGCTACTCGCGTACTTTCGCCCTGGACTTTGAGTTCAAATCCCCACACGGTCTTGCCCAGCAGCAGCCAGACCACCGCCATAGCCCCGACCGCAAAGACCAGGCCAAAGTGAATGCGCGTATCCGGCACCAGCAGGGGCAGGTAAGTCGCCTCCGAGAAGGGCGCAGTTTTGGGGAAATTAAAGCCTTTAGGGTCTTTCCAGGGGCCGTAAATAAAATAATTTGCCAGGAAAAGCGCGACATAATTAAGCATCAGGGTGGTGATAATCTCGTTCACATCCAACCAGGCCCGCAAAAGAGCCGGGCCGAGCGACCACAACGCTCCGCAGACGAGGCCAGCCAGCACCATCGCCGGAATGATCAAAAAGCCCGGCCAGGTCGGGAAAGCCAGAGCCAGGGCTGTCGCACCCAGCACTCCGGCGTAAAACTGACCTTCTGCACCGATATTCCACAATCTGGCCCGGAAAGCCACCGCCACACCCAACCCGACCAGAACCAGCGGAATCGCTTTGACAAAAGTTTCAGACTGACCGTAAGAGTCGCCCCAGGCCGATTGGTACATCTGTGCATAGATATAAAGCGGGTCTTTACCGGCGAAGGCCATCCCCAGCCCGATTATCAGGAGCGATAGCCCGACCGCCGCGAAAGGACTCCCAACCGTAATCACAACCGCCAGTGGATCGATCCGGCGTTTGAGGCCCGGCAGAACGGGAGCAGGCGAGTTTGAGGCGGGCGTCGCCAGGACGGGTTGTTTTTGTTCCAGGCTCATTGCGGCCCCTCCTCGGCTCCTACAAGCGGCGTGGTTTTAGCTCCGGCCATCAATAGACCGATCCTTTCCAGGTTTTGAGGAGTACGCAGGGGCGGACACTCGCCCAGCAAGCGGCCTTCGTACATCACCAGCAGACGGTCGGCCAGAGCCAGGGCTTCGTCCAGGTCTTCCAGAATCAACAGAACGGCAGCCCCTCCGTCGCGGGCCTGCCGCAACCGACCGTGAACATAGGCCGAGGCTCCGATGTCCAACCCACGGGTGGGGTTTGCCACGATCACCAGTTGCGGATTCGTCGCCAGTTCGCGGGCCAGCAAAAGCTTTTGCAGATTGCCACCCGACATGAGGCGGGCGGGCGCATAGGGATCGCCTACTTTGATGTTGTACTGCGCGATGGCGGCGGCTAAATCCTGGGAGGCTGCCCGGCGGTTGAGAAACGGCCCCCGGTGCAGCCCGTCCCGCCAGTATTGGCGCAAGAGATAATTATCTTCCAGGTCGAGGCCCGCCGCCAGACCCATGCCCAGGCGGTCTTCCGGCACAAATGCTACCCGGCGGCTGATCTCGCGTGGGCTGGCACCGTCCAGGCGGTGTCCATCCAGGCGAATCGTGCCGCGAGTCAGGCGGCGGAGGCCAGTCAAGCTTTCGGCTAGTTCAGGTTGGCCGTTGCCCGCCACTCCCACAATACCGACAATCTCACCCCGGCTTATCTCGAAACTGACGCCCCGCAAGACCTCCTGCCCGGCCCCACCTTTGGCCCACAGGTCTTGCACCTCCAGCAGTCCGGCCCGCACTCCGGGCGGCGGGTGGGGTCGTGCGGTGTCCCCCGCAATCGTGGCGTGTTCCAGCCCCAGACCGAGTTCGTCCGCCGTCGCGCCGTCCGCCTCGCGCCCGATCATCAGGCGAGCCAGCTTTTCTTTCTCGCCCGGTTCCCCGGTCAGGTTTACCGTCGCCACGTGCCGCCCTTTGCGAAGCACGGTGGCCCGGTGAGCCAGGCTTACCACTTCTTCGAGCTTGTGGCTGATAAAGATGATCGCGTAGCCTTCCTGGGCCAACCGCCGCAGCACCACAAAAAGCCCCTGGCTCTCCTGGGGCGTCAGGTTGGCGGTCGGTTCGTCCAGGGCTAG
>JBBRBE010000225.1:0-9214 GCA_038206175.1 Chloroflexia bacterium
GCTCTACTCCATGCCGCGCTACTTCCTGGTCATCTTTCCCGCTTTCATCCTGCTGGCCGGGTGGGCCAACGCTGGAAGGTCTTCCACAATACTTACTTCGTGCTGCTCTCCCTCTGCTGGGTCTGCTGGTGGCCCGCTTTACCCTCGGCTACTGGGTCGCCTGAAATATTGACCTGTAACTAATCCATACTGGCTTTCGTATATAACATTGTTAGAAAAATGTGTGAGATGAGCCGAGGGCCAGATCTGGCCCTTGAAGGAAAACAACATGGCTGATTTCGTACAACTCCTGAGCGACCCGAATATTACTTATCTCTTGCTGACTGTCGGAGCTTTGGGCATCCTGGCCGAATGTTTTCATCCGGGAACGATTGTGCTGGGCTTATCCGGCGCAATCTGTATAATCCTGGGCTTTGTCGGGCTGAGTCAACTGCCGTTTAGCTGGAATGGCCTGGCTTTTTTAGGTCTGGCGTTCGGATTGCTGGGCTTTGAACTGGCGACAGGGGTAAGCGGGGTACTGGGCCTGGTGGCATTGGCCGCTTTCCTGGTCGGCTCGTTCACGCTCTATAGTTCGCCCGCAAATGCGCTCCCGGTTGTACTCAACCCCTGGCTGGTCGGCCTGATGGCGTTGACCATGACGGCCTTTTTCTTTTACGTCCTGTACGCCGTCCGGCATTCGCGCCTGGCTCCCGTCGCCAGTGGCATCGAAGCTTTGCGCCGAAGCCAGGCCCAGACCGTTACCCGCCTCAACCCACGCGGCAAGGTACGGATTGAAGGCGAGGTCTGGACGGCAGAACTGGCCGACCCTAGCGGGCCGGGGATCGAGGCCGGACTACCTGTGGCAGTCGTTGATCTGGAAGGCGTCGTTCTCAAAGTGCGGAGCCTGGCCGAGACGGTCGGCGAGGAGCAATGGACGCAGACAGGTTGGCAGGGGTAAATATAGCATGAAGCTAGACCGAAATGGTCAATATAATTAGGCCAAGTAGAAGTTTGTAACATTGTAATAAAGCAGCCTTAAAATAAGGCGAATTCTTGCCAGAGTCGGCAGGATTGGAGGTTTAAAATGAGCGGCTTTTTGACGAATGGCGGTGGCTTAATCATCGCCGGAGTAATCGTGGTAGTGCTGGTAGCGATGGTCTTGTCGTGCTTCCGCATCCTGCCCGATTATCAGCGAATGGTAGTCTTTCGGCTAGGGCGTTCGATGGGAGCGAAGGGGCCGGGAATACTTTTCCTCTTTCCTTTTGGAATTGACCGGGGCGTGCGGGTAGACCTGCGCGAAACCTGGTTTGAAGTCCAGCCTCAAACCTGTATCACCGAGGACAACGCGACCGTTTCGATTGATTTCTTGATTTACATGAAAGTGGTAGATGCAGTACCGAGCGTGATCCAGGTGGTAGACTACCAGGGCGCGGCCCGTGGTATTGCGATTACTACTCTGCGGGCCATCGTGGGCGATATGGCTCTCGACGATGTGCTTGCCAAACGCGATCACGTTAACGAAACGATGCGGACAAAGCTGGACGAAGCAACCACGCGCTGGGGTATCAAAGTTACGGCGGTCGAAATCCGCGAGGTCATTCCTCCACGCGACATTCTGGAGTCTATGACCAAACAGATGTCCGCCGAGCGAACTCGCCGCGCTCTCGTGCTGGAAGCCGATGGACAGCGTGAAGCTTCGATTATGAAGGCCGAGGGCCAAAAACAAGCCGCGATCCTACAGGCCGAAGGTCAGCGTCAGGCTACCATTTTGCAAGCGGAAGCCCACCGTCAGGCGGCGGTGCTACAGGCCGAAGGCTATTCGACCGCGCTTGACCGGGTCTATCAGGTTGCCCGAAATGTGGATGGCCGGACGATGAATTTGCAGTATCTTGAAACTCTCAAGAGCCTGGGACAGTCGCCTTCGACCAAGTGGATCATGCCGCTTGAGCTAACCAATCTGGTGCAACCTTTTGCGGCGATTGCCCAGCGCGTCGGCGAGCTACCGGCTAATCCGGCCTCGACGCCTACGCCAATCCTAAACGGCAGCAACGGCAACGGTAACGGCAACGGTAACGGGCAGGCTAAAGGTTAAAGATTGGCCTGATAAAATAGCAGAACAGAACACGGGCAGTCTAAAGCGGCTGCCCGTTTTGTTGTGAAAATCTCGATAGACTTAACACTTGCCTAAAAATATCCCAGAGGGTAAACTTTCCTTAGCGTTCGACCGCCCGGCCCTAAAGGGTCGGGCTACCCCAACGAAGCCCCATAAATGGGCCTGATACGGGGACAAGGCGGTACACAGGATAGGGCGCAAGGGCATTAGCCCCGTTCAGGGGGCTTCGTTGGGGTAGCCCGGCTCTTTAGGGCCGGGCGGTCTGGCTAAAAGCCCGGTCTTCCTCTGTGTGATATTTTTAGGCAATGCTTGAGTTATTAAAGTTCAGGAGCGGCAGCGAAGATAAGATGGGACTGGATAATTTTAGCTGGCTAATCCAGGGAAAGCTGGCGGGCGCGGCCCGACCGGGCGGCAATGGCGCAGAAGAGGACGACCTGCGCTTCCTGCACGAGCAGGGTATTCGCGCCCTCGTAACGCTGTGCCATCAGCCCTGCCAGCCGACGCTGCTGGAAAAATACGGCCTCCTGGCGAAACATCTGCCGGTCGAAGATTTTGAAGCTCCTCGCCTGGAGCTAATCGAGAAAGCCGTCTCCTACATCGAGCGAAGGCTGGCCCAGGCCCAGCCCGTGCTGGTGCATTGCCGGGCCGGATACGGTCGCACCGGCACGATCCTGGTCTGTTATCTCGTCCGGCGCGGCATGCCACCCAGCCAGGCCCTGGCGGAAGTCCGCCATGCCCGGCCCGGTTCGGTCGAAGTGCGAGCGCAAGAACGGGCAGTCCTGGCCTACTACCGCAAACTCCACGCGCACCTGGGCGAGTAAAACTATCGCCCAGAACCAAGGGCTAAACAAAAACAGGAACTGCTCGGTTCCTGTTTTTGTTTAGCCTTATTCTATGATTGATGTTATTTTGAAGAAAGCCAGCCGCTTTTTTTAAGTAGCTCGACCGTGCGCTTCTCACCCAATAGGCCCATAGCGAACAGGGGCGAACAGGCCAGCCACCAGGACAAGTAAGCCAGAATTGCCACGGCTACGTGAAACCGCCGCCAACCGCGCCGGGCGCGAATGCGTTCGCGCCACTTCCAACCGCCCACCACAGTCAGGGTCATCGAGGCCGTCGGCACGAAGCCAGTCACGGCGAAGAACCAGAAAACCGGGCGCGGCAAGTTCTTGCGGTCGAAAAGCAGCCCGCCTTTTTTAAGGATAAAAGGAGTCGCCGCGCTAAAATAAGCCGAAATCGCCAGGTCAAGGCCAAAAGCCAGGGCCGAAAGCCGTACTCGTTGCCGATCCTGGTCGCCGTTGAGCTGTCCTCCTCCCCGGCGGCACAAAAACATCACATAGCTGTATACCCCCAGCACCCCCAGGCTCACCAGTGACATCACCCGCATGCTCCAATGAATATCGAGAGTTTTACGGGCCGGGGCCGACGGTGGCGGAAGGGCCGGGGTATCATCCGGCAGGTCTCGTTTGAGCGCAATTGCCACGAAGATTTTCCTTATTTGCTAAAACTGGCCGGTTCGATTTTCCCACTTCACTACACCGGGGCTGATCGGATCACACTCAAGTAGCGGAAAGGCTCCGCCGGTACAAAAGCTAATTTATCATACTTTATTCAAGCCTACGGTGGCATAAACTACAAACCTGCACGACAGCTTGTAAGTTTGCGCCACCGCCGCCAACCAGAGCATACTAAGAGCTTAAACCCAAGTATTTAGCGCGGCTTTAGTTCCAAAACATCCGATTTACGCAGCCATTTGCCGTCTTTGGCTTGCAAAACATACAGGGCATTTTGGCCCTGGCGGTTAGTGGGACTGTAATTAACTTTGTAGGGCAAACCCTCGTTCCAGTCTTTGAAAGTCTCCAGCGCGGCGATCAGGCTTTCGCGGGTCAGGTTGCGCCCGGCCCGGCGCAGGGCTTCGCTCATCAACTCGCCGTAAGCCATTCCCACCACCGTAAAGCTGCCGATTGCTTCCTCCGGCATATATTTTTTCATAAATTCACGGTAGCGCACCGATTTCGGGTCGTCGCCGTTCGGGTCGGGTAGCCAGGCGGCAGACCAGGCTCCTTCGATAGCCGAACCTGCCGTATTCAGCAGTACCGGGTCGTTATTGGTTACGCTCATTATGACGGTCGGCTTCCAGCCCAACTTCTCGATTTCTTTCAACAGGCCCGCCGTCGGCTGCGGAGTAGACCACATCAGAAGCGTGTCGGCTCCGCTCTGGCGCAAAACCAGGGCCTGACTGCTGAAGTCCTTGTCCGTTTTGGCGTAGCTAACGCCCACCGCAGGCGGCAGGGCGCGGGCTTTAAGCTCAGCCTGGATATTCTCGAAGCCTTCGGTGCCAAACGGATCGTTCTGGTAAAAAACCGCCGCCTTCTTGAGCTTCAAGTTGTCTATGCCGTAGCGGGTCAACAGGGTCGCCTCGACCTGATAATTCGTTTGCAGAGCAAAAATATTCTTCTTGAGCGGCTGGCAACAGATGCCCGAAGCACCCGTGGCCGGGGCGACGTGGGGAATGTTGTTGCTGACAAGATAATCCATCACCGCCAGATTGTTATCGGTGCCGAGACCACCGACCAGCGCGAAAACTTTGTCCTGCTCAATCAGCTTTTTGACTACCCCGATAGTGCGGGCCGAATTATAGCCGTCATCCTCGTACTTAAAGCTGATTTTGCGGCCATTGATGCCGCCTTCCTCGTTTACTTTCTTGAAGTAAGCGGCTATCGCCCGGTCAACCACGCCGTAAGCCGCCGTCGGCCCGCTTTGCGGCCCCCAGCTACCTAGCACAATCTCGGTATCGCTTACGCCGGTGCTGTTGCCCGGTCCCGCCGGGGCCGGACTTACTCCACCCGCCGAACTGCCCGCCGTTGTCGGGGTACTATCGCCGCACCCGACCAACAATCCGGCCAGCATCAGCCCGGCGGCCAGTCCCAAAAGTAGCCGATTAATTTGTCTTTGCGTGCTTGTGGCTCTCATAACTCCTCACTCTCCCTCATTTCCTCATTATTTAACAGCACATTGCCGGGCAAAGTCGGCCAGTTCCGCGTCAAACCGCTCCGAGGCTTCGATGCAAGGCATATGGCCGACTCCTTCGTAAAAGGAAAGCCGGGCCTGTGGAATAATAGCGGCGTGGTGGCGGGCGACCGATGGCAAAATAACCTGATCCTCGCTGCCGTGTACGATCAGGCAGGGCAGGTCGAGCGCGGCCAAAAGGTCGTCGTTTTCTAGCTTGCGGGTAAACAGGGCGCGGCGAACGGTAGGCGGCACGAGGCTGTTGTAACCCAGGGCCAGGTAAAGTTCGGTTGGGCCTGGGTCGATTCGGGTGCAAATGTGAAAGAACTCGGCCATCGTAGTTACATTTGTAACGAAATCGGTCGAAAGCATGTCCGGTATACGGCTGCTAAATTCGGTTCCCAGGCCGGTAGCTGCTTCGGGCGTACCCATTTTGGTCGCCGCCCCCATAAAGCAAACCCCGCTCAACCCGGTCGTACCGTAATGCCGTACATAATCACAAATGACGTAACCGCCATACGACCAGCCCACCAGCACCGGACGCACCAGCTTTAGCTCAGCCATGACTGCGGCCAGGTCGTCGGCCCACAAACGGCTATCTCGGTAGGCGGCGGCGTGGGTCGGCTTATCGGATAGGCCGTGACCGCGCAGGTCAAAAGCCACCACCCGGCAGGTACGGGCTAGTTCGCCTTCAAACTGCCGGTGCCAGGCGGCCTGGCTCTGCGCAAAGCCGTGGATGAACACAATCGCCGGGCCATCCGCCGGGCCGGTCTCCTGCACATACAAACTTACGCCATCCCCACCGGACAGCCTGTACTGCGGCATCGCAATACCTCCTCTATGGGCTAAATATAATGCGGTGAAACTCTTTTTCCTGATGTGCGGCTTATACTAACAAAGTTTACCCGACTCTACAAGTACCGGGCTTGTGGGCTGGCCGCGCCACGGTGTGCGGGCGAACACAGCGGCCCGTGTTATAATCCGGGGGCTGATTGGCTCTTTAGGAGAGGGGAGTGAAAAGGGATGAAAATTCGGACGATCACGCTCGGCCTGACCGTAACCTGGGCTTCGGCGGCGGCCATTCGCCCGGCGGTAGAAGAGGCGGCCCGAATGTTGCGGCAAGCTCAGGCGCAATTTCAGGAGGCCGGGTACGAAGTGCAAACCCTCCGGCTAAGCCTGCCGCCCTTTCTGGCCCCGCTACCCAAAACCGATAGACCGCACTATCTGGCCGAACTTGCCCACGTCACCGCGGCCCAAAACCTCGAATTTGTCGGGCTGGGTTGCTACGAACCGGACGAACTGGACACGCTGGAAATCATCCAGACCATCGCCCAGAATCCGGCCTTCAACCTGACTACCCGAATCGGACGCGGCAGCCAGGTGCTGGCGGCGGGCGTGCGACAAGCTGCCGAGGTTATCGGACGTCTGGCCCTGGCGACACCGAACAGCCTGTGCAACTTCCGCTATGCCGCCGCCGCCAACTGCCCGCCCGGTATTCCCTTCTTCCCGGCCAGCTTTCAATCTCTCACCCCGGCAGGCCAACCGACCCTGGCCCTCGGTCTGCAAATGCCCGACCTGATACGGCAAGCTGTAATTGAAGCCAGGCCCCGGCTAGAAGAAGCAGGCCCACCCGCCCTTTCGCCGATCCTGGCCACCCGCCTGAGCGGGCAACTGGGGCCGCTGGAAACACTGGCCCGCCAGGTGTCCCAGAACCAAAATGCGAATTATCTCGGCCTCGATCTCTCTCCCGCGCCCCTGGCCGAAGAATCGATTGTGGCAGCTTTCGAGGAAACCGGCCTGCACTTTGGCGACGCCGGAACGCTGGCCCTGGCTGCGGCCATCACGCAGGGCTTGAAAGAGACCGGGCAGCACTTGCAAACTGTCGGCTACAATGGCCTGATGCTGCCGGTGCTAGAAGATACCCGCTTGGGCGAACGAGTGGCCGAAGGAGGGGTGGATTTGTCGAAACTACTGGCATATTCGGCGGTTTGCGGTACGGGCCTGGATGTTGTGCCGCTACCGGGCGATCTGCCGGTAGCGGGTCTCCAAAACCTGCTGTACGATCTAGCCGCTCTCTCGACCCGCTACCAAAAACCGCTTTCGGCCCGGCTTTTCCCCGTACCGGGCGGTCGGGCCGGGCAGTTCACCCGCTTTGATAGCCCTTACTTGACTAATACAGTCATCATGTCGCTTTAGGTTTGGAAGAAGCCGCCGCCTCGAAAATCTGGCAATAGCGGGCGACCACGGCGGGCCAGTTAAGTTCTTGCTCGACTTTGCGGCGTCCGGCCTGGCCCAGGCGGTCGCGCAGAGCGGGGTCGGCCAGCAGGCGCAGGATGGCCTGAGCTAGAGCCTGCGGGTCGCGTGGCGAAACCAGAAGCCCGTTCTGGCCGTCCTCGACCGCCAGAGGAACCCCGGCCACCCGCGAGGCCACCACAGGCCGCCCGGCGGCGAGAGCTTCCAGCAGAGTGTTGGGTAGCCCGTCTACATTTCCGCTATCGTCTACCACACTCGGCAAAAGAAACAGGTCGCAAGCCGCCAGATAATCCGGCAAGCGGGTATGGGCTACCGCTCCCTCGAAACGCACCCGGTCGGTGATACCTAGCTCGGCGGCCAGTTTCTTCAGGGAAGCGGCCAGATCACCCGCTCCAACCACTACCAGGCGGGCCTGAGGATAGCTTTGCAGCACCTGTGGCATCGCTCGCAAAGCATACTCAAACCCCTTCTTATAAACCAGCCGACCGACGCACAGCAGCACCGCCTCGTGCGGCTCGAAACCCAGCGCGTGGCGCACCTCGGCGCGAGGACGGGCCGGAGCTTTAAAAACTGCCGGGTCTACCCCGTAAGGAATCACCGCCGCCCGCTCGCGGGATGCGCCAAGCCGTTGGGCGCGTTCCAATAAATCCGGGCTGGAAGCTGTCACACCTGCTGCCCGTCCCAAAGCCCAGCGGGCGACCCATCCGACCGGGCGCACTCGCTCGGCCAGGTACACATCCGAACCATGCAAGCTGATTACAACCGGGATACGCCGCAATAGCCCGACCAGAACGGCCACCGGCGCATTCGGGATCACCCAGTGCGCCTGGATCAGGTCGTACCGCGCCCGCCCGGTCAGCCGCCACATTTGCCAGAAACTACTCAGCAACACAAACGGCAACAGCCCATAGATTAACTTCCGCACCCGCACATCGCCTTCGAGGGAGGCGGCATAGCCCCAGATATTCCACTTCTTCACCAGGGCATAGTGGTACTGGTAGAACCGCACGCCGTTCTCGACCTTCTGCCGCTTGAGATCGGGATGAAAAGGCATGAGGACACTCACCCTATGACCGCGAGTCTGGCTGAACTGGGCAATCGCTTCGATAAAAGGAGCCGTGACATCGCCAGGAAATTTAGGGTAGGAAGAAGTCAACATCAGGATTTGAAGTGATTTTGGGGAGGACGCAGGCTGTTCGGGTGAAGAAACGGCGGCATTTTCAGTTCGGGTCAGCAAAGACTTCCTTTCAGACTTTAAGGGGCGAACTTTAAGTTGTCAATTTTACCGATTGACCAGTCAAAGACCAGCAACTACTCGTCCAGGTTTATGTTTAACTCTTTGAGCCGGGCCGCCAGGCGGTCGGCTCTTTGGCGTTCTTGCTCGGCTTTTTGCCGTTCTTGCGCAGCTAAAAGCTCGGCTTGCTGTCGCTGGTCGCGCTCCTGTTCGGCCTTGTGCCGTTCTTGCCCGGCCGTAAGCTCGGCTTGCTGTCGCTGGTCGCGCTCCTGGCCCACCCTGAGTTCGGCCTGGTCAGCCCGTTGCTGGGCTTGCTGGCGTTGCCGCACTTCCTCAGAGTAGCTCAGAAATGGCTCGCCATCCGGCTTGTACAGCTTCAACTCTGGCCCCATCTCGAAGCGTATCCCCAACCGAGGACTGACCCAGCCCTGCAAATTAGCAATTGGCTCCAACCGCTCGTTCTGTCTCCAGTAACCCTGCAACCACACACGGTCGGGGTCGTAAATATAAAATTCTTCTACCCCATACCGCTCGTACCAGGCCCGCTTGCCTTCCATCTCTGGCCCCGTATTGCTGGGAGAAAGCACTTCAAAGACCACCTGGGCCGGGATACCCCCTTCTTTCCA
>JBBRBE010000226.1:0-9051 GCA_038206175.1 Chloroflexia bacterium
GTGCTGTGCGGACGTGCGAACTGGAAAGAGGGTATCCCGGTTTTCGGCCAGAAAGGGGCGGACGCTCTGGAAGAATGGCTGCTCGACCGGGGCGTGAAGAATATTCAGGCTCTTAACGAGAGTATCGCCAAAGGAGCTAAAACGTCCCCAGTTTACTTCCCTCGATAGATTTTTGATTATGCTCCTTGCAAGTAGAGTCGGAGCGTGGAAACAGGCCCTTCTTATTCTTCAACCCGATACCCTCCTGAGCTGGCACCGCCAGGGCTTTCGTCTTTTCTGGAAGCTCAAGTCCAAACCAAAGTCAACGATACCAAAGATTAGCCCCGAAACCGTGTTACTTATCAAACAAATGGCAGCAGCTAATTCAACCTGGGGCGCTGAGCGTATCCGGGGAGAATTACTCTAAGTCGGTATTAAAGTCGCCAAACGCACCATCCAGAAATATATGAAGGAGCCTCGTCCACCCCGGCGACCTAGCCAGAACTGGAGCACCTTTCTCAAAAACCATGGGAGTGAGATCTGGTCCTGCGATTATTTTAGCGTCACTAATATCTTCTTCCGCCAGCTTTACGCTTTTGTGATAGTGGAATTGGGTTCTCGAAGGATAGTGCATATCGGGGTAACCCGCCATCCAACCGACGAGTGGACCCCTCAGCAACTCCGCCAGGCCACTCCTTTTGGAGAGAGACCGAAATATTTAATTCGGGATAATGACCGAAAGTTTGGTCCCCAATTCGAGCGAGTAGCCGAAAGTACAGGTATTGAGATAACCAAAACTCCCATCCAGGCCCCCAATGCCAATGCGATTTGTGAACGCCTAATAGGCACATTCCGCCGTGAATGTCTCGATTTCTTTTTGATAATCTCAGAACAGCATCTATCTAAAGTACTAAAAGAGTATAGGGAGTTCTACAATAAATCTCGGCCACATCAAGGAATTGGTCAGCAAAGACCGGTAAAAGTGGAAACACCAACTGCTGAGCAAGGAAAAATCGTGGCATTTCCGGTCCTTGGAGGCCTTCATCATACCTATCAAAGGGTCGCCTAAATGGTTGCAAAGGACCTGAAACCAGGGTGGATGACCCTGGTAGCCAGCACGGGAGACCAGCTGGAAGTAGGCCCGCTCTCGCGTAGAAAATTACCGAGTTCTTATATCCCAAACCTCAGCCTTCTTATCCACCTTATTACCAGGCGGCTTTTGCTTTCTCCAGCCTCATTTACCCGCACTGTTATGGGCTTACGATAACTTATAAAAGTTGATCTTGAGGGCCGAGTTGTGTTAAAATAGGGGCATGCGGGAGTAACTCAGTTGGTAGAGTTCCTGCCTTCCAAGCAGGCTGTCGCGCGTTCGAGTCGCGTCTCCCGCTCTAATAAAAAGAAGTGAGTAAACCTATAAGGTTTACTCACTTCTTTTTATGTGCCTTGTATATTTCGGCCCTCTATTTAAGGCTTTTGAGATAAGCGTAGATCAATTTCACATCCGAATCGGGTAGTTTTTCGGCAGAGTAGGCAGGCATCGGAGCGGCCCCGTTTCGTACCTGCCTGAGCAAACCTTCGACGGGAAATCTGATTCCAATCAGGCTAGGGCCGATGTCGCCTGTGGCTTTCTCGCCGCCGTGACAGCCTGCACAACCCTGACTCTTGAAAATAACCAGACCTTGCGCCGCTTCGTCCCCGCCTGCGGCAGTGGGAGCCGTTACTGCGGTGGTGGCCGGAACAGGTGCGGTTGTTGCCGCCTTTGTTGTAGCGGTAGCGGGGGGAGGGGTTGTGGCGGGGGAAGCAGGGGTAGTTGTAGGAGTGGCCGGGCGGTTTGTCGGGCTGGCCGGGGTGGTGGAAGACGCAAGAGAAGCGGGCGGAGTGCTGGCAACCGGGGTTGAGTTAGCGACTGGCGCGGTGTTAGTATCGTCGCCGCAAGCTGCCAGTAGCAATACCAACCCGAACCAGGCGATCAATTTAAAACCTATTTTGCTCGAATTTGTTATTCTCGTTTTCACAATCTTTCTTTCGTTTCTTTTACCTGATCAAAATAACCAGGTTATTATATCAGAAGTAACCCTTTGGCAACTTATCCCTATCAATTCTTCTCTGTGTTTAAATTTTGAGGGGCTGGCGATGTGCTATCTTAAACCTATCACTAAAAAAGAAAACTAGAAAAAGGTTATTAGAATGGATACCGTCGAGACTGCCGGGTTAAGTGTGAGAGTTGAGCCGCGCCGCAAAACTGCGACGCCTGGTCATGCTCTGGCGGCGGCAGTCGTGACGCTGCTGGCGGTTTTGTGGACGCAACTGGTCGCGGCGATTACCCTCGTGCTGATGTGGTTCGCCTGGCAAGACCCGCGAAATCTGGCCTGGCCGGACAACGACCGGGTAATTTTGATGAGCCTGACCCTCTTGACGGTGCTGGCGGTTAGCCTGATACTGGCGAGCCGTTTCGGGTGGCGCAAAGCCGCGCAGCGCGACCATTTCCGTCAAATCTGGTATACCGGCGGTGGCGCGGCAGGAGCCTGGTTCGGCCTACCCATGTATATGGCTGTCACCTGGGATCACCTCGTGATGGGCGGTCACGACGCGGCTACAATTATCAGTGTGGGAGCAATGTTTGTGGTGGTGGGTGGTCTGGCCGGCACTGCTCTGGCGTTGGCAAGCGAACCGGCGGCCTACTGGCTTTACCAGAAAGTGCAAAACCGGGCCGCTTCGGTCAGTTCAGGACGCCGCCGGTTCTTCACGCTGTTGACCTGGATTGCCCTGCCGGTGACGCTGGCTGTCGGGGCCGCTCTGACGCTGGGGTTACTGGCTCTGGGGCCGCGCCCGGTGGCCGACCCACTTTATCCCGGCGCGACCCTGACGGCCAGCAAAGAGATCACCTTTGGCTGTCTGGGTACCTTGCGCTCGTACCGGGTGGAAGCGGCCCCGGCCACTGTTCTGGCCTATTATGGGCAACTGGCGGACGCGCACAAGTACAATAGTGTAATCTTGCCGGGCGGGGTCAAGGGAGAAGATACGGTGCCGCTCGACCTACGCCCGCCGACCTTCGACCCGGCCAGTTTTGGCATAGTGCGCTATAGCAATACCGCCTTCGCTTCGCCCGCGTATGCTTATGATTCCGTTGCCGATGGTTGTCGCTCGACCCGCCTCTACCTTTCGTCTGCTCCCGGCGGTGGCACGTTGATCTCGACCGTTCAGGAACGCCCCGGACACGTGCATTAATAGCATCGCCGGGATTATGGCTCTGCTTACCACGAAAAAAGCTGCAAGATGATAAATTGCAGCTTTTTTTGTTCGAGCTTTTTTTTGTTCGGGCTTTTTTGTCTAGTAGTGTAGTCTGCCCAAACTAATTGCAACTACAGGTCAGGCCGATTGGGGCAGTACCGGGTTGGCGCAAACGGGCGATTGCAAGAGCGATTGGGTTACTTCGTCCGAACTGGCTTGTTGCAGCACGATCTGGCCCAGGTCTACCTGCCGCAGGAAAATATCTACCACGTCCGGGTCGAACTGCGTGCCTTTGCAGCGTTTTAGCTCGGTCAGAGCATACTCTATCGAATGACCGGGCGAATAGACCCGTGGCGAGATGATGGCCTCGAAACAATCTACCACCGTCGTAATGCGTGCGCCGAGTGGAATGTCATAGCCTTTCAGTTCGTCCGGGTAGCCGCGTCCGTCAAAGCGTTCGTGGTGCGCCCGCACGATCTGGGCTACCTTTTCCATGCCTTCGACCGCCCCGATGATCCTGGCTCCGATTTCGGGATGCTTCATAATCTCTTTGCGCTCTTCAAGGGTCAGCGGCCCCGGTTTTTTGAGAATATAATCCGGCACTCCGATTTTGCCGACATCGTGAAAGAGTGAACCTAGCCGCACCTGTACCATTTGCTCGTAGTTTAGCTCGGTGCGAAAAGCTTCTGAAACTTTCTGAGCGTAATAAGAAACCCGGTTCGAGTGGTTCTGGGTTGAAATATCTTTGATTTCCAGAGCCGAAAGTAGAGCCGAGATACCGCCTTCCAGCAGAGGGGCGTAAAGCTTCATGCGGATATTTTCGCGGATCAGGCGGGTCTTTTCGAGGGCCAGGTTTACCGAGGAAATTAGTTCGGGGATGCGAAACGGCTTGAGGACGAAGCCTTGCGCTCCTTCTTTGAGAGCGCGGACTACCGTTTTCAGGTTGTCCTGGTCTTCGGCGGTCATCATCACGTAAGTGGCTCTGGGGTTGAGATTTTTCAGCCGGTGCAAAAGCTCGATCCCGTCCATTACGGGCATCCGCACATCCAGCAAGACCAGATCAAAACTCTCGGTCTGGCAGACTTTAAGAGCTTCGAGTGGGTCGTTCACCGCCCGCACTCGAAAATCGTGGACACTTAAAGCGTTGCTGACAACGTGGGTGATGCTGGTAATATCATCAACAACCAGAGCTTTTAGCCTTGAATTTGTTCCAACCATATATTTTTGCTACTCCGAACAACCTGACGAGGCTAACGCCTTCGAGGATAGGTCTAAACTGCAACTATTGTAGAACTTATAGAACTGGTAGACGCACGCCTTTTTGCTACACTCAAGTGTTTAGCAGGAAACTTTTGATATTAGCTCAATAGTACCAGCCTTTAATCGGCCCGTCAATCGCCAATTGGCAGTGAAATAAAATAGCTTGTCTGCTTGCATTATAGACAGGGCGCAGAAGTAAAATAGCTTTAAATTCCCCGGAGCCGTTTGCTGCGGCCTTTCTCCGACTCGGCTTGCAAGAGGCCACGCTCTTCCAGCAAAATCCGCAGCAGTTCGCGGTCGGCCTGGCGCAAGACCGCGCTTTCGTGGGCTTCCATCAGGGCGACCGGGTAGCCCTGGCCGCGCCGGTACTGTTCGTAGACCAGGCTGGCGACCCTCGGCAACAGGCCCGCCTCGGCCACCCACTGCGGAAATTCCAGCCGTACTACTTCCTGGGGCGTGCGCCAGTACACGAAGCAAATTTCCTCGATGTGGGCGGCCAGTTCTTTTGGCTCGCTAAAAGCCGTCTTGAAAACTTCGCTGTAGTGGTCGGGGCCGAGCAGTCGCTCGAAAAGCATAGCGTCCTGCACCCCGGTTAGTCCGGTCGGGCGGTCTCGGCGTTTGGCGCGGGCTTTCGGCACGGTGGCGGCGACGGACTGCGGCGGGTCGTCTGGCAAGTCGAAGAGGGTCGCCTGGGGTTGTTCGAGGCGCAGGAGGCGCAGGCTATTGGTCACGCCCTGGCTGTGGGTGTTGCTGATGTAGCCGACAATCGGGATGCGGGCGACTTTAAAAGCTTCCAGGGTAGCGTAATAATCCTGGCGAATCTTGTTCACCTGGTCGCCGGTGCGGTCGCGGCTAGTCCACATCGTCAGGGGGCCATCCATCAGCATCAGGTCGGCCTCGTAGCGTTGGGCCAGGTCGAAGCCTTCGGCAAGCTCGGCCAGATCGCGCTTGAGATCGATCACCAGTGGAGCCGAACTTTCCTGTTCTTCCTCGCTGCTCACATCCCCGGCATAGAAGCGGGTGCGGCTATCAAGCTCGGCCTGGCTGCCCGCCCCGTAGCGCAACATCACCCGCCCGGTGTTGATGACGTGGTAAAGGGCCGTCCCGTTGTGGCGGTCGGGCGGGATTACCGAACCGTCGGTCGCCACGACGGTATAGGCCGAGGGCGGTTCTTCGACCGCCCGGTTCTGGTGCAACCCATCCAGCGGGTAGCCCAGCGCGTACTCGGCTTGCTTCCGCAGGGCGAAATCCTGCCAGTGGGCCGCCTCCGCCGCCCGGTAGATTGCAAGAGCTTCCTCGATAGAACCGGCCAGGCGGTTGAAGCCAACCTTGAGTTCAGGCGCGGCGGCTTCGATCTGGCGCAAGAGGTCGTGCGGGTCAAGCGGCATTTTTCACCTTTGAGTCTATTTCAGACGAGTAAAATACTTGAAAGAGGTATAATAAGCTGTAAGCTTTCGGAATGAACCAACAAAACGAAAGATTTACCCTTTAACTTCTCCAGTGTGGAGTGGTAGCTCATTATGCCATAACTGCTCCGCCTGGGTCTAACTGGCCGTCCTATAAAGTGAGCCTGGCGGGAACTATTCACTTTTGGCTGCGATTTTCAAAATCTCGCAATGAGGAAAGCTAGTCTTATAGCAGTAATAGCCTGTCTAATACATACCAGTTAGTTTGCGGTAGGCGAGCGGGGTGGAGAGAATGTTAGTGCTATCGGCCCACTGGTCAACGCTACCGATAGGAAAGGGCAAGGCTTTGATTGCCGGGTCGGTGATGGTTGCCTGAATACGGCTGGCAAAAGTTTCAGCCTTGATCACAAGATAAGGGCGGTCGTGAAAATAGGAGACTTCGGTCGGCATCGGCTCGGTTATATTCAGGGCGTTGTGCTGACGAGCGACCAGTTGGTATGCCTCCGAGAGATGTTTTTCGCGCTCTTGCCAGTCCGAGCCGCGCAGTACCGCTTGGAGGATCGGGCCAAGTTCGGCGGCAGATTTGAGGCGGGAAAAGCTGCTACCAAACCACTTCGTGTAGGGAGCATATTGCTTTTCTAGCAAAAAGGCCAGCCGCATCAGTTCACGCACGAGCCGCGCCGCCACGAGCTGCGACCCAAGCTCGTCTCCGACCACGCCACAACGAGCCATAAACGGCTCTTCCTGCGAAATACGCAGCCATTGAGCGGACAGCAAGTACAGCCAGATTTGAAACGGCCAGTAAGCTAACTTTTGCCGGGGCGGGCCAAGCTCCCCTAACCCATCATGCCAGACCCCTCCGGCGGTCACGGTTAATAGGCGTTGTTCGGGCAGAGAGAGCCAATCCGCCAGGCTCATCTGGCCGCGTGAGTCGAGGCCCAGGTACTTCTCGAAAAAACCGCCTACCGTGTAAATCTCGACAAAATGACTGACCGGCCCCTCGTTTCGCTCTTCCAATAGCCGCGAACCGCTTGCTTCGGGTGGCCCAAAGCTGGTTGGATAGCCCCGGAAGATATGAGGTAAGTTTAGGCTCAAGGCCCGGTCAAGGTCGGCTTCTTTTGCGCCATAGTCGGCTTGATTTAGGAATAGAAACAGGCGAGGTCCCCAGTTATGGTCGGTAGATTGGGCGTTATCGAAGCCTAGCACTTCCGAGCCAGAACCGAGTAAGGCTGCCGAATGCTTCAAGTCAGGAAAGTCCCGCTCTAAAATCGGCTTAACGGCCTCGTGGTAAAAAAGTTCGCTTAGTTTGAGGCCGGGAATAAATGGCGGCATTTCTTTTTCTCTTACAGATTTGAAACCG
The DNA here is from genome assembly GCA_038206175.1 of Chloroflexia bacterium. GTDB lineage: Bacteria > Chloroflexota > Chloroflexia > Chloroheliales > Chloroheliaceae > 54-19. Next base: position 7,237 of record JBBRBE010000226.1, read on the forward strand.
GCTATTTTACGGTCGTGCGGTAAATCTGGACGCGGGAATTGACGAAGGCGGGCGACCAGCCCAGGTCTTGCAAGTTCAGTCCGGCCAGTTCGTCGTTGATGTCTTCGTCGGGAGGGTTGGCCGTGGCGGGGCCGTCGCGGGTGGCAAAGATAGCGGATTCTTCCGGCCCAAAGTAGACGTAGCGAATACCGTTTTGCCCGATGAAATCGGTCATTTCCTGGCGGCTCATTTTGAACTGGTAGAAGCGTTCGACCTGGCCTATTTTCTGATCGCGCCGGATGGTTTCGAGATCGTGGCCGTAGAAGACCCGGTTGCCCGCCCAGGCCGGAATATAATTGCCCAGGAGCGGCCCGGTCATAACGGTATCGGTGCGAGCAGTGTTGGCCCGCAGCCAGTTGAGGGCCGTCACTTCTTCGCCGTTGAGGAAAAGCGGGTGGACATCGCCGTTCGGCCCTCGGCTGAAAATATTACCGACAAAGATACCCAGCACCAGAAAAGTCGAGAGGGAAGTCAGCAGGACAAACTGCCCGGCCCGCCGCCGTTGCCGTCCTGGTCGCCATTGGCGGGTCAGGTAGTAAAAGCCTGCCGTCGCCAGCAGCACCACCGGCAGATGCAGCCCTTCCACGAAGCGACGCTGAAAGCTTAGTGGCACATAGAGCAAAACCGCCGTCGCCACGACCCAGGTCGTCACCAACTGCCACCGCCCGCGCTCCTCCGGCGGCGCGAGGCGTTCGGCCCACCAACCGCCGACCGCCGCAAAGAGGGCCAGGAAGCCATATCCCAGCAGGTAGTAGAAGGGCAGAGGCGAAAGAATTTGATTCTGGCGCATCCACTCGGCATACACCGGGTCGCCCGCTGTCACCAGGAAAGTATAGAGGGGCATTGGTAAGGCGACCAGCCCGACCGCGACGAGTCCTAGCCATTTCGACCATTCAAACTGTCGCGCCGCGATCTGAAGCCGCAGGAGGTATAACCCACCGACGACGCCCAGCGTAATCACCAGGAAAGGATGGACGATCCCCAGCCCAAAACCGCCCGCCGCCGCCTTGAGGAAAGAGAAGCGGGCCATCCGGCGGTCGGTCGCCTCGAAAGCATCTTGCAGCCACAGCAGGGAAAAAATTAACAGAACCGTCGCCAGAGGGTAATGCGGCTGGGCCAGGATGCTAAAAAAGGTTTGCGACTCGGCTACCCACAGGTCGGTCGAGTCTTTGAGGCCGAGCGGCCAGGCCAACCAGCCCAGGCCAGAACCCAGACAGACCAGCAAAAAAGCCGTCCGCCGCCGGGTAGATGCGGTGAAATAGCGGCAGATAAACCGCCAGCTTGCCCATAAAAGGAGACCACCTGCCGCCAGTCGCGCCAGGTGGAACACGAACACGTTGGGCAGTCCGACGAGGCCAGCAAGCTTGCCAAGCAGGTAATAATGCGGGTAGAGCAGCACACCCGGATGCTCTTCGGCAGTAAAGTTGAGGTGCATCAGCCACTCACCCCGCCGTCCGGCTTCCATCCGGGAAAGATAAGAGTTGCCGTCCGGGGCGTTCCACAAAAAGCCCATAAACCGGCCATCTTCCGGCGAGGCATAATAAGCCCACACAAACGGCGCGAACGATAGCAGCAGAATAAAGATTGACCAGCCCCAGACCCAGCCGTTATCGCTGGCCGGTCGGGAGGTAGTGGTCGGAATTGGCGGAGGGGCCGAGGCCGGGGCCGGGGAAAGATTCTCTAAGCCGGAAGAAGGAAGAGGACGGGAAGCGGAATTATCGTCCAGGCTTGTACTCAAAATTTAACCTCGCATGTCGGGTTTAACGGCGGTCGACT
>JBBRBE010000227.1:0-9027 GCA_038206175.1 Chloroflexia bacterium
CCTGGGTAACGGTCTGCTGGCAAATCTCCTGGCGGTGGTGGCCGGGATCGGGACGGGTGGGGTCGCTTATCTTTTAGCCCTGCGGGTGCTGCGCCTCAACGAGATGAACCTGATCTGGGGCGCAGTCGTGCGTAAATTGAGGAAGTAGAGCCTGAGATAGCTCTTGAAAAAGGGACGCATAACGAGAAAAATATGAAGCTGATTGTCAGGCCGGAAGTAAAAGAATGGGGCATCGGCGCGGTGATGGCTCTGATTAAGGGTGCGTCGGTTTCCAATAAGAGCAATCCACTCGAAAAGCTTAAAAAGGCGACGGTCGAACGATTGGCCGAAATCGAGGCCGCGACCGGGCCGGTGCTGGCAGGCTATCGCCGCCTGTACGAACGAGCAGCAGTAAGCGGTGAAGGAATTCTGCCGCCCGCCGCTCACCTGCTGGCCCTGGCCGGACGAAACGGTCGCTTACCGAATATTAATACGGTAGTAGATTGCTACAACCTGGTTTCACTCGAAACCGGCCTGTCCATCGGGGCGCACGACCTGGCCCACCTGCGGGGCGACCTGCAATTCCGGCTGACCGATGGCAGCGAACTTTATGTTCCGCTTGGCGCGACCGAACCAACGCCGGTCGGGGCGGGGGAATATGCCGCGACAGACGATGAGAAGATCATTTGCCGCCTGGACGTGAAGCAGTGCGACCAGACAAAAGTAACGAAAGGCACAGCGGCTTTTATCCTTTATGTGCAGGGTAACGCTGCTACCCCTGCCGACTACCTGCAATCCGGCCTCGACCGGGCTTGCCGCCTGATCACTCAGATTTGCGGGGGAAGTTTTGAGTTTATCCCCGAAAGCTCCTTGAGCGGCTAATCCACAGGGTCAGAGAGATTTTATTAAGCAAAGACCGGGCGGTCGAACGGTCAATCAGGTTTTCATCTTCGTGCAATTTTTAAGCATTAAGCAAGATCGAGGTAGGTCAAGAAGATTCTTCGCTACGCTCACGCCCTGCGGATGTGACAGGGCCAGAACCCGCTCTTTGCAAGGGTGAGGCCGCTTCTAGCCCTGGTTTGCAAAGTCGTACTCGGTTCATGTCATTCTGAGCGACAACTAAGCCAGGTCTTGATTAAGAGCAAACCTAAGCGAGGAATCTTCTTCACTAAGCAAGATCGAGGTAGGTCAAGAAGATTCTTCGCTTAGATCGAAGGTATTCAAGACCTACTTTACCGTCGCTCAGAATGACAGGAAGCTAGGATCGGACTTTGCAAGGGTGAGGCCGACGCTGGCCCTAGTTTGCAAAGAGCGGGCGGCAATGGTAAAATGCCCGATAGCACGATTATTCTAATTTGCTTTTCCAAATATTTCCAGTGAGAAGCCAGCTTTTTCGTCCACGTTTTTTATCAACTCTGCCCGGTCGCGTTGCCGACGGCCTTTTCGGTTAAATCAACCCTTTCTAGCTGAGCAAGGAAATCAAAAATATGTATTTGAGACGGCTGCAAGTGCAGGGTTTTAAAACCTTTGCCCAGAAAACCGAATTTTTGTATGACCAGGGTATCACCGCTATTGTGGGGCCAAACGGGAGTGGCAAAAGCAACATTGCCGACGCTATTCGCTGGGTGCTGGGTGAACAACGCTATTCGGTGCTGCGCGGTCGAAAAACGGAAGATGTGATTTTCGCTGGAAGTGCGCTTAAAGCGGCAATGGGGTTTGCCGAGGCCAGCATCACCTTCGACAATTCGGATGGCAAGCTGCCGCTCAATTTTAGCGAAGTAACGATTACCCGGCGGGCCTACCGCACCGGCGAGAACGAATACTACATCAACAAAAGCCGGGTGCGCCTCAAGGATATTGCCGAGGCGACCCTGCCTCTTTCGCAGACTTACACTGTTATCACGCAGGGAATGGTAGATGCGGCCCTGAGCCAGAAGCCGGAAGAACGGCGCGGCCTGTTCGAGGACGCCGCCAGCATTGGCCTGTACAACCTTAAAAAAGCCGAGGCCCAGAACAGCCTGACAAAGCAGGAGGAAAACGCCCGGCATATCGGGGCGATGGCGGCAGAGATCGAGCCGCGCCTGAAAGGACTGGAACGCCACGCACGCCAGGCCGAAGAATTTTACACCCTGCGGGAGGAAATGCAGGTCTTGCTCAAGCGGTTCTATGGCGACCGCTGGCGCAAGAATGTCACGGCGTTGGCAACCGCCCAGGTTCAGGAAATCGGGGCGCGGGAAGCTCTCGCTCGTGGCAAAGCCGACCTTGAAACCCTGCAAGCCGACATCGAAGCCCTCCGTAAACTGCAAGCCAGCCGCCGCACCGCTCTGGCCGAACGACACCGCGATTCAAGTGCGCTGCATAGTCGCGCCCAGAGCTTGCAGCAAGCCGTAGCGGTGGATGGCGAACGGCTGAACGGCCTGGTGCGGCAGCGCGAGAGCCAGGAGGCCGAACTGGTCAATTTGCGACTGGCGGCGGAAAGTAGCCAGAACCGCCTGGCCGAACTGGAACAAATCCACGCCCAGACCGTCCAGAACCAGGGCTTAGACTCGGCTCGGCTCAAAGAACAGGAAGACTTGCTCAAAACTCAGGCCACCACCCTGCGCGAAGCCGAGGGAACCGTCGAACGGCAACGGAGCGAAGTCAACCGGCAAACGGCCCGGCTAGAAAGCGTGCGGCAACGCCGGGCCGCCCTGGCCGAGCGGCGGGCCGAACTCGGTCGGCAGGAAGAACAATACGCCCAGAACCGCCAGAGCGTGATCGGCCAACAGGCCGAACTGGAAGAGAAGCGGGCGACGGCTCAGGGTCGCCTGGCCGGACTGGAAGAAGCCGGACGCGGCCTGGCCGAGCGACGTCGCCGCCTTGAGGCCCAGAGCCAGGAAGCCGCCGCCGCCATCCGGCAGGCCGAAAAAGGGGTGGCCGAAGCTCGTGCTAAACTCGACTCGGCCCGGTCGCGGCTCGACCTGCTCAACCGCTTGCAGAGTAGTTTTGCCGGTCTTTACGGCGGGGTCAAGGCTATAATGCAGGCGGCGGGCGGGCCACAGCCCAAACTCGGCGGCATCCTGGGCCTTGTAGCAAATCTGCTCCAGGCTCCCGCCGAACTGGAAACCGCCATCGAGGTGGCTCTGGGGATGCACCTGCAAGACGTGGTGGTAGAACGTTTCGAGGATGCCGAACGTGCCATTGCTTATCTTAAATCTGCCGGGGCGGGCCGGGCGACGCTTTTGCCCCTGGATAACTTGCGGCAGAACGCCCCGGCGAACCTGCCGCGCAGCCTGGACGGGTTGGCCGGGGTGCGCGGGATTGCCAGCGAGTTGATCAGCTTCGAGGGTCGCTTTCGGCCTGTCTACGAGCAATTGCTGGGCCGGGTGCTGGTGGTGGAAGACCTGAAGGTGGGCCGGACGGCTCTGACGACCCTGACCGGGGGTTGGACAGCCGTGACGCTGAGTGGCGAAATCTTGCGCTCTAGCGGGGCCGTGACCGGCGGGGCGGCGGGCAAAGAGAAAGACCGGGCTGAGGGTAGCGTTTTGATGCGCGAACGAGAACTGCGCGAACTGCCCCAGGCCGCCGCCCGCCTGGAAAAAACCATTGCCAGCCGCGCCGCCGAGTTAAGTCAGGCTCAGGGCCAGGCGACCACCGCCCGGCGGGAACTGGCCGACCTCGAACGCGAGGCCACCGTCCACACTCGCCAGGAGAACACCGTTCGCCAGGAGTTAGCCGGATGGCGGGCCGGAATTGACCGGCTCGATCACGAACTCAAGGTGCGCCAGGAGACACATCAAAAAGTAGCCGAGGAGAGTGCCGGGCTGGAAGGCCGCGAAACGGCTCTGGAAGCCGAACGACAGGACGCGGAGGCGGCCCGCCAGATGGCCCTGGCCGGAGTTGCCGAACTGGAACGCGCGGCCCGTCTCGCGGCCCATAGTGCTAACGACGAGCGCGAAAAGCTGGCGGCGATGCGGACGGAAGCAGCCCTGGCCGAGCAACGCCTTAAAAATAGCGTCGAGAGTCTGCGCTGGGGTCGAGCCGAATACGAACGGCTGCGCGAGAATATTGCGGGCCGCACCGCCGAGCTACAGAATTTGACGGCCCGGTGCCAGACCTTGCAAGCCGGACAGGAAAAGACCGGGGCGGAGTTACACGCTTTAGGAGCGCAGCTAGAAGGATTGCGGGCCGAGATCGGGCCGCTCGAAGCGGCTCTGGCCGAGTTAGAGAGCCAGAGTGTGGCGCAGGAGCGGCAGTGGAGCGAGATGAGCAGCCTTTTGCTTGTCCTCGAAGCCACTCATGGACGCGCCGCCCTGGAAACCGGGCGGGTGGAGGCGGAAATCGAAACTTTGCGGCGCAGAGCGGCGGATGACCTGGCTCCGGCCCTGCAATTGGACGGCGCGGTCAGCGAAGACGACCCGGCCAGCCGGATTGACCCGGCCCAGTGGGAAGAATTACTCGAATTGACCGACCGCGAAGCGGTTCAGCTTACCGAACGGATCGAAATTTTGCGTAATAAGTTGCGGCGAATCGGCGCGGTCAATCCCCTGGCGATGCAGGAATACCGTGAAACTTCGGCCCGTTACGACTTTTTAACCACCCAGCTTCGGGATTTAGAAGAAACCACCCGCACGCTCCGCACGTTGATCAAGGAGCTAGACGAAGTTACTCAGGCCCGTTTTGCTCAGACGTTCCAGCAAGTTGCCGAGGAATTCAAGCGGTTTTTTGCTCTACTTTTCAATGGCGGCACGGCCAAACTCGTGCTGACTCAGCCCGATAACCTGGCCGATACCGGCATTGAAATACTCGCCCAGCCTCCCGGCAAACGCCAGCAAAGCCTGGTTTTGCTCAGTGGCGGCGAACGTTCGTTGACAGCAGTAGCTCTGTTGTTTGCCCTGCTGGAAGTGAACCCCTCGCCCTTCTGTGTGCTGGACGAGGTAGACGCGGCCCTCGACGAATCCAACGTGGGCCGCTTCTGCGAAACCCTGCGCACTCTCGCGCACAAAACCCAGTTTATCGTCATCACCCACAACCGGGGTACTATCGAAGCCGCCCGCACGATCTACGGCGTTTCGATGGGGCCGGAAAGCGTCTCCAAAATTATGTCGCTACGGGTAGACGAAGTAACTGATTTTAAGGTACACGGCTCAAAACTCAAACGCTCCCCAGCCAGTCGTAGTTCAGACCCGGTGGAGCCGGTACTTAATTAGGGTCAGCCTGGTTTCCAGGGCGGCTAGAAATAATAAGAAAGCAGTAGTTTTTATTATTTCAGGGCCAAGCCCATCCAAAATCCGAAATGTAAGCCAGGCAGGGTCTACAATTAAGCAAGGAGTTTAATCTTTCATGCACAACAAAACCAGGCAAACGTGGCCGACGTTTGCAGCTAACCGGATCGGTCTCGGCCTGACTGCTACCCTGATTGCCCTCCTGGCATTAGGGGCGTGGGTCGGGGAAACGAAGGTAAGCGCGGCTCGCGGTGAGCCAATCGGTCTGTCCCAGTTTCAACAGCTTTGGGATCGCTCGGATAAAGCGGTGGCCGAAGGACGTACCAAACGCTCCTGGACCTGGGGGCCGACACTTGGCCCGGTCGAAACCGAACCTTACACCCAGGGTAGCACCCGCAAGGTGCAGTATTTCGACAAGACCCGGATGGAGCAGACCGAAAGCCGGGGCGTTTCCAACGGCCTTCTGGCAAAAGAACTGATCACCGGCTCGATGCAAATGGGCGATCAGGATTTCAAGCAGTACCCGCCCGATACCCTGCATAACATCGCGGGCGATCAGGTGGGCAATGTTCCTAACCCGACCTACGCTTCGTTCCGCAAAGTTTCGACTATTGACGTCGCCCGGAACGAGAACAAGGCGGGCGACCAGACCGGCCAGACCCTCACGGCTACACTCGACCGGGATGGTAAAGTCGGGGCGAACCCTTCGCTTGGCCCGACTTACAACGTCAAGAACGCTTATTTCGAGAAGACGCTGGCGCACAACATCCCAGGCGTATTCTGGGATTTCATGAACGGAAGCGGCCTGATCTACCGGGACGGCCAATTCGTCCAGGATCGCGTCTTCGATTGGGCCGTCGGGGTCGGCTTGCCGCTTTCCGAAGCTTACTGGACGCGTTCGGTTTTTGGGGGTAAGACCCTCGATATTTTAGTTCAGGTTTTCGAGCGGCGCGTACTGACCTTTACGCCTGCCAACGAACCGGGCTTCCGCGTCGAGATGGGTAACGTGGGGCAGAACTATCGGGATTGGCGCAATGCCGTCCTGAACGATTCGCCCAGACCGACCCAACCCGCCCCGGTTCCAACTCAGCCGACGGTCAAGCCGGTGCCGTCGCAGCCCGTTCCGACCCAGCCCGTCCCTAATCCCGCGCCGACCCAGCCCGCACCAGGGCCAACTGAGCCGGTTACGCCCCTTCCAGGGCCAGGGCCAACCCCGCCTCAGCCGACCCCAGGGCCAATCGGCAATCTCGGCCCGGTGCCGGATTGGAACGCTCCGACCCGGCTTGGCCCTATCAGCCCGCAAATACAGCAAATCTGGCGCAGTTCGGTGGCGGTCAACCCCAAAACCGGCGGCGTTTACGTGCTGGGCGATAGCGGCAGTGGCACGGCTTCTTATCAAGGCAAAGCTCTTTTGCTAACGACTACCAGCCAGCCTGGTCAGTATTACAACATCGAAGACGCTCCGGCGGACGTACAGGGCAACGACAAGTACGCCCACATGACTTTTGCCGCCGACGGAACCGGCTACATCGCCTGGCGGTATGTGCCGTCTCCAAACTGGCGGGCCTGGCTCCGGCAGGTCAAGCCGGACGGCACTTTCTTGCCGGGTGTGGACATCGGCCAGACTTACAAGAACAGTGGCGGCGGCGATACTCTGGACGAACCGGATATTGCTTATTCGGACACGAAGGGTAAACTTTACATCACTGGCCTGATCGGAGTAAACCCGAACGGACGCTGGTGGGGCTTTGCCGAATCGGGCGACGGCGGCAAAAGCTGGTCGAATTTTATGACGCTGGGCGCGAACAAGCCCGGTGACGCCCGCGATCTCTTTCCGCATATCTGTGTGGATAAGAACGACAACGTGCATGTAGCGGCCTTCTGGGGTAGCACCGGCAGCGTGGTGGTGCGGAGCCGAATCAACGGGGTGTGGCAAAGCAACTTCCAGACGCTGGTTACGCCGGCCAGTGCGGGTGGTTGGTACTTCCGGGATCGCCTGACGATTGCTTGCGGCGCGGATGGCTATGCTTACGTAGCCTGGGACGCTCCTAATTCGGTCGGGATTGGCCGATATACTCCCGGCCAGGGTTGGGCCGTCGCCAACACCGACGCCTTCCCCGGCCAGACCAAAGCCTTCTTCGACCTGACGACTTCGCCGGATGGTCGAGTCTGGCTGGCTGCCGGGCGTGGTACGTTCGTAAACGGTACCGACAACGTGACAGTGCTGGTTTCGCCCGACCGAGGCCAGAATTTTGGCAGCGAACGAACGGCTATTGCCCACACTTCGCAGGTGGCGGGCGTTAGCTTGCGCTTCTCGACCGTCACGAACCGGCTCTACCTGACCGCAACTTTCAAGGAACCCGGCCCCCGCGAAAGCTACGTGGTTTCCACCAAGTAGCTACTTTCGGTTGGGGTTCCGGTTTCCAGTTTCCAGTCCAGGAGGAATAACTGCTTGGGTTGTTCCTCCAAACCGCTTGAATTTCATTTAACACAAAGAAAAACCTGGCCATGGCCGGGTTTTTCTTTTGCCTGAGGGTAATGGGCAGAGCCATATCCTACAAAAAAGAGGCGTGGGTAGGACATTGCTCCATCAATGGATTTTTCGGCCAGGCTCTAAGTGATACTGAAGGACACCGAAGGATTTAGAGGTGCCAGCAGGCCATGTCGTCGGGCATTCGGCTGAGGGGGCCAGCGTCGAAGGGAGGCCGCCAATTCAGCAGGGAGCCGTCGAAGGGGAAAGCCTGGGCCTCGATTTGAGCTAAAACTTCGCGCAGACCGCTTTCAGCGCGGGCGACTATTTCGGCGGGGTAATTGTGGGTCAGCTTGCGCTCCTCAAATTCGTCCCGGTCGAGTTCTATCACGCCCGGTTCCGAACGGCCTTCCAGCACTCGCACACTTTGCTCGACGATGTACAGCACGTCCAGGTCGAGGTCAACGTAATAACACATATCCCCATCCCAGCGCATCGGCAGAGCGATATTGACATAGTACGAGCTAAACGTCCAATCCGGGTTCCAGAACAGCACCACGTTATAGTCGCGGTCGGGGTAGAGAAAGCTCAGGCTATGGCTGTTATTGCGGTGGTACTGGCCGTCTTTGCCACTCCAGAGCGGCGCATGCAGGGGATGATAGAGCGAAAGATACTCCGGCTTGTCTTCCACCACGATAGTCGGAAAGAAATAGCGCGGTACTTCGGGATAGTTGAACGACTCGACCCGCGCAATTTTTAAGCTCATAAAATTCTTTCTGTAAAGTACAATTCGCTAAAATACCGCCTGGGCCGGGTTAACCTGAACAGGGTTAGACGATCCGCGCCCGAATGTAAGCACTTGAGAAATCTATCGCCATCGTGATTACAATCACTACTAGCAGGGCCATCCCGATATTAGGATACTTGTAAGTTTCGATAGCATCCTGCACATAGGCCCCGATTCCGCCTGCCCCGACTAAGCCCAGCACCGAAGCACTATGCACGTTAACTTCCCAGCTATACAACATATGCGAAATGAAGTAAGGAATAACCTGCGGGATAACCGCAAATATTACTACGTGTACCGGACTACCCCCGGCAGCCGAAATCGCTTCGACCTGGCCCCAATCAATTGATTCGATAGCTTCGCTAAACAACTTGGTCATTAACCCGGCGGAGAAGATCGTCAGGGCTAGCACGGCTGGAAACGGCCCCACCCCCACACTGACGACGAAGATGATTGCCAGAAACAAAGTCGGGATCGAACGCTGAATACTTAGAATAATCCGCACAATGTAATACATTACGGTCGTGATCGGATTACGACCCATCAGGTTGCGGGCGGCCAGCAGGCTAATAAAGACCGCGAAAATT
>JBBRBE010000228.1:0-9000 GCA_038206175.1 Chloroflexia bacterium
GCTCGAAGAAAGACTGGAACGCAGTCGCCGAAAGTTATGGGACGTCCGCGAGAAACGGGTGCATCCGGGCCGGGACGAGAAAGTGCTGACCTCCTGGAACGGCCTGATGCTCAAAAGCTTTGCCCTGGCTGCCGGTATCCTCGGTCGAGACGATTATCGCCAGGTGGCCCTGGCAAACACCCGCTTTGTGCTGGGTACGATGCGGACGGAGGCCGGACGGCTTTACCGCACTTACAAAGATGGTAAAGCCCACCTGAATGGTTTTCTGGAAGATTACAGTTATTATGCCGATGGTCTCCTGGCTCTTTACGAAGCTACTTTTGACTTGAAATGGCTCGAAGAAGCCCGCCAACTGGCCGACGTGATGGTTGAACAATTCTGGGACGAAAGCGACGGCACTTTTTACGATACCGCCAACGACCACGAAGAACTTGTCACCCGTCCACGTTCCTTCTACGATAACGCTACGCCCAGTGGTAACGCCGTTGCGGTGGAGGTACTATTACGGTTGGCTCTTTTGACGGGCGACCCGGACGACCGCTATGGGTCGCGGGCAATCTCAGTGCTGCGACGCTTGAGCGAAGTAGCGGCCAGCAGCGCGGCAGGGTTCGGGCGGCTTCTGGCTGGTCTCGATTTCCAGCTAGGAGCGGCCCACGAAATTGTGATCGTTGGCAACCCGGACGAAGAAGGCACCCGCGCCCTCTTAGAAGTAGTCAACACTAACTATTTGCCTAACCGAGTGTTGATGTTAACCTCGGATGGAACAAATACCAAAGGCTGGCCGCTTCTGGAAGAGCGCGGGCTGGTCAACGGGCAGCCGACAGCTTACGTCTGTCAGAACTATGCCTGCCAGCAGCCTGTGACAACGGCGGAAGAATTATTTAGCCAGTTGGGTATTAACAAATAAAAACAGGAGTGAGGATGAGCGAAACAACCGAACAGGAGAGTCAGGCCCAGCAAACCGAGATGGCGGCCCAGGCTCCCAAAACCGAAGAGTTGATCGAAAAAACGATTGAGAAAGGTAAAATTCGAGAGCCGCAAGATTTACCTCTGGCTACTGACAACCAGAAACCCTTTATTTCCTTCGATTTCGATGGCGTAATCTGCCGACCCCCTTTTGGACAGAACCGGGTGTTGGGGCGGCGGTTGCACGACGAGGAACTGCCCGAAAGCGTGCGCCAGGTGGACAGCCAGGCCACCGATCTGCAACGCCGAATTTATCTGCAAGCGCGGGGTTTGTTCGAGAACCTTAAATACTTTGGCCGCGACCCCATGCCTGCCGCCCGCGAAGGTATTATCGCTGTCAGCGAATATCGCACACCCATTATTGTTACCGGGCGGAGCTATCTGGCGAAACAGATCATCGAGTCCTGGCTTAAAAAGCATCAAATGCAAGAATATTTTGCGGCAATCTATGCCAACAATACCGCCCTGCCGACCCGCCAGTTCAAGCTCCACATGCTGCGTCGCCTCAATATTGACGAGCATGTGGACGACGACGGCGCGATTACTTACTACCTGGCAAAAAAAGGCATTCGGCAGCTTTTCTTGCGCGACTGGCCCCGCAACGAGGGGTTGCCTTACCCTGACAACGTGCGCCATTTTACCAACATCGCGGAAATCGCCTCTGATCTGGCGAAGAAAGCCTGATTTTACAAAGCTTGATTTTAGCAAAAAAGAACGCGGCCAGACGATCTTTTGGTAAGATCGTTGGGCCGCGCTCCTTTTTGAAAATTAAGACTATTTTAAGCTTTCGGCCAGTTCTTCGATCTTTACGGCTCGTTGCTGGCGGTCGCGCAGGTCTTTAACGTTAACTTCACCCCGCTCTAGTTCGGCAGGAGCCACGATCACAGCATAACGCGCTCCACTGGCCGAGGCCGCCTTGAGTTGCTTATCGAGGTTGGTGTCCAGCAGGTTTAGTTCGGTGCGAAGGCCCGCCGCCCGCAGTTGAGCCGCCACCCGCACCGCCACCTCACGCTCGGCCCCCGAATAGTGAGCCACGTAGACATCTACTTCACGCGGCAAAATCGGTTGCTTGCCCTGCTGGGTCAGCATTTCGTCAATTGTTACATCGCTAAAAGCGATTCCGACCGCCGAAAGAGGCTGACCGCCCAGGCTTGTCACCAAATCGTCGTAGCGGCCCCCACCCATAATCGCCCGGTTGAAGCCGCGTGTAGCATCCCAAACTTCAAAGACCGTACCGGTATAATAGAGCAGACCCCGCACGATGCTAGGATCAAACTCGACATACTCGCGGATGCCGTATTGTTCCAGCCTGGCCCATAACTCTTTGAGGGCCGGAAAATCGCCGAAATCTTTCTGGCGTAAGGAACTTTCAAGCCCACTGATCTGACTTTCGCTCAGTCCGGCTTTTTGCAAGTTGGTGCGGAAAGTTTCGGGCGGCAACTTCTCGATCCGGTCAATCTCGCGGTAAACGGCATCTTTGGCTTCCAGGTTTATTTCCTGCCGCCGCAGCAAATCTTCCAGGTAGTAGCGGTTGTTCACCCGGATCGCGAACTCACCTTTTCCCAGACCCAACGCTCGCATGATGTCCACCACCACCGCCAGGATTTCGGCTTCGGCTTCCATCGAATCTACCCCTAACAGGTCAATGTTATACTGGTAGAACTCTCGTTTGCGCCCGCGCTGCGAGCGTTCGTACCGCCAAACGTTGGGAATAGTAAACCAGCGGATCGGCTTGCGGAGTTCGTTCTGTTTCGCTGCAACCATCCGGGCGAGGGTCGGGGTCATTTCGGGTCGCACGGCAACTTTTTCTCCGCCGCGGCTCATAAAACTGTAGGTTTGTTCGTTGACCAATTCCTCGCCAGATTTAGCGGCATACAGGTCAAATTTCTCGATGAATGGCCCGTCAAACTCTTCGTAGCCGTAGAGCAGCGAAACGCGGCGGCAGGTCTCGAAAAGCCAGTTGCGCCAGCGCATTTTATCGGGGTAAAAATCGCGGGTTCCCTCAAGCGGCCTGATCTGGGTTGGCTTGCCCTTGCTTTCTGTTCTGGATGCCTCGCCTGTACTCACCATCTCACCTGTTTCTGAATATCGCTTTGGTCAAAGATCATTCGCTATGATACGAAAGTCCTGTTATTTTAACATAAGGGACCGGGCTGTGGAGGATTGCGAGCTAAAATGGTAAAATTAGCTTACTTTCTGGTGGGGGAAATTTAGATCAGCTTGAAGCCTGGCCTGGGATGGTAAAATATAGCGGGTTCTGTGGCTCAATAAGTAAGTAACTGAATAAGCAGAAGAGGCTAAAATGTTGGTGGTAAAGCAGGTAGAGGGGGCGAGTGGAGAGAAGTTAATCTACGAATGTCACGAGGCCGGAAGATGCGTCGGTCGGCTGACCGCGCAGATGCGGCCCGGTGGAATGCTAGAAGCGCAATTTCGGGAGATTAGCCACCCGGAAGCCGCCCGCGTCCTGGCGGCCAAGCTCGAACGAGACGCCGTTGCGCACGGTCTGGCCGGACTGTACCTGTGGCCGCGCCACGAGAAAGAGCGCAATAGCTTCCTGGGGGCAGGTTACGAACCAACCGACCCACACACGCTACAACTTTTCAAGCGGCTGGGAGTAAATTAATGTCCGAGTTCATTATAAGCTGAGCTTGTAGTGGCGGCAGTACCTGAAGACGGTTATTAAATATTTAGGAGAAATAGGAGAAGAAGAAATGGCACGAGTTTTAACTAAAGGAAATTGTGTTTTTTGCGGAGCCGAATACAGCAAAGCTGGAATGAGCAAACATTTAGAGGTATGTCTGACTAAAAATGACCTGACTAAGGGCGAGAGTAGCAGTTGGGCCAAGCCCAAACCTGGCAAATTTTTTCATCTGGTGGTGGAAGGGCGCGGGCTGACTAACTACTGGCTCCACCTCTTAGCCCCTGCCGAGGCTACTCTGGAAGACCTCGATAGTCTCTTGCGCAATATCTGGCTGGAATGTTGCGGGCATCTCAGCCAGTTCGAGATTAACGGAGTGCGCTATGTGACGGCGGAGGTAATGGGCGACCTCGACGACGAAGACATGGACATCAAAATGAAGAAAGTTCTCAGACCTGGCCTTCAACTCACCCATGAATACGATTTTGGCTCTACTACCGAGCTTAGAATAAAAGTCATTTCGGAACACGAGGCTCAAATGAAAGGCCAGGATATTCAGGTTTTAGCCCGCAATAATCCGCCCGTAATGATATGCAGCAAATGCGACCAACCGGCGACCCAGCTTTGCATCGAATGTCTTACTGAGAGTGAGGACGAAGACGAAGCTGAAAATGCCGGATTATATTGTGAAGCACATGCGGAGGAAGATGAGAAACACGAGGAAATGTTCTTGCCGGTAGTCAATTCACCCCGGATGGGAGTATGTGCGTATGTTGGCTAAACCCTAAAATGGCGGAAGGTCAGGCCGTAGTTCGCTGGGCGCGGACGTTAGGGGTGCTGGTAGGCGAACCTCTGGTGACGGTGCATTTGCCCAGACGCTGGGCCGAGCGCGTCCCGGCCCTGGTCGGGCAATCACTGAGAGAGATCGGGACGCACGGTAAGCTGTTGCTCTTGCATCTATCGGGTGGCGAAACGATCCTTTGCCACGCCATGCAGTACGGCTCGTGGCAGGTCGGCGAAGTGGGCATGACTTTACGCAAAGACGCAAAGTATGTGCGGTTGCGGCTCGTAACGCCCTTTCACGAAGCGGTTTTCTATCACGGGCCGGTAGTCGAACTTTTGACTCTGGCAGAACTGGCCCTTAACGAACGCTTGCAATCGCTGGGGCCGGATGTGCTGGCTGCCGATTTCGACCGGGAGGAAGCCTGGCGACGCTTGCAGGCTCTGCCAGACGAGCCAATCGGCGACCTGGTGATGAACCAGCGGGTGATGGCAGGTATTGGCAACATCTACAAGTCGGAAGGGTTGTTTTTAGCCCGGCTCAACCCCTACCGCCCGGCCCGCGAAGTGCGGCGCGAAGAGATAGAGCGGTACTGGCAAGGCGTAATACCGCTGATGTGGCGCGCCACCGAGCATTACGGCCCGACCCTGACCCTGCCTACCGAATTGCAGAGGGACGGCTTGACCCACTGGGTTTATGGACGCAAAGGCAAGCCTTGCTTGCGGTGCGGGACACCGATCCAGAAAATTGCTCAGGGTAGTCTTGGACGCGCTACTTATTTTTGCCCGTTATGCCAGAAGGATACGCCCGGCGATGAAATCTGAAACCAGCCCTAATTACTACGAAGTTTTACAGTTGCAACCCTATGCTAATCAGGCTCTGGTAATAGCGGCTTACCGCATTCTCTCTAAGCTTTACCACCCCGATACCGCCCGCGAAGAAGCCGACATTGGCCGTTTTCGCCTTTTGCAAGAAGCTTACGACACCCTGAGCGATCCTCAAAAGCGGCTCGACTATGACCGCGAGTTGCGCGTCAGAACGCCTTTTGCCACCGATTTTATAACGCCTGACGGAGAACGAGAACGAGAACACGCCGCAGACGAAACTGCAAGTGTAGGAACCCAGTTCAATGGGGATAGCGACTACACACCCGACCAGGAAGACCTGGAATTTTACAAAAATCTCTACGACTACGAAGCCGGTTCGCGCCCTCGGCGCACCCTGATCTTGCTGATAATCTTTATGGTGCTGATGGCGGGCGGTATTCTATGCGGCTTTTTGGGTCTGCTCAGTGCTTTTGGCAATGACCCAGACGGCGCGGGTTACGCGGTAATTTATTTTGGGCTTGCAATCCTGCTAATTATAGCCGCCCAGGTCGAGGCTTATTTCTCCTGAGATACCGGCGGCTGATCGAGCATTTCTAAAAAAGCCTGGGCTGCTTTCGATACTCTTTTCGAGGGACTGTAGACCAGGAATAGCTGCCGTTTTAGCCGGAAATCTGAAATAGTTTTGCGCTTTAGCAAACCTAAAGTTGTTTCTAGCTCAATTGTATGTTCCGAAATAAACGAAACCCCCAGACCTGCCGCTACTGACCTTTTGATTGCTTCCAGGCTATTAAGCTCCATCACAGGCTTAAAGGGAGCCAGACCTCGCTCCGCCAGAGCTTTTTCTAACACCGCCCGCGTGCCTGATCCCTTTTCGCGCAAAATAAAGGGCAATCCTGCTTCGACAAGCCCAGCCAGGCACAGGCTTTCCTCCGCTATAACTGGTTGTTGAACTGAGTCGATCAGCACCAGTTCATCTGGCCGCCAAGTCTTTACCGCCAGTTCGGGTTGGCTGGCCGCATCTTCGATAAAACCTACCTCGACCTGATTATTGAGTAATTTTTGTTGGACTTCTTCGACATTAGCAATGTCCAATTCAAGCTCGATGGCCGGATAGAGCTTGCGATACTGCCCCAGGAGTTGCGGCAAAAAATATGTGCCGATAGTCATGCTCGCTCCGATTTTCAAGTGGCCGCGCTGGAGACCCTGCAACTCCTGGAGAGCAATTTCGGCTTCCTGCGAAAGCGCAAAAATGCGACAGGCATAGTCGTAAAGAAGCTTACCCGCCGCAGTAAGGTAAACTTTACGGCCTACCTGCTCGAATAAGGGCTGGCCCAGGCTAAGTTCTAATTCGCGTACTTGCTTCGAGACAGCAGGCTGGCTGATAAAAAGCGCGTTGGCGGCTCGCGTGAAATGACCTAGCTCGGCTACCTTTTGAAATATTAGCAACTGGTTGAAATTCATCTTTTGTTTCGTCCTGAGCTGCTGTTATCCTGCTCACAACTGAACATACGGGCGAGTTATTAAGCCTGGTTGAGCCTTAAAAGAAAGCATAACCTGAAGTTATGATGCAGGTACTAAACATATATTAGATTTATAATTAAGTCAAGGCTATACTTATTAACAGGCATTTATAGGTGAGGAGCCAGGGGAAGAAAAGCAAAAAAGCCGGACAGAGAAGCAGGGAAAAACCAGTTATGAAAATAGAGGAAAAACCGGGCGTCACAAAGTTAACAGAAGCAGAAAACCTTAAAAGCCATACCGCCACGGCTATTCTAACCGAACCATACCCGGTTGGTCGTCGCCAGGCTTTCGCTAAAGGGATCGGCTTGACGCTTGTGTTGGGCCTGGGAGCGATGTTATTGGCCCCGGTGCCAGGTCTGAGCGTGCTGGGCAGCCTGACTATTGCTTTACTGTTGGGGATAGGCTGGCGGGCTGTAGCGGGATTGGCTCCATCTTCTCTACCTGGCGTGCAATTCTCAGCCAGGAAACTGCTTCGTGGTGCGATCATCCTGACCGGCGTGCGTTTGAATTTTGGGCTAATCGCTTCTAGTGGCCCAAAGGTACTTTTGCTCGACTTACTCCTGATCATATTTGGAATTCTTTTTATTCCCTGGCTGGGTTCTAAACTTGGTTTGCGATCAGGTCTGGCTCTTTTAATCGGAGTAGGGCAATCAATTTGTGGAGCCTCGGCGGTCGGAGCAGCGGCTTCCCTGATTAAAGAGGCCGACGATCAGGATACTTCGCTGGCAGTGGCGATTTGCGGACTGGTCGGGACGCTCGGAGTGGTAATATTCACCGGCACCAATCAGCTTTTTCATTGGCCGAGTTCTCTCTATGCCCTTGTCACTGGCTCGACCCTGCACGAGATTGCTCAGGTGGCGGCGGCAGGCCCGGCGGCAGGAGTGGCCGCTGCCGATCTTAGTCTGGTAGTAAAACTTACCCGCGTAGTCTTACTGGCTCCGGTAATGCTGATCCTGGCGGTCGTTTTTGCCTGGAAAGCCGAAAAAAAGGCCGAGGAGGGCCAGAAGAAAGGGTTTGACTGGAAAAAGGTGCCGGTACCCTGGTTCGTTTTTGGTTTTTTGCTGGTGGGTGTAGTTAATTCGACCAGACTTGTGCCAAAAGAAATTACTGACCTGGTTTTACAGGGAGCTACTTTTCTTTTTGTGATGGCAATGGCCGGGATGGGACTGATGGTAGACCTGGTAGTAATCCGCAAGACCGGCTTGAGAAGCCTGGGCGTAGCAGTGCTGGCTTTTGCGATATTTGTAGGGACAAGCTTTTTTCTTATCGGTATGCTGGGGATGTAGAGCCAGTTCTATCAGATGGTTGATCGCGGGCACATTCCTTACCTCCAAGTAGATACTTCGCTTTTAATTGTGAAACCTCTTAATTTTAGGTATTATTGAATCCAAAGGTTCGTTACACCACAACAAGGCAAATCCGGCTAATCCACTTGAGCCAAACCACCAGAAATGGCAATAACTGTAGAAGCCTGAGATGCACTGATTCCTGAGGCACCAAAATCCTTCTCGCAAAAGCTTTTTAAATAGTTGAATAACGATAGCCTTGCTACTGGTTTAAGTCGAGTGCCTGATCGGATAAAGGCTGGCCGCAAGTGGTGTACTGGCCTTGCCGCTCCCAGGCGGCGCAACGTTCTTGCCGGGTGTTTTATCTTTCCCGAAAATTAACCGCTTTGTCCAGGGCTGAGGCAGTGGCCCTGATGGTTAATTTATTACTAAAAGCGAAACAAATAGGGACTTGAAGCGAGAACCACAGTAAGAAACCAATTTCAGGAAGATTTTGGGGAGAAAAGCCCGCTACTATCAAGGCGAGGAACAAATATACAGGGTAGGCTAAAAGATATAATGAGAAACCAGTGGATTAACCACTGAACAAAAACACTTGCAGCAAAACGGAGTAACTGGATTGATCTGGTTGACCAATTTGAAAGTGGAGATTAAATAGAATTTTGAAAATGGAGATTAAATTCAATGAAAGAGCTATTTCGTAAATTTGCCACCAGAACATCTCATATCGTTGGTGCGCCCTCTACCTTTATCCTGGCCGTACTTATAATCGTAATCTGGGGCGTTAGCGGGCCGCTTTTCGGCTTTTCGGATACATGGCAACTGGCGATCAATACTTCGACCACAATAATAACTTTCCTGATGGTTTTCTTGATCCAAAATGCGCAGAACCGCGATGCCACAGCTACTCAGCTTAAACTCGATGAGTTAATCCGGGCTGTTATGGGGGCACGGGACAGCCTGGTGGACGTAGAAGATTTG
>JBBRBE010000229.1:0-8953 GCA_038206175.1 Chloroflexia bacterium
GGCAAAAGGTGGCTCAACGCGGGCGACCCAGTAGTTAATCATTATAGCCAGGTTACTTTCAGGGTATAGACACTTGATCGCCGAGTGCAGTCAAAAAGTGGTGCAAGCGGAGACTGATTGGCTGAGAACCACCAGAGAGAATTAAATCTACATCAAGGTGGGACGCGGTCCAGGCCTGGGTCAGTTCATCGTGCTGCCCTGTTTCTTTAGCTTTAGTATGGTCGATCAGCACAGCGACGGCTTGCAGGCGGCAATCCAGTTTGTAGGATTGCTCAGTATAACCGACTGCCAGATTGGCCCAAAATGGAGAGCATTTTTCCGGGGCCAATCCAGTCTGGAATGACTTCTAAGCTACCACGTTTTGCTCTTTCTTGGCCTCTACTTGCAGTTTCATTCCAGGATACCAACGCCTGAAGATTAATCTCAATTCTTCGTTCAAAACCTGTATTGGTACGTTGATGCGAATCCATACTGCTAATTCTGGTCGGGGTCGAGTTAGTCAGTGCTGACTAATTACTCCGGCGCACAAGCTGGCGCCTCATTTGGGGCAAGCGCTAGATACTGGTCGCTCCACCGGGCGATGCATTCGATGACTTCCTGGAAAGCAAGTCCAGCCTCGGTCAGTTCGTAGCTGGTGCGAGGTGGGATAGTCGATTGCACGGTGCGCGTAACCAGGCTGGCCTGTTCTAGCAAGTTCAGCCGTTGGGAAAGAGTGGTGGTATTGACCCCGTTGGCCCGCCTCCCAATTTCATTAAAACCCTGCGGCCCTTCCAGTAGAGTGAGCAGGATAAATAAAACCCACTTTTCCTGTAGCAACATAAAAGTTTGATACAGTTTGTGGCGGTCGGAGCCGCCACACAGCTGGTTTTTACTTTTTACCGCTTCTAATTCATTCATTCCTCTATAGTACATCACTAAATCCATTTAGTCAACTACTTGATTATATAGAGTACATAGTAATATAATGTAGTTGAGAAAATATTAGCAAAGGTGTTCGCCAGGGTGGAACACGTGTAATCCGAAACTGACTATAACTGAGAAAGGCTTCTATATGCAAAACATTCATAATGAGATGGCTGGCAAAACAGTATTAATAACCGGCGGTACGGGTGGCATCGGCAAAGAGACTGCTATCGGATTAGCCCGGTTGGGAGCGCACATAGTGGTGACGGGCAAAGACAAAGGCAGAGGCGAGGCGGGCCTCATTATCGGAATTGCCTGTAGTGGCTACCTGCTTCATCAAAGCTAAAATTGAACTCGGATGTTGGCAGCCACTACAACGGGTGAGGACTGCCGGATTTGTTCCAGCCAGGTAATCTATGTAGCCCTGGACGAAAACCGCCAGCCGATCCAGTGCCGACCCTCAAAGCCACAACCCCTGAAGAAATAAACCGGATGCAAAAAGCGAATGCCAGGTGCGAACGGACCCGCCGACTAGAGGAAGAATTGGATAGCGAGTTCCACTAATTAGGCCCAATTCGGTATTTGCTGCAACTCCCAGGAGTTGCCGTCAGGGTCACTCAGGAATACATACTTTATACCGCCCATGTCTATTATCTCACCTACTTCCACGCCACGGCCCGCCAGGATTTCACGAACCTGGGCCACGTCGTCCACGACCAGGTGCAACCCTCTGACCGAACCAGGCGGCACGTCGTCCAGCCCCAACCCGGTTCCTATGGCAATTGAGCAAGCCGATCCCGGCGGCGTTAGCTGCACGACCCGCATGGTAGCACTGGGGGTAACGTCATGGTCAGCGTGGAAGCCCATCTTTTCTACATAGAAAGCTTTGGACAGGTCAACGTCGGCCACCGGCAGTAGCACCAGTTCAAGCCTCATAGAAGGTAGTGCGGAACTATTGTCAATTGACATAATTTTATCCTTTCCAATGTTGGACATGGTTGTATCAAGCATAGGTTATCAAATCCCGATAAGAACATTTGTATTATAATGATAACTCATTAATAGCTAATTGTCTTATAATGTAACCAGAAAACTGGTTCAGATGCAACTTTGGTGCTAAGTTATTTAGTATGGTGGGTTTTAGCTGAAGCTGTGGTAAATATGAGCTAGATCTTTGGCTTACTTCCAAGTGAGAAGCTGGGCTAGAAAAGTTTAGCACCAAAGTTGCGTCTGAACCTGACAATGGGTTACATCATATTCCATAGCTCTATTTTAACAAGTAGGTCAAGTCTGAACACTTACCGTAAAGATTATGAATTAGAGTTGACCGGGCCGGTGCGACCGAACTCGAACTGACAGGCCACCGCTAACCAGGGGTTTGACATTAACCACTTTAAGATTGATTGGGAAGCCCAAAAAATCACCTGTCCGAGTGGTAAGACCAATATAAATTGGCGGGAATTACGTGATCAGTGGAATAACTCACTCATTCAAGCGCGTTTCTTGCGAACGGACTGTCGTTTATGTGAGGTTCGTGCCAGCTGTACTCGCAGTGAAACGGAAGCCCGTTATATAACCTTGCGAACCAGAGCTGATCACGAAGCTCTGCAAACGCTGCGAGAACTCCAGAAAACCCCGGAATGCAAAGCGCAATTATCCTGCCAGGGCTGGTATCGAAGGCACCCTGGCCCAGGGGGTCAGTGCTTTTGGATTACGCCGCTGCCGGGATTGGGGTCTAGCCAAAACCCACTTGCAGCATCTGGCAACAGCTGCCGCAATGAACATAGCCCGTTTATCAGCCCGTTTATCAGCCTGGTTAGAAGGCCGACCGCATGCGCCTACCCGCACTTCCCGCTTTGCAAGGCTGGCTCCTGCGACTTAATACGTTATCAGGCAATTCGGCAACAGTGTCAGTACTGGGCGAAATATAAGGTTACGGCAATTGCGGCCAGTGGTTGTTTGCCAGCCGTGAGCGGGGAAGTGTGTTGCAGGCCTGTGTGAGTAACCCAAACCCGGCTCAACGCACGGATCAGAAGTGTATACTCGACTTATTATAATCGGTACGGTGCAACCGGGGGTGGTGATGCATTCTATCTGGCGATATTACACTATAGATTCGTTTTGTGATGCTACAGCGGACGGGGATGGGGTAGTGAGTTGTACTCTGAACATAGCGAACGCGACGCATAGTTTCACGGTAAAGATTGATGTGGTGATGGGAGGACTGGCGGCGCAGACCAGGTTTACAACACAGTAATGGTCGGTTAGCAAATGGTTTCCCGGCCCTCACGAGCCCTGTTTGGATCTTTTACACAGGTTTGGTGTGTAGTTACACAAGTTTATTTATAAGGGCTGGCTAAACTTTGGACGGTCGCCAGGCCCCAAACTCACCTTATTGACCTTTAGCCCTACTTCAAGTTTAATAAGTTGTTCGTTATCCGATCTTCACTGATTTATTTGTTACTAAACTATTAAAAGAAAGGATTAAATCCATGAGCAATCAGACCCTATCCGACAAAGTAGAGCTTTTGATAGCTCAGATGACAGCGATGCAGGCCCGGCTGGATAGCCTGCAAAGGGTGGACATCCCCTCTGATGGTCGAAGTATCCCTTTGGATAAATCTGATGGTGAGGCTAAATCGGAACAAACAAAACCGAATACCAGCCGACGGCGAATACTGCGGCGGCTGGCAGGCGGGATGCTGGCCGGGCTGGCGGTGGGTACGGTGGCGGCGATGGGGCCGGAGAACGCCCAGGCCCGCATGCTGGTGGATCCAAGAGCGAGCGACAGCAGCCGCCGAATTGGGGCGATAGTGGTGCCGCCGGGCGCCTCCAACCCCACGGGAATACCGACCGGGGCTGCTACGGTCAAATACGGCCTGGTAGCCACAGATGGTTCGGCTAATCCTTTTAACCTGGCTTCCTTGCCCGGTTTCAGCACCGGAGTGTACGGCACCAGCGGCTTCTACGGGGTGGTCGGCAGCGGCTTCTACGGGGTGGTCGGCTCCGGCACCGGCACCTATAGTATCGGGGTGAAAGGCATCGGCACCGGCGCCGACAGCACCACCGGGGTTTATGGCGAAGGCAGTACCGGGGTGGAAGGCTCCGGCACCGACTACGGGGTTTATGGTACCGGCACCGTCAGCGGCAGTACCGGGGTGAAAGGCAGCGGCACTGGCACCGGCAGCACCGGGGTGTCCGGCTACGGCAACGGCACTGGCAGCACCGGGGTGTCTGGCATTGGCATTATCGGAGTTAAGGCGGTCTCTTATACAGGTGGCATTTCAAGTCCTGCTCTAAGAGCTGACCACAATTCAGCCACGGGCATCGCCGCTATTTTAAATAATTCTTCCAGCGATACTACCCTCCTGATTAATAATGCCGGGGCCGGGCCACTGTTAAAAGCCTGGGCCAACGGTGTTCCCAAAATTGAATTTACGATAGGCGGATTAATCAAAGCCAATGGCGGCTTTCAAACCGGCGGTGCAGATCTGGCCGAGTTTATCCCTATCGCCACTGCGGTCGCAGAACCGGCTTTAGAGGCCGGGGAGGTGGTGGAAATAGACCCGCAGCAGCCGGGTTTGTTCCGGCGGTGTGGCACCCCGGGCAGTCTGGCGGTGGCGGGGGTTATCTCGACCCGACCGGGGATGATGCTGGGAGCAAATAGCCTGGCCGAGCAGGAAAACAGTGGGCTGGCCCTGGCCCTGGCGGGGCGGATCCCGGTGAAAGTTTGTGCGGAAGGGGGAGCCATCCAACCGGGGGATCTGCTGGAAGCGGCCAGTGTTGCAGGTCACGCCCGGCGAGCTTCTTCGCCGATCCCCCCCGGCAGCATAGTGGGCAAAGCCCTCGGCAGCTTGCAAGAGGGCACTGGAATTGTTGAGATGCTGGTAATGCTGCGTTAAAGGGTTGGCAAAATTAGAAAGCCAACTTTTTGGGCAAGTGCCAACAAAAACCGTCCGAGAAATGCTGGTTGCCTGGCCGGTAAAACAATTGATGGCCCTTTTCAACGCGAAAACCCTCTTGCCCATTTGCTATAAGAAAACCTGAGACTAACTGTTTAAGGACAAGCTTCTTTGTAAGCTGTTTTGTAAGCTTGCAATGTTATATTTAATATTGTTAAGGTGCGTTAGGTTGAGTTTGGCGGGATCCAAAAAATTTTTACACTTATGTTCACACACCCAGCTATATTTTTACTCAGCTACGCAATTTCTGGGGGTTCTATAGGCGAATTTAGCTTACAAAGATTGGTACTAAAAGGTCCCTTCTAGAGCTATCAGGTTTAGAACCAACAAAATCAAATCAAGTTTGTAACTATTCAGGCCGGGTGTAAGGGCGCGACCCTTGCAAGGGGGATGTGCAACTCTACGGGTGTGCTAACACGAAGGGATTCACCCCCATCAACACACCCTCTTCTCCACTCTACTTTGCTGCTAGGGTGAATAGCTACTAAGTTTTATCTAAATCTCAGTAAATTTAAACTGAGAACGTTCAGTTTAAAAGCATTACAGGGTCAGGTGTTAGCACAGATGAACCTCTCGACGTTTCTACCAATCGACCGTTATCGAGCCTTAAATCGGGCCATTCCCCTGGCCGACCGAACCTTTGGTACAGCTTTGTTTGCCGATATTTCAGGCTTTACCCCTTTAAGCGAAAAGCTGGCAGGCTTACTAGGTCCAGGCCGAGGAGCCGAAGAACTTACTCAGTATCTCAACCAGATTTACGAAGCTCTAATTGAACATGTTCATCGTTACCAGGGCAGCGTGATCGGCTTTAGTGGGGATGCAATTACTTGCTGGTTTGATGGCCCAATTGAAGACACAGCGCACCTGGCTGTAACCGCCAGTTGGAAGATGCAACAAACAATGGAAAGGTTGGGACACCTCAAAATCGGTGGAGTCGGGGAAATAGTAATCGCCCTCAAGGTGGCAATAGCGGCAGGACCGGTGCGACGGCTGGTGGTAGGCGACCCGGATATGCAATTGCTGGATGTGCTGGCTGGCGTTACGGTCGAACGCATGGTGCAGGCTGAACATTTTGCCCGACCTGGACAGATTGTGTTGACGCCGGAAGTACGAACGGCGCTTGGTGAGAAAGTGGGAGTAATCGAGCTAAGCGAGGGTAACGACCTGGCCTTAGTGCAGCACTTGCCCCAGGTTGCGGGGGCTCGTTTCTGGGATGAACTGGTGTTTCAGCCTGAAGAGGGTGCAGTCAGCGAGGAACAGCTGAGGTCATGGTTGTTACCGGCCATTTATGCGCGTCTCAAGGCTGGGATGGGCGGCTTTTTAACCGAATTACGCCCGGCAGTCGTTTTCTTCTTGCGCTTCGAGGGACTGGATTATGATGGAGACGATCAGGCCGAAGCTAAACTTGATCACTTCATACGCTGGGCTCAAGCCGTTGCCAGTGCTTACGATGGTAATTTGCTCGACCTGATTATCGGCGATAAGGGCAGCTACGTTTACTTTGCATTTGGAGCACCGGTAGCGCACCAAAACGAGGTAGAACGCGCTTTACGGGTAGCCCTGACATTACGAACTCCTCCACCAACTTTGAGTTGGGTGCAGCAGATCGGGATTGGAGTGAGTCAGGGTACTGTGCGAACCGGCCTTTATGGGTGTTCTTCACGCCATACTTACGGCGTACTGGGTGACGAAGTGAACCTGGCTGCCCGCCTGATGCAAAAAGCGGGGGAGAGACAAATCCTGGTTAGCCAATCGGTGCGGCAAGCTACCGGAGCCGAACCTCATTTTAGCTGGCAACTTTTACCAGATCTACAGGTAAAAGGTAAAACCGAACCGGTCAAAGTCTATAACCTGATTGGCAGAATCGAGGCGGAACCGATTGGGTTAAACGAGCCGGATTATCGCTGGCCGATGCTAGGCCGCACTCCGGAATTGACCTTGATTGATCAAACTATCGCACTGGCCCGGCAAGGTCACAGCCAGATTGTGGCACTTAGCGGAGAGGCTGGATTGGGCAAATCCCGCCTGGTAGCTGAAGTGGTCAAGTTGGCGACCGCCCAGGGACTGACGACCTATGGTGGAGCAGCCCAGTCCTATGGCACTCAGATGGCTTATCTGGCCTGGCAAGCAATCTGGCGCAGTTTGTTTGAGTTGAGTGCCGATTGGACGTCGGAGGAACAAACTGCCCACTTATCAATCCAGCTTGAGCAGCTAAACCCGGCTTTGCTACCACGTCTGCCTTTGCTTGCTCCCCTTCTGAGTTTGCCTCTAACGGATAACGCGTTGACCGGCTCTTTGACCGGGGCCTTACGCAAGGCTTCATTGGAAACTCTACTGGTAGATTGTCTCAAAGGTCGCGCTGAGCGCGGCCCGTTACTGCTATAGATCATCAGAAAATAAAATAGAAAGTAGGTGACAAAATAGGAGGGATAGCGTACCCTTGTAACAAACCAAAAATAACCAAAATATTACAGGAGCTATCCCTTGAACTTTATCATCCATTTTACCACCAGCACTCGTCGCTTGCTTGACCAACGCTGGCAGACCGCTCTCAAACAAAAACAGACTCAGTTAGTCAAACGCATTACGGCCCTCCAATGGCTGGCCTGCGGACAAGCCCCGAAACTAATTGCCGCTCGTTTAGAGGTTGCCACCAGCACCGTGTATGCCTGGCTGTCGGCTTTCTTGCATAAGGGTGAGGCGGCCCTGGAGTATGGCCCTAAGAAAGGCCGTCCCGCCCGGCTAAGTCAACCTCAACTCCAAGAGCTTAAAGCCAAGCTTGAGGCTGGCCCAACCGGGTGTGGTTACGCTACCGGCTTGTGGAACGCCGCCCTGGTCGCCCAACTTATCGAGCAGGAGTTTGGTCAGCGTTTCCACCCGCGTTATGTCGCGGCTCTTTTGGGTAAGCTGGGCTTTTCTTATCAAAAAGCTCGTTTTGAGAGCGACCACCTCGACCCACTGCGGCGGGCCGAGTGGCTCGAAAAGGAGTGGCCGAGTATCGTTAACAAAGCCAGGGCCGAACGAGCCTTACTCCTATTTGGCGATGAAGCGAGCTTTGCCCAGTGGGGGAGTTTGTCCTACACCTGGGCCGTCAAGGGTCAACAGCCAGTGGTAGCCACCACCGGCATTCGGCGTGGCTACAAGGTCTTTGGAATGCTCGATTACTTCACGGGTCAGTTGTTCTACCAGGGCCACACCGACAAGTTTAAGGCCGAAACCTACTGCGACTTTCTCAGGATGGTCTTAGAACACACCAAGCCCGATCACAAGGTGATTATCGTCCAAGACGGGGCGCGTTACCACACGGCTCGCACGACTAAAGAGTTTGTAGCAGCCCACGCCGACCGCTTGGAAGTCTATCAACTGCCCGCTTATTCACCGGACTACAATCCGATTGAACATTTGTGGCGACGGGTTAAACGGGCGGCTACTCACAATCGCTACTTCGCCACGTTCGAGGCATTGGTAGCCGGGGTCGAAGCGGCCTTGCAAGACCTGTTAGCCAAACCGGGCGAAGTTAAAGCTTTGGCTGGTACCATTTTGGACACCTGGGCCGCTTAACCTGGCCTGATTTGTCTGATTTATTTTCTGATGATCTATAGGTAATTCTCGGACCAGGGTTCCTGCATTTATATTCTACAGGAAAGCGTAAGCATTTGTGCTCGGAATTACAATTGCCAGATTAGCTCGGCCTTGCCTCCGAGCGACGCCGGGCGAGTTCTTCCGCTTTACGAGCGATGCGGTCCCATGCATACTCTATCTCGCTCTCCCACTCGGACTGCTCCAGCCGTGGTGGCACTTCGTGGGGGTCCCAACACCCCTCAACCTTCGACTCGATCAGGCGACATAGTACTCCTATGATGTCAATTCCAGACATAGCAATTATGTCAACAACATCTCCACCGGAGTTTACTTCAATCACTACCGGCTCGTCCTCCAGCGGCATTATATCCACAACCGCAAAATCCAACCCCAGGGCCACCACGCTCCGAACAGCGGCTTGCGCTACGGCGGGCAGCAAGGCGGCTGGTCGAGGATGAGCACCCTGACTGAGATTGGAACGCCATTCACCCGGTTGGGCCACCCGT
>JBBRBE010000230.1:0-8887 GCA_038206175.1 Chloroflexia bacterium
GTTTTACGCTTTCCATTGGAAGGAACTGAAACCGCAGCAGTGTCAAAGTAGTATTTTCGCTGCTTAACAAAATGAAACATATATTCGTGAGTAACAGCGCATCTGTCTTTTACCGGATCAGGAGTAGGTGAAGGTTTTTGCCACACATTATCATTACGCACTATCCAGCCCTGATCTTGCATCGCAATAGCAAAGCGGTGAGGTATTAGTAAAAGCTGTTTTGGCACGCACCAGGGTCGAGGACCTGCTTTATCTTGGGGCCGCTCAAACCTTCGGTTCTTTTGTTTTTGATCGACGCTATGAGCTTTACCTTTACCACTCCAATATGTATCACCTATATTGACCCACAAGCTACCTGTTGGTTTAAGCACTCGTTTGGCTTCGTGAAATATTCTAACTAAACGGTCTATATAATCTTGTGGATGGGCCTCCAAACCTAGCTGACCTTCTACCCCATAATCGCGTTGACCATAGTAAGGAGGGGATGTGATAATACAATCAACTGTTGCATCATCCATTTGAGCTAGAACAAGGGCTGCATCATTTTGATAAAGTTGTACTTTTAATGACGAAAAGAATGGTTCAATCTTATCCTGATGCTCACGCGGAAATTGTACTAGCCTATTTTTAGCTGCTCGTTTTTGAGGTTTGAGTGGTTCGGTATATACAGTTTCGTCACCAGCAGTGTTCATAACTAAGTCACCCTAATTTGTTTTAGTAACGTCCAAATTTTTCTTCTGTAAAGTAAGTTCGCCTTTGGCTATGGCCGACATTAAGGCTGAAATGCTGCCAATCTTACCAGCACCGGCCCCTCGTGTCTGTGTGTAACCAAACTCACGAGCTAGTTCTTCTAAACGCTCTCGGTCTTCACGAGGTAAGACTACTGACGTATTGGGCTGATTATTAACTCTTTTAGCCATTTTAATAGCTCCTGTGACGCAACGTAATCAAAAACAACTATTAGCCACTCACACCAATGTTATTTTAGCATGGCAATGTCAATAAGAGAATAGGTAAGTAGCTATATTGCTACATGTCATCTATAGAATTTTTCTATTTGGGACGGATAAGCCGAGGGAAGCCGCCGATGTGCTATACTACCCGGTAGCCACAGGGAAAGAAAATCTGGCATTTTAACAAGGCGGCGGCGGTTTGGTGGAGAAAATGGGACGGCGGGGACGGGGTGGGCTGGCCTGGGGCGGTTTGGGAATTGCGTTGGTGGCTCTGGCGATGACGGTTCTAATTCTAAGTCCGGGTCTGGCCCAGGCCGGACAGGGCGGTGGTGCGACGCCTGCCAGCGATAACACGCTGGCCTTCGTGATCATCGCCGCGCTGGTTGTGGTGATTGTCGGCGCGGGCGTGGGATTGATCGTGAGCCGCCGCAAACGCTAGAACAAAGGCAGCCGATAAACATGGCCGACAAGAAAGTTTTACGCCTCAATTGTCCCGTTTGCGAAACCCGACTGCGGATTGCCGCCGAGATCGAACGCTTTGCCTGTCTGAATTGCGGTACGGAATTGCTGGTCGAGCAACGCGACGGCATCGCCCAGTTAGTGCCGAGCGAAAGCAGTGCCGAAGAAATGAGCGACGCCCAGCAACGCTTGATCGAGGTTAGCACGACCCTCAAAGATACGGACGACCAGTTCGGGGTCGGCTGTGCCGTTACGACGATGGGTATTACGCTGGTTGGCTGTGTACTGGTGGCAGTATCGGTCGTCTTGCAGTTGCAATTCCTCTTCTGGCTGACTATCAGTGTGGTGCTGGCGGCTCTGGTTTACGTGCTTTTCCTCTTCGTCGCGGCCAGCAGTCGCCGCACCGAGCCGCTACTTCGCCAGCGCGACCGGCTGCAAGCCGAGATCGAAATCGAAGAAGATTAAGGTTTAACGGGCTATTCGACTAGATGGTTTTGAAACCCCTGACGTAAGCGAGAGCGCGGTGGCCGGTCGGAGCGGATTCGACCCGACTAAAATTATTTGCCTCTAAAATCGGTATGTAATCGCGCACATCTACCTGCATCATCCCGTGCGTTCGAGCAGTCAGCCACTTTTTCAAGAAATTTGGGCCGGGCAAAGTATTCGGGTCAAAATCTACGACGAGGAGAACCCCGCCCGGTTTCAGCACCCGGTAAATTTCCGCCGTCGCCTGGGTTTTTAGCTCGCCCGGTAAATGATGAAAAGCCAGACGGCTCAGTACCACCTCGAATTTCGCGTCCTCGAAAGGCAATTTTTCGGCCAACCCTGGCTCGAAATTCACTTCCAGTCCGGCCCGTTGCGCCTCCTGCCGGGCTACCTCAATCATCTCGCTAGAGGCATCAATTCCGTACACCGGCCCACTCGCCCCGGCCTGCTTCTTGGCCGCGATAGTCAGGCTACCCGGCCCGCAACCGACATCTAGCACTGCCGAGCCTGATTTCACCCCGGCCAGACTTAAAATGGTTGGATCACTTTTTTTCAGTAGCCTGTCCGAAAAAACGTTGTAAAATCTGGCCCAGCGAATAACGTTACCTTTAGTCGCATGTTCGTTAGGGTCGGAATGAGAATGGGAATGGCGATGCGAATGTAGTCCGCTCATTTAAAGTTTTTCCTTTCTACAACATTCATTGTTTTTTCTTTCCAGGCCAGTTTTTTGTCAGACCCGAAGCTAACCTGCCCTTCGGCCTGGCTTTGAGGCGGGCTTCCATCTCGCCCGCCCAGGTTTCCAGAGCTTTTATCTGCAAGTTTTTAGCTTCGAGCTGAGAACGGTGGTCAGCCAGGAGGCGTTCGAGGGCCGGAGCCGAAGCTTCGTTCAGAACTGGAAGCGGCAGATCGGCATCGGGCGCACGCCGGGGCGCGGCAGCCCATTCCAGAAGTGGTTCGCAAGCCCGCGAGTAGGCAAAGCGATCCCGGACGTACTGAGAACCGCGCTGCCGGTGGCGGCCCAGGCCCGCCCGGTCAGCAGCCAGGCCGGTCAGGAGCGTCGCCAGGGCCGGGCCGTCGCCGTGCGGAAAAGACCAGGCCAACCCCTCACGCACAAGGTCAACCGTTAGCTCTGCCGTAACGGTGGTGACGGCGGGCAGACCGTAGAGCAGCCAGTCCAGCAGACGAGTACGGCTACCCAGCACTCCTTCATAGCTCCAACGGTCGAGAACCAGACCCAGATTGCTTTCCAGGTAATAGTTATGTAAACCGCTATAAGGTCGCCAGCCCAGCAGGTGATAGCGGTCGCAGTTGGGCGAAGCCGCCGTCAACTGCTGGAAGCGCGGGTAAGTCTGGCTATCGTGGGGCGGCAAAGCTCCGCCGGTCGAGACAAAGTGTAGGTCGTGGCAGCGTTGCATCGCGCCTTCCAGCCCTCTAAAAAGCGTGTCAATATCAGTCCAGGTATTAAAACCGCCGCTCCACAGCACCACGAAAGCCTCCGGCGGCACGACTGGCCCGCGCAAGAAAGGTTGCGCGGAAGCTTCTTCTACCGCCGGGTCGAGCGTGGCCGGAATAGTATAAACCAGGCGGTAGCCGTCGCTGGCCCGGTTAAGCCGTCCGTGGGTTGCCAGCGCACCGACCGTGGCGTACTCCTGGTAGCTCGAAACCGCGCTTACCCGGTCGGCCCGACGCAAGACGGTTCGCTCAAAGCGGGCAAATGGTTCCAGGACAGCATCATCCCCGGCCTGGACAGCCTTAGCCTGACCCTCGGCCAGGGGACTACCAAACAGATCGGCCCAGAGAGGCAATTGAGGCGAAAAATAAAGGCTTGCCAGATAGCTCGGCCAGACGCTGGCGGCTACCACCGCTTCCGGCTCGAATTCCTGCTCTAGCCGGGCCAGGGCCGCGCCGCCGGTTACATCCGCTTCGGCCAGCGAGTAGAGGGTGAAATCTGGCTCTAAGTGGCGCGGAAGGGCCGCTATAAGGGGCTGAGGCATTACCGATACCAGGGCCACCGCATGTCCGGCCTCACGCAGGGCGCGGGCGAAATGCCAGGCCCGGATACCCGGTGCGCTAAGGCGTTGCTCTCCCTCTCCTGCCTCGGCCAGTTCGGGTGGTAACGGCCCCTGACCGATTACGATAATGGGCCTGTTCAAAAACCTTTTTCTCCTTATCTCATCCCAGGGGTATGATCGGGAACTAACGCAACTCAAATTCTCATTTTGTTGACATCGCTCGTTGCTTAGACTAAAATTGAAGCAATAAAAAGTTAGTTGGAATGACTGCTTAATCTGCTACCGCATGAACAAAGTCGTCTCTGGCTCATTGTATAATCTTGAGGGCGGTTATAGCAAACAGTCTAAAAAAAGGTACAGGCAACGGGCCGACGCATAGTGCCACTAGCGGCCCGTATTTTTGTACTTGTAAGGATGTAAGGGTTGACCCCGGACAAATGGAAGGGCCAAAAGGCTCCTCACCCCCGCCATAGATGCCAGGGGTCGGAGGAAACCACCGGGAAGAGAGGAACGGGGTTTTATGGCGATTGATTTAGAGGAATTTGGCGGAGCGACGCTGGTTACGCCGCCTCCACCTCCCACCCCCGAAGCCGCCGACCAGACCGCGAGTAGTTCCGCCGGGCTGATGGAAGCGATCAAGACTTACCTGCCCTCGGCGGACTGGCCGGTGGTCGAGCGCGGAATTCAATTTGCAATCCAGGCTCATTCCAGCCAGAAACGTAATAGCGGCGAACCTTACGTAATTCATCCGATTGCGGCGGCGACAACCTGCGCCCGCATGCAACTCGACCGGGATACAATCGTAGCGGCCCTTTTGCACGATGTGCCGGAAGATACCGCCGTCACGCTCGAACAGATTCACCAGGCTTTTGGCGAGAAAGTTTCCCGGTTGGTAGACGGTGTAACCAAACTTAGCCGGATCAAATGGACGCCGGTGGACGACCAGAGTACCCGCGCCCAGCAAGAGACACACGAGCAAGCCGAAAATCTGCGCAAAATGTTCCTGGCGATGGTAGACGATGTGCGAGTGGTACTGATTAAACTGGCCGACCGCCTCCACAACATGCAAACTTTAGAGTTTAAGTCCCCGGCCAAACAGATCAAAATCGCTACCGAAACCCTCGAAATCTTCGCTCCCCTGGCTAACCGCCTCGGTATCTGGCTTATCAAATGGCAACTCGAAGACCTTTGCTTCCAGTATCTCTACCCCCAGGAATACCACGAACTGCTGGCCGCTTTCGAGAACAAGAAAGAGCGCGATAGCCGGGATCGGTACTTGAAGCGAGTGCAAGCCGTAATCGAGAAAGAACTTAAATCCGCCGGGATCAAATTTATCGAGGTGAAAGGCCGACCCAAGCATCTTTACAGCATCTTTAAAAAGATGAAGCGCAAGAATGTACCACTCGACCAGATTTACGATGCACTGGGTATTCGGATCGTGGTGGAAGATGTGCGCGACTGCTACGGAGCGTTAGGGGTCATTCACACGCTGTGGCGACCCGTGCCGGGCGAATTCGACGATTACATTGCCAATCCCAAAGAAAGCCTCTATCAGTCGCTCCATACTGCCGTTAACGCCCTGGAAGCTCGTCCTTTGGAAGTGCAGATTCGCACTAAAGACATGCACCAGGTGGCCGAATACGGCATTGCGGCCCACTGGCGGTACAAAGAAGGAGGCAAACGCGATGTCGAGTTTGAGGCCAAGATCGCCTGGCTCCGTCGCCTTTTAGATTGGAAAGACGAAAACGACCCACAAGAATTTGTGGACTCGCTCAAAAACGATGTCTTTCAGGATCAAATTTATGTTTTTACGCCCAAAGGCGACATTATAGACCTGCCCGCCGGAGCTACCCCGATAGATTTTGCCTATCGTATTCACAGCCAGGTCGGTCACGAATGCGGCGGAGCGCGGGTGAACGACCGGATCGTGCCACTTAATTACCAGCTTCAAAACGGCGAGATTATCAAGATTAGCCAGACCAAGAACCGCAAAGGGCCAAGCCGGGACTGGCTAAACCCTAACCTGGGCTACCTCAAAACCGCCAGCGCGAGGGATAAAGTCAAGCAATGGTTCCGCCGTGAAGAACGCGACGAAAATATTTCGCACGGTCGGCAAAGCCTGGATGCCGAACTCAAACGGCTGGGCCTGACCAATATCAAGTACGAAACGGTTGCCTCTTATTTTCCCAAGTTCGATAAGCTGGATGACTTTCTGGCAGCGGTCGGCTATGGCGGCGTAAGCATGGGGCAGGTGACGGGACGGCTGCTGGAAGCCACCCGCCATACCGAGACTGCTCTGCCTGAATTTAATCAGCCTAGCCGGGTTAGTCTGGCTCCGGCCTCGTCTCAGGCCCAGATTGCTCCCTCCACCCTGACCGTTTCGGGCCTGGGCGGAGTCTATACCACCATTGCAAGTTGCTGCCACCCGATGCGGGGAGACGGTGTTGTGGGGTATGTCACTCGGACGAAGGGCATTTCAGTCCATCGCAATGACTGCCCGAACGTGCAGAACGTGCCGGAGGAAAACCAGGGCCGTCTGACACGGGTGGACTGGGGCGATAATATGCAGGAATACTACCGGGTGCCGGTGCGAATGGAAGCCCGCGACCGGGTAGGTCTTTTGCGCGATATTTCAACTTTGATTGCCGACGAAAAGATCAACATGGGTGAATTTCGCACGGTGCAAGACCCGTTGCGAGGCATGACCATGATTACTTTCACGGTCGAAGTGACCGATCTGGAACAATTAGCGCGAGTCCTTAACAAGCTGCACAGCGTGCGCGATGTGCAGGACGTGCGCCGGGATGTCCCTTCGGCTTCCGGCATGCGGGCTGACAAGAAATAGGAGTTAGAAGGTCGGATTAAAGGGCCGGGTTAAGGGTCTGGGGCAAAGTAGGGTAGTAGTTAGCTGATTAGATTTACAGCAATGCAAAACTTACGAACTCCAACCATGTACACGCTCCTTTACTAACCAAACCCTAACCCCCAACCCTACCCAAAAGGCTCAAATATGACGACTTCAATACGTACTCGCCCACGATTAGATGAGTTCTTCCTGGCTTTACTCTGGATTGTTGGCACAACAGCCTGGGGCTACTTTGGAGTGATCGGCTATGGCGAGAACATAGCCTTCCTGGATAGTCCACGCTTCAACGTAAGTGGCTTTGTAGTAAGCTTTTTCTTTCTATGCCTGACTGTTTTTGGAATACGTTACGCTCTCAACACCTTTTTGCGGCTCTGGCTAAAAGCACCGGGCTGGGTGGATACGCTGGCAAGCCTGACCCTGGGCCTGATCCTGGCTCTAGGCACTTTGTTCAGCCTGTTTAGCCTCGTCGTCGTAGCCGCACACATCTTTACCGTCAAGGACAACCTAATTTTTGCCTGGGGCCTGGGGGCATCGCTGGCAATAGCAGGTCTGGCGGTCTTTCAGTTCATGGGGACGCTCAACGCTTTCGAGCCGTTCGTAAACGGAACCGCCTCAGTTCAGAACCCCTTCTTGCTCTCTCTCATCAAATTTTCACGTCGTTTTCGCCGGACGCCGGAGGGCATCGTCCGCACCGGCGACCAGGTACGCGGCCCGCTCCTGCTCGAAGCGGACCCGCGTACCGGCCTCAGCGAAGAAAAGACCGGCGGACGGCCCGGCTTGGAGAAAACTTTCGCAGCCCACGGCGGCTATCACGTCTCTACCCTCGGTTTTACCGCTAACGGCGCAAATGTCTTTACCGTCAGCGACGGCGGGATGGTACATTTCCAGGCGGGCGGGCGCAAAGGAGTTATGTTTCCACCGGAAGTTAAATTCTGGGACTGGAACGCCGGTCGGGTACAAAGTGCCACGCTCGGTACGCCGCAAACCTTTTTAACCTCCCAGTACCAAACCCCCGCCGGTCTCCAGGATTACCGCTTCCTCGTTCCGCAAGCGGGCGGCAAGTTTGCCTGGGCCAAACCGGGCGGGATCGAGGTGGGCAACTGGAACAACGACCGGTTGCAATCCCTGGTAGTGGAAGAAGGCTTGATGTTGCGAGGCAAAAACGGTTTTGCGCCGATAGCTTTCACCCCAGATGGATCTCGGCTGGCCTGGTGTGCCGAGGACGGTCAAACCCGCTTCTGGAATCTGGAAACCGAACAGGTGCAACCACTCCGAGCCTACCCGGTCGAAATCGGCCCGGCCCAGCCCGACCCGGAAAGCGGCGTTTGGGGGCTAACTTTCAGCCCGGACGGAACGCGGGTGGCTACGCTGGGCGGGCAAGGTATTCTTTTGCAAAATGTTTACACCGGCTGGCGATGGTTTCGAGCAATCGAACCGCGCCGCGAGAAACTGACCGCTTTCGCTTTCAGTCCTAGCGGGTTCGAGATGGTGGTGGCAATGAGTACCTTGCCGGGAGCAATTCAACTGGGCCATTCGGCCCGGCGGGGGCGGCAACCTAACCCGGCCTGGGCCTTGCAAACTCAGGCCGAAGCCCTGTCACGCTATGAACCAACCGAACTTGTGCCGATTGTGCGACTGTGGGATTTACGCGAAGACCGCTTCGTAGACCTCTTAGCCGGAGAAAGCCCTTTGCGCGAACTGGCTTTCAGCCCGGATAACCGGATGCTGGCGGCAGTAGACGAAGGCGGGCTTTTGCGGTTGTGGGAACTGGCCGCAGAAGGCATCCTGCAACATCCGCCTCAATTGGTTTTGCAACTCGACCTGGGCCTTACCGGACGTAAAGTGGTGGTTATCTTCTCGCCCGATATGGAACGGCTGATCTGCGCCACCGATAATCGCATTTTGATCTGGAACCTGGCCCGATTGCGCCAGGAAGCCCCGGTTTAAGGGGTTAAATTAAGTAGGAGAAAATGAGTAAATTAGTTTTAAGAAACCGCCGGGCCGAAACCTTTTTGGGAGGGCTGACCGTCTTGTTGTCGCTCTTGCTGGCGGCTTGTGGCGGCGAGGTGACGGCTCCGGCTACAACTTCGGCTTCCAATTCCAACCCGCCC
>JBBRBE010000231.1:0-8741 GCA_038206175.1 Chloroflexia bacterium
GATTAAAACAAGCTTTACGAAAATATAGTGCCGACCTGTACAAACGGTCTGAATTGGTCAAAGGTAAACTGGTAGTCCGGCGAATTCCTAATGCCTTTAGCAAACAGGGTTTTATGGAAACCTTTTTAAGCCAGACCCTCACTGCTCACACCAGCCGTTACGCTCTAGGCGATATTACCGGCAATCTGGGCTACCTTATTGACACGGAGCGGGAAGCTCCTACTTTACGCTGCTCACCGATTACCTTGATAAGTACCGAACGCAAAATCCAGACCGGCGAAGGAGATTTTGCGATTACGCCGCCCGCTGTGGTAATTGAATTCATCAACCA
The DNA here is from genome assembly GCA_038206175.1 of Chloroflexia bacterium. Taxonomy (GTDB): domain Bacteria; phylum Chloroflexota; class Chloroflexia; order Chloroheliales; family Chloroheliaceae; genus 54-19. Next base: position 332 of record JBBRBE010000231.1, read on the forward strand.
GCCGGAAGTTATAGCTGGAAAGGACTGCTATCCTCTACCCGTTGAGCATGAGAACGAAGATAGCGATGACTATTGGCCCACCAAACTGGAAGACTACCGCCGCTTTGGGGTTGGCCTGGTCTGGATACTTGACCTTAGTAAAGAGGTGGTACACGAGTTTCGCCAACCCGAATGGCGTTCCCGAACCTTCCGGGGTGACGAGAAATTAGAAGGTGGCGAATATCTGCCAGGCTTTGTTTGTTCGGTAGCCGATTTGTTCAGCTTCGAGAAACTAAGGGCTGGTTTAGGCCGGGGCTGGGAAGCAACTCTCGATGTAGAACTGGTGGAGTATATAGCTGCGCGTCACCGCGAGGCCGGGGTGGTTAGAAAAAAAAGTGTAGCCGAAAGAGAGTTATCCATCCTGAAGATGAACCAGGCTGCTAAAAGTAGCGAACCCACTCTGGAAGAGCTACAGGCGCAGATTGCTGAACTGGAACGCCAGATAAAAGAAATCTCTACTTAAGCACAACATTTCGGACCTGACGGCTAATATAGTAGGCTACAAGTTAAGGTTTTGCAGAAAGCGTCAAGGTTACGTCGCGGTCGAACCAGGTGGAATGCAAAGTCCTTCTCGGCTAATGTCACGCCCTCTCACGACATGTCATTCTGAGCGAAGCGAAGAATCTTCTTCAATAAGCAAGATCGAGGTAAATCAAGAAGATTCTTCGCTTCGCTCACACCCGTAGGGCGTGACAATTCAGCACCGGGCGAGAAAGGACAGGCCAGAACCGGACTTTGCATTCGCCCTGGAATGAATTCCGGGCTGAGCTATCAAAATCGGTTGAAACCGATTGCTAAATACTCGACATTTGCTTTTTAACTGTCGGTTTCAGACCGACATTCATACCTCAGCCCGAAATTCATTCCAGGACGGACATGGCCGCACACAGGTTTCGAGCGTCAAGGCCGGGTTTTACCGCCCGAAATGAGGCTTTAAAACCGTCGTTCTGGTACTTGACCAGCTCATCCAAACCTTCTACCACTGCCATACACTCCCTCGCCTTATCTAGCACCAAAGCGACGGGGCCGACCGCCTAAAAAGCCAAACCAACACTTCACCCTTTAATGGGTTGCTAACCAAATTCCTATAAGGGAACCAATTATAACTATTTCACTTAACCCCATAACTGCAAGCAAAAGTAATGTAAATCGTTTATTTCCTTTATATAGAAAACCGTTCCGATAATTTATAATCCACAATATAAATAATATCATACTAAGTACAGCAAACAAGCCTACTAAAAGCATTGACTCCTCCTACAGCCTATGAAGATGGAAGCGACCGTAATATAAGATTTCTTAGGTGTACTCTATCTAGTATAATACCTGTTGAATTAGTCACCTACCGCTCCAAAAATGAAGGGGCTTGCAGCCAGGTTGCCCTGCTACGTTAAGACGGGTGACAATCGCTGAGGGACTAACTCAGTCGGCTTGGGAGAAAGTTACACTTGATTAGGCAACTTGCCGAAACGCCTAACCAGCGGGGGACGGTTCAAGTCTGGCTTAAAACCGGGAATGTTACCATTCGCTATACTTAAGCTGGCCCGTTGGCAACCTACGCTAAGAGGTCAAAGACCGTTGCGATTACAGGTTACATAACATCATTATAGCGTAACTTTAGGCTCAATACACCCATTTGTACCAGGGGAAGTGAGAGGAAGACCGCCTTTGGCGGATAAGGAGTGCGTTTCCTCTGTCAGCTAAAGCAGACAGTCCCCACGCACATTTTCTATGGCATAAAATAATTCTTGCTCACTCCTCAAGTGAAGAAGAAGCTCTGAACCTTTTTTTTGAGTTGTTTGATCAGTTTGTAATTCATAAAAGAGGGAAAGCTCTGTGATGGCTGTGTCAGAAATGAAACTACTTTGGAGGCAGGAAAATAAAATTTAAGCGAAGGGCCGCCCAAACGGTGGTTGTGTCAGAAATGAAACACTTTTGGACCCCGGTAGAATATAGCCTCAGTCAGATGCAGTTTGGCAATGTTATAGGTACACTATCGGCCCCTATAACGGGCTTAAAGTTCCCAGAATAGGTGGTTTGGGAACCCTCTACACCTGCTCAGGCTCTCGTGAGGCTATTTAGGAGTAAAATTAATCTGAAAATAGCCGAAGTTCCATCATCAAAATAAAAAGCGGAACTTTTCTAAAGCTTTTTTGTTCTAAGTATCAGGCTAAAGACTCCGTTGCTTCGTTTTCGTTTCAGATCGGCTCACCCGGTTTGCAAATTCGCCGAGCGCAGCCAGAACCTGCGTTGGCTGCTCCATCATACTGACGTGGCCCGAATGAGTAATCTCGACCAGTTGCGAACCAGGAATTTGAGAGTGCATAAAATGGCTGGCCTGCGGTACACACCCCCGGTCGTTGTCGCCCACAATAATCAGGGTCGGGACGTTGATGCGGGGCAGGGTTTCGGTCGTGTTATGTTTGAACATTGCCAGCATCTGCTTACCGATAACCCAGGGCGGCGTGATAGTTTGCAGGTAAGCCATATGGTCGAGTTGGCCGCGGGTCTGGCTACCGCAAAAAGAGCCAAAGCGTTGCTGAATATGAGCCGTCCCATTGAAAAAGCTGAGCCAGTTTTGCAGCCACACTACCGGCCACAACCCGATCATCAAGTACATTAGCGGGCTGAGAATCGGTTTTTGAATCGCCGTCAAAAATCCACTGGCCGGTGCAGTTCGGGTTGGATTGATGTAAGTAGTGTCCATCAAGACCAGCCCGGCCACTTGCTGCTCTAGCAACTGCGGGAAAAGCTTGCAAAAGTTAAGAGCAATCATCCCCCCCATGCTATGACCCACCACGATAGCCGGTCGCCCGACCAGTTCCACCACGGCAGCCAGGTCGCCCGCCATCCGTTCGAGGCGATAGTTTCCGTCCTTCGCCAGGCTCGACCGACTCGATCCGGGCAAATCCCACACAACCACCCGAAACTGGTTTGCCAGATGGCGTTTGAGATAGTACCAATCGGTGCTGTTAGCCGTCCAACCGTGAGTCAGGATGATCGGCGGCGCGTCCGGCGGGCCATAAAATTCCACGTTCAGTGCTGTACCGTCCGGTCGTAAGATAGACTGGCTTTCGGTGGAACGGGCCGAGTTCGGCTCATCCTCGCCAGAGCGACCAGCCACCAACAACACCACAAAGCGGCCTAGCAGCATAAACGCCACTATTGCCAGCCCGATTACAAAAAGCGTGAGGGTAATGCCAATGCCCAGCACCCAACCCACGATCCAGAACACCCCAAAACCCAGCAGCACCAGCGATACCAACCCGACTAAAATCCCGATCAGCGGAAGTAGCGGAAAAATAGCCATCGTTCAAACCCTTCCTTCACTTACATCTATATCAAAAAACCGGGCCTTCTAGCTGGCCCAGGTTTCAACTCTCTAGTTTTACCTCAAAATGTGGCAATTTTTATGCCTTAAATCCAGTCTTGCCAGCACTGCACCAGATGCTTTACTTCGCCTGTCGCCGGTTCGCTGCCAAAAAGAGCGAAATCCGTCACCGGGTGATGTTTCTCGTTGCCGTCGCTCGATTGTAAATTTAATTGCTCCGCCTCATTCTCGGCTGTATCGCCACTTCCCAGCAGCCTCAATTGTTGATAGGCGGGTTTTTCCGATTTGGTGACATAATCGCCCATAGAAGTTGCCCCGTGGGCAAAGCGGCGCAGCATCGTTTCGAGAGCTTCAGGACTTTCGTCCGCTCCAATCCAGCGACGTTTCAGCCTGGAGGCTTCGTGAAGGGTCGTGCCGGAACCCGCAAAACAATCGAGTACGAAGTCGCCAGGATTTGAGGATGCTTCGATAATAACGTCAAGCATCGCCGAATTCTTTTCAGTGGGGTAGCCGGTTATTTTAGCGTTCTGGTTCTGGCTATCTCTGAACCCATGCCAGATGTCCTGAAGCGGCACACCCTCGCTCTTGTCCAGGTAAATTTTGCGGCGAGGGTTGCCGTTGGCCGACCAGTAGATTTCACCCCGACCGTCCATCCTGTCCAATTCGTCCGGGGTATATTGCCAGTGTTTACCCGGCGGCGGCAACTTTCCTTGCCACGTCCCCCCGGTAGCCCCGTTTCGCACACCGGGCGCGTGAACCGGAACCTTCTTAAACCGCCTGCCGCTATCGGCCTCGATGCAGTTGTATTCCTTTATGCTCCGCTCGTCAGTCCAGCTTTCGACCGGCCTGTTCCAGACATAAGAAGCCGATTTGGTGTAAAACAAGATGTAGTCGGCAATATTGCCGTAAGTCTTGCGGGTGTAATTTTTATGGCTGCTCTTGCGGCGGGTGATGAAATTGCGGAAATTCTTTTCGCCGAAGACCTCGTCCATAATCACCTTTATATGAAAAGCCATATTATGATCAAGGTGAACATAGATCGAGCCGTCCTCGGCCAGCAACTCGCGCAGCAGTACCAGACGCTGGCGCAAAAATTCGATATATTCCGGGCCGGTCAAAAGGTCGTGGTAGGCATCTACCTGCGTGCGCGACTGGAACACGCCCTTCGTAGCATAGGGCGGGTCAATATAGACGAGCCGAACCTGCCCACAGACCTGCGGATCGTTTAGCAAATGTGCCAGGATCGGCAGATTGTCGCCATAATAAAGCCGATTTGGGGCGGCATTTTCGTTCCACAGCACATGAGGTGTGGCGGGCAGGGTGGCGAGAATAGCTACTTCCGGCTGTTTACCCTCATACATCAGCGTAGCCGAGAAGCCACCGGGCGAGAAGTCAGCAAAATCGGTTTTGGCCCATCTGGTATTTGTTTTTGGTACGCCAGTCGCCATCCTTAAAACTCCACCGGAGAAAGTAGCCATTCGCGGGTGATGCGCTCCGGCACCATTTTAAGCGTCACGATCTGTGCCCTCCCCGCCCAATCCTTTTCAATTTGTGCGTAATCGTCCCACATTGAACCCAAAAGCATTCCCGGCCCATCGTTCAAGAAGATAATCTTCACAGGTAGTTTTTTCGTACTGGCATAGCCTAATATTTCGGACGCCGTATTTTTATATTGGCCTATGCGATCATCTTCCTGGGAGCCGCCCCGGTCGCCGTCGTAACGAGCCAGTCCAATCGCCAGCACTGTTTTACCGTCCGTGTCATAAATAACGAAATCTACCGGGCTTCCTGGTGTTGAGTAATCCTTGAATATAGTTCCGACCAGTACATCTTTTCCAGCCCGTTTTGGGCCTGTAATGGTAAAATCTGGGTAGAGAGCCTGGAAAAGCTCGAAGAACGACTCGGTGAGGTCGTATCCCTTTTTACCTGTGTCCTTGTATTCCCATAACAAAACACACATGGGGTCATCTGGAATTGGCCTATCATCGAAAGCTTTCAAGACATCTTCAAGGAGCCTGAAGTCCTTACCGTATTCCTTGATGATGGTTTCCGTGTCCATTTTCTTCTTGAGCATCTCTACCGAAGTGGCCGGGCTAACGTATCGCCTGAAAACCCGCAGCAACTGTATGCGCAGGTCTTGCTTCAGTTTCATTATATTACGAAATAAATCTTCGGACGAGTTAGAAGAACGCAGGGCTTCGCCAAATCTCTCTAAAACAGGTGTGTAAAGAAGCCTGGCTTCGGCCAAAATGAGCGGATAGAAATCCCCGTTTGCCAGCGAGATCCACCTGTGCTTGTCTTTTTTGTAATCTGCAAAAGTTGCAGGGGGTGCTACCTTTGTTTCTTCCATTAAATCCAGTTGTTAACTATTTCGACCTAGCGTTCTTCCAGCTTAATCGAGTTGGGGCCGAGCAGAGCCGTGATTTCTTCGACCAGAGGCGGGCCGTAAGCCACCTCTAAACCTTGCGGCTCCAGCCGTTCGGTCGAGCCGTCCGGCCCTGGCAGGTACAGCACCAGACGGTCGTCGCCCGGATGACGGCGGAGGATCGCCTTGAGCAAGTTCATCTGTTCCAGGTCGGCCTCCTCGCTATCGGTCGCGCTCAGATGAATATGCACCCGGCGCAAGCGTTGGACAGGCCGGGCCTGAGCCGCCGCTTTTCCACCTCGGCCTCCGCCCCCACCACCTCCGCTACCGCTCGAAGTTCCTTTGGGCGGTGGGGCCGGATCAATACCCAGCCCGGCGAACAGGCTATCCGACCAGCCCGCCCCGCCGTCCTCGGTCGGAGGCGCAGCCGTCCAGGGGTCGGCAGTCGTAATCGCGGCGTTAAGCTGGGCCTCGCTGCTATCTTCCAGCACTGGCGCGGCCAGGCTACCCGGCGGGGCCGGATAAGGAGCCACCGCCAGGGCAGTCAGGGTCAAACCGGCGGCCTCGGCTCCGGTCGGCGGGGTCAGGCGACGCACGCGGGCAGTCAGGGCCACTCCTTCGGCCAGTTCGATTCCATCGGTGGGCGTACCGGGCGGCACCAGCAGCCAGGCCCGCCCGCCCCAATCTTCCAGTTGCACCACGGTCAGTTCCGCGCCCGCCTCGCCCGGTTGTCCCCCTGCCGGAGCAATCGGCAACCGCCGCAACCCTGTCACCAGGCCCACCACCAGGCCCGGCCTGCCCGTCTCCTCCGTCCCGACCTGATCCAGCCCGACCGGAATGTCCCGGCCCGCATCGCTATTGGTCTGGGCCGGTTGAAGCCAGAGCGGATGCGCGGCGGTAAAAAAGCCCAGCACCCGGTAAGCCCGGCGCAGCTTTTCCAGGGCCGTCATCGGCTCGGCAGGGGTCAGGGTCAGAGGGGCCGGTTCCTCGCGGGTAGGCGGCGGCGGCAGGGGGTCGGCAGAACTGGCAAAAAGGTCGAACAGGCTTAACTGGCCGCTTCCAACGCCCTTTTCGGCTGGCTCGACCGCTTCACCCGGCAGAGGCGCACCGGGCGGCGGAGCCTGTTCGCGCCAATCCTGCCAGGCCCGCCCCGCCGCCTCGATAGCCGCCGCACTCCCCGCCAGGCTTGCCCGCTCTCCCAGGCTATCCAACGCCCCGGCCCAGGCCAACCGCTCGATCTCGTCCGCCCCCAGAGCCACCCGCCGCACGAAGTCGTCCAGGTCGGCAAACGCCGTCACCCCACGAGCCTCCACCAGTCGCCGGGCCGGGCCGGGTTCCAGCATCAGCCCCAACCCGGCCCGGATCACCTCCGTCTCGGCCTCGGCGGTGGAACTAGAAATTTCCAGCCGACTTTCGACCCCGCTCAGGTTCACCTCCGGCCCCTGCAAAGTCAGGCCGGAAAGCCGCACCGCCCCGGCCAGAGCCTCGCGCCGGGCCAGCGTCGGAGCCGACGACAGCAGCGCGGCGTAGTAAGCTGCCGGGTGATGCCGTTTGAGCCAGTCCAACCGCGCCAGCACCGTCTCGCGCTCGGTGCGGCCCTGGCCCTGGCCCGCTTCATCTGCCGCCAGTTCGCGCACCGGCAGCGCAGGTTGGCCCGCCGCTTGCCGCCACTCGTTCAAAATATCCAGCCCCAGTTGCAACTGCCCGACCCCGCTCGACTCGTAAAGCTCCAACCGGGCCGTACCGGGCGGCACGACCGGGCCAACCTGCGCCCCGACCGCCAGCCCAATGCGGCCCTGGTTCGCAGGGTCGGCTCCGTTATTATTTTCGGTATCGCTTTCGCTTTCGGCCTGAGCCTGGGCCGGGCCTAGCACCACCAGATCGGCCAGAGGCCCGGCCAGTCCTACCAGCACCAGACGCGGATGCAGCATCGGCAACTCGCCGCTCTCGCCCGGCATCGCCACCGCCGCCACCTGCCCCGCTTCCCCGGCTCCTGGGGATATGTCTTGAAGGGCCGGGGCCAGCTCCTCCCGCCGTCCAGCCCCGATCTCGATCCGCACAGGCCGACCGCCGGTATAAGCCTCGAAGCTGAAACTGTCCTTATCCTCGCCCTCCGCCCTGCCGCCGCCACTCGTTTCGGGCCGTCCTTCGTGCAGACCTAACAAACCCGCTACGAGGCTACCGCTCAGTCGTCGGGCGACCGCCAGCATGGTTGGCCCGGCCCGCTCGACCAGCCAGGCCGCCGCCAGCAGCCCTTCGGCCAGGCCAAATTCGGCAATATCGGCCAGTTCGCTTTCGAGCCTCTGCCGGGTCGCGTCGGGCGCAGCCTCGCCCAGGGTCGCCACGCAACGTTCGCGCAGGGCCGCCCCAAAGCCGTCGTCCGGTTGCCAGGCTCCGCACCGGGCGGCCACCAGCGCGTTGTTCGCCAGTGCGCCGGGCCAATCGGCCTCGTTGTAGTAAGCGATCAGTTCGGCGGGCGGGCGCAGGTGCAGGTCGGTCAGAGGACGGACCGGGTGGGGCGAGTAAAGCCATTCCTGCCCTGCCGCCGCTCCCTGAAAAGCCGTCGGCGGATACTGGGTCAGCAGAGCCTTTTGCAAGCGACCTCGTCCGGCCCCGTAAGCGCGGGCTTCGTCGGGCCGGGCGTAACGCGCCTCGCCCGTGCCGATCAGCCCGAC
>JBBRBE010000232.1:0-8559 GCA_038206175.1 Chloroflexia bacterium
ATACGGCCCGATCTAGTCCGGCTTTTGCAATACCCGGTTGCCATTCTGGAAGCCGACCACACCGGGCAAAGGTTGCCTGAGTTCGACTCGGTGGCCGTCGGGACAATCCCGCCGGGTGAGAATTCGACCCTGACGATGCGCCAGATTGGTCGTAAGCTGATGTGGAATGAAGTCAAAGTGATGGCTTGCTTCGCGGGTGTGCTGCTCCTCGTCGCTATCATAATGAGCCTGGCTCTCGTACTCTTTTTCGCCCCGATAGTAGCATTGCTGGTCGAGAATATTAGCACCGCGGCGGAATATTTCCTTTACACTGAGAATTCTTCCAGTACGCTGGTAGCGACGGCTTCCTTGCTAATGCTGTTTGTCGTAGAATGCCTCGTACTCTTTCTGGTAGCGTTCATCTTCGCCCTGGTTCGGTTGCAAGATGTTATTCGCCAACGCTTTGCCGGGCGCATCACCAACAGCCAGACCTTCTCGTTTATCCGGCAGGTGGGCTTGCGCTTTGGTTGGCTCATGGCCGTAGTAGCCCTCCTGGGCATGGGTCTGCCTTTTGTGGCCGAAAAGATAGACGATGTTATGTACAATAACCCTCAAGATGCTAACTGGACGCTGATTCTGCTGGCAGTGCCGGTAGCTCTTCTGGTTGTACTAAATCTAGGGTTGTGGCTTTTGCGCGGTTTTAGAATGGTGGGCCGCCTGTTCACCCGCTCTGCCGTCAAAGAGTTCAACCTTAACCTGGACAAAAAGGCCGAGCCAGTCGCGGTTTAGGCTGAAATTTGGGCCATAAAGCAGGGTACGGGCTATAATTAAAGATTATGGCGCGTACCCTGTTTTGTTAAGTGGCTTTCGGGCTAAAATCTGCTAGAATAGAAGCTGAATGTTTTTTAATCAGATTGCCCTGCCAACTGTAGAGGAGAACAGCTACTTCGTATGAAGCTACAAGTTGAACATCTTACTCAGTTCGAGTACGACCCTGCCGTTTATGAAACTGCCACCGAAGTCCGCTTGAGGCCGCTCAGCAATCACGGTAGCCCGCAGCAATGCGAAAGCTTTGCGTTACAGGTAGATCCGGCTACCCAGGTTTTTACCTACACCGATTATTTTGGGAACGAAGTATCTTACTTTAATGTGCTGCAACCCCACAACCGGCTATCCATCACGACCTCGGCCATCGTCGAAACCGGCCCCGGCACCAGTCCTATCACCGAGCAAGAACTGGGAAACCTCTACGATTACCAGGCTCGGAGCCGCTACATCGTCTTTGGCCCCTCGGCGGTCGAGTTCACGGCTCGCTTCTCTCAGGCACAGGCTATCACCGACCCTCGCGGGTTGGCCGAAACGGTCTGCCGCACGATCAATAGCGAATTCGTCTATGAAAAAGGTGTCACCGATGTCAACAGTACGGTAGCCGAGGTGCTGGAACTCAAGCGCGGAGTTTGCCAGGATTTCGCCCACCTGATGATTACGACTTGCCGGATGCTGGCTCTACCGACTCGGTATGTTAGTGGTTACGTATATACCGGCAGTGGCGACCTGGGCGAGGTGGCCGAGGGTGCCAGTCACGCCTGGTGTGAAGTGTATATCGGGGAGGCGCAATCCTGGATTGGCTTCGACCCGACTCACCAGAGTATTTATGTGAACGATAAATATATTAAAATCGGGGCCGGACGCGACTATGCCGATATTCCGCCGGTACGTGGAACTTACAAAGGTCGGGCCAGAGAAAGCCTGAGCGTAAATGTGCGGGTAGGCCGGGTCGAGTAAAGTGTGCCAAACAAACCAGAGGCCGAGAGCTTGCTAAACATCGGATGTTTAGCAAGCTCTCGGCCTTTTTGGTTCCGGCGAAGCAGAACTCAAACGCGAAGCTTAACGGTCGTCCGTCTTAATGTCCCGGCTTTTCTGTTTGCGGCGGGCGATGTGCTTGGAGTAGTTCTCGACGTAGTGTAGGAGGCGCGTTTCGGTGGCGAGGAATTCGCGGGATTGCAAGGCACTGAGGGTGGTGGCGCGGTCTTCACTCTCGCCCAGAGCGATAATCTGCGCTCCTTCTCCGGCTACTTTCAGCCAGCCATCCGTGACACTGATACCCAGGCGCGACATCGAGGGGAGATAATCGTTAAAGATAAAGTCCATGTACTCTTTATCTTTTTCGGGCTTGATGTCCCAGTAAAAGAAGACTGTACTCATATCGTAGCTTCCCCTTTCTAAGGTCTACTACCCGTGTTGCCCGGATAATGTTTTATAGATGTATAACTTGTAGGAAGAAAACCCTGTAGGATTACCCTAACGGATATGCTCTATTATAAGGCCGTCTGAACGGAATGCAAGTGGTTTCAGACAGGCTTTTAAACTTGAATCGGCGACAAAACCTCAGGGTGGATTTGGAATTAGAAGTCGAGGTTTGCGAGCAAACGCAAAGTGTAATCCAGTTGGAGGCGTAGTGCCGCTTCCAAAGCTTTAGGGCTATCGGCGGCTTTGACCCGGCGCACTCCCACTTTAGGCAAATTTAGCGATCCCAGGTTGAGCGCGGAGAGGGGCGTTTCGGCCTGACCCGCCAGGAGAGTAAAGCCATAGTCCATCAAACCATCCACGTCAGCGATCATTCTGGGGCTGTTGAGAACGACGGCCAGCACATTGTGGCCGTTATTGCGGGCGGTTGCCACCAGGCATGGCCCCGCGTCGTCGGTCAGGCCAGGTTTGAGGCCGGTTGCGCCCGGATAACGCCGCAGGAAATTGTTGACGTTGAAAATCTGATGGCCTTCCACCGTACCGCTCATAAACTGCATATCGGCCAGCAGCAAAGGCTGGCGCAAGGCGAACATACCGCTTATCGCCAGGTCGTAGGCAGTCGAGTAGTGGCCGGGTTGGTCTAGGCCGTGTGGATTCATGAAATGGGTGTCGTACATTCCAAGCGAAAGGGCGTAAGCGTTCATGGCGGCCACGAAGCGTTCCACTGGCTCGGCGGGGCCAGACATTCGCGCTCCGGCGTACCGGGCCAGGCTCATGCCCGCCTCGTTTGCGCTGTTAGTAAGAAGGCCCAGCAGCAGTGCGTTCAGGCTAATTTGTTCGCCCAACCGCAAGCCCATACTGGCCTCCCCCACCAGGTCGTCTTCTACAACGGTAGTGCGGGCTTGCAAAGCGGTGCGGTCTGGATATATGCTAAGGAAGGTCAGGGCCGTCATAAGCTTGGTGGTGCTTGCCATCGGGCGTTGGGTACGAGCGTTTTTGGAATACAAAATGCGACCCGTATCGGCATCTACCAGCAAAGCACTGGCCGCTGCCACGGCAGGCGGTTTCTTGACCAGTTTCGGGCCGGGCGTCGGACTAGGGCCGGGTGAAGGAGATAGAATTGGAGGAGTGGTAGCTGGTTTAGCGGTGAGCGGTGCGCGGGAGACCGGCGTGACGGCTTGTGTTGGAGGTTGGCTCGACGGGGCGACAGTAATTTCAGCCTGGGCCACTCCCAGAGCGAATTGTAGCCCAAGCCAAAGAGCCAGCAGGCCCAGCAGACCTTTGCCGCCGCCTTCCAGGAAGCGGTTAATCACTTCGTTCACACTTTTTCCGTTTGATCCCTGATGGATTTATGCTCTAAAGAATAGTACCGGCAAGGGTTGGCTTGCTCGACCCGGCCAATTTAACATAAGTTATTCCAATTGTCTACCACTCACAATCAAGGAAACGCCAGGCTATGCTAATAATCCTCGTCCGCCACGCGGAACGCGAATACCGCCCCGACCGGGCCGACCGCGACCAGGTACTAACTGCCAAAGGCCACCAGACCGCCACCCGCCTGGGTCGGCATCTGGCTCACCGCCTGCAAGCCGACATGCTCCCGGTTCACCGCATCTTGAGCAGTTCTTACGTCCGTGCGCTCGAAACGGCCCGCTTGCTGGCTCCCGAACTCGGCCTGACCGTGGCCCAGGTCGAAGACGTCCCGGCCTTGCAAACCGATGGAGAAGGTGCGCTGGACGAGGCGCAAGAACTGATCCTTGCGGCAGCCCAGGCTGGTGTGATCGCAGTTGGACACGGCCCGGAACTGGCCCTGCTATGTCGGCGGTTGACCGGGGTGCCGGTCGAGCTTAAAAAGGCTCACGCTCTGGCAATTGCCGGTGAGGTCGAAGCCGGGCGCGGCCAAATCCTGTGGCGAATCAGTCACAAAGAAGCTTAATTCTGGCTTTGAGTTGCACCCCGACCGGGTTTGACGTAATATCTAGTTCAGGTGAAAGCAGGTTCGTTACTCTATAAGCTTTCGCTTTCAGCCTCAGTATTTGCCTGTGAAAACGACTTTGCTCGTTTGAGTTGGAACAGGCTAAAACCGTCTCTATTTCTACTCTAAAGGTCAATGTCCTGTTTAGCTACAAATAAGGTAAGGAGAGCTTAAACCTATGATCGTAGTCCAAAATCGGCTGATTGCCCCGGCAGCCTTCGCTGACCGCATCGAACACGGCTTTGGGCAACAAAGCAACCTGAGCGAGAACCCCGGCTTTGTTAGTTTCCAACTCCTCAAGGCGACTGATGCACTCGGCCTGGCCGAAGGCGAAGTGCTTTACGTGGCCCAGACAACCTGGCAAACTCAGGCCGACTACGAAACCTGGCGGACTGGCGACGCTTTCGCCCGCGCTCACGCTGGCCCCGGTGGAGGTGGAGGCGGTGGTAGCCCGTTGCGCTCGACTCTCGAACAATTCGAGGTGAAGGTCGAAAAGTAGCCGCGCTATCGTAGCCTTTTTACTTTAATACCTTTTACTTTAATAGAAGAAGTTTTATATGAGTGCTTATTACAATTTACAAAATAACAATCGGTGTAAATTATAATGAATTTTGAAAAAGATACAGTTATTTCCGAGCCGACCCCGGTTCAGCCTCCAAAGCGATCTCCCCGTTACGGCACTCTATCGGTTTTCGAGTTAGGCCACCTCTTACCCGACCAGCACCAGGGAAGGGAGAATGCAGCGGAACTAGAATGTCGCCAGGTGCAACACTTCGAGACCCAGGCTTTGCAAGCCGCGATGGAGCAGGCCGGAATTTATCCTCCTCAGGATGTTTTGCGACGCTTCGAGGTCGGACGAACGGCACATGTCGGTGAAATACGCTCGGCGGAAGGGGGGGCAGTAATGGTGACTTACGGCTGGGTTGCGCTGAACGCCGAGCCACTTGGCAACACTGGCTGTGCTTTCGAGCCACCCCAGGGAGATGCCTGGCTCTACGATTTCGCCACCCTGCCCGATTACCGAGGACACGGCTATTACCCGACTCTCCTGCGCTTCATCCTGACCGATCTTGCCGCGCAGGGTCTGCGCCGAGCCTGGATTGGTACGGAACCGGGCAACGATATTTCGGCCCGCTCGATTGCTCGCGCCGGTTTTCACAAAGTAGCCGATACTAAATATATCCCTCGCCAACCCGAACACCCGGCCCGTTTCGACTTGCTGCCGGTGCCGGGTATTTCTCTAGCCCTGGTGGAACTGGGTCAAAAAGCACACGTAGCCGCCTAGTTGTGAAATGGGCCTTTTAATCGGGCCGCGCACGCTGGAACAGTTGGAAGATAATTTGAAAGCTCTGCAAATCGAGCTAACCGAGGAAGACCGGCGAAATGTTGACGAGATTATTCCGCCCGGTCGGATGGTTTCACCCTTCTTCGAGACGGACACTGCTCCGCAAAGCTACCGCTAAAACTGTTCGCGGCAAGTAAGAGCTATAGATGTTAAGAAAAGGTTTTAGAATCAGGCGGCAGCTTGCTCAGTTTCAATCTGGGCTTTGCGATAACACCCAAACAGTCCCAATATATCCTGAGGCTTGTGCTCAAAGCTTTCTAAGGCTTGATCTACGGCCTCACATAGCTTGCCAAACTCAGCAAAATATTTGTTGTGGGTGCCTTTGCGCTTGGTCTTGCGCCACAAATATTCAATGGGATTGTAGTCGGGCGAATAGGCGGGCAACTGATATAGCGTCAAACGGCAGTGCTGCTCTTCAAAGGATTCCTTCATCTCCTTACTGGTGTGATACCGCGCCCCATCCTGTACTAGAAAAATAGGTTCAGTAGTCTTTTCCAGTATTTCTTTAAGGAAAGCTTGATAACTCTCGCTATTAAACTTACCCTCTATCCCCTGGTAGAATACGCGCCCACTAAAATACTCCACCGCGCCAAACATCTTATAACCCTTGTGTTTGCCACTGGTTTTTATCTGAGGGGTCTGGCCGACCCTGGCCCAGGTGTAACTCAACGAACCCCATTGGGCAAAGCTGGCTTCATCGCCAAATAGAATTAGACCGCGAACTCGTTCAGCCTCAGCTAACAAGCTCGGCCAGGTCTGCGCCTGCTACGAACTCCTGGACTATTCGGTTTTGAACCAGCACAGTCAGCTTTAACCCTTCTGCCATTCTCTCCCTCTTGGTATGTTCTTTGCGGCTTCGCGCTTCGAGCCGTTTAGCTAATCCCTTTACTTAATACTCAATTGTTTCCTACATCCCACAATCGGATGGTTTTGTCCCAACTCCCACTGGCGAGGGTCTTGCCGTCGGGCGACCAGGCGACACTGTACACAGAGTCGGTATGACCTGTGAGAGGCTGGCCTTTCTGGTTGCCACTGGCGATGTCCCACAGCCGGATGGTGCTGTCCCTACTCCCACTGGCGAGGGTTTTGCCGTCGGGCGAAAAGGCGACACTGCTCACAGCGTTGGTATGACCACTAAGCTCAAAAGAAATCATGGCTGGTGGAATGGTAGGGGTTGGCTCTTGAAAAAATATGCCCTCTCTCTGGTTCTAGCTGATTATTGCTAAAATAGCCACCACTAGCACCAATCCCACTATCCCTACTGCCACTCCCTGCCTGTCCCACTTTAACCCACCTCTATTAGCTGGCCTCTCTACCCCTGCCACTACCTGCCCTTGTAATTTTGCGGCTTGTTCTGCCTTGCCCACTCCTGGCACGGCCTTTTTGGATGCCACCCCTGGGTTGACCATCTCGGTCTGCGAGTACCTATCTTTACTCCCTGCCCCAATCTCTGAGTCCCATCCCGCTGGGGCTACTTCAGTCGGATAACTATTACTGCTACTTTGTTGAGTACCGGCCTGGGCAGCCACAAGCGTATCTTCACTAGCCTCCGTTCGAGCTACATAAGGAGCAGGAGACGGGGTTGCGGAGGGCTGCGCAAGTGGCTTAGCAACTTCAGCTGGGGCAAGTTCAGGTGGTACAGGCGCAGCCGGGGCAAAGGTCAGATTGGATGTGGTGTCTAAAGCGGCCTGAAAGCGACGGTAGAATTCCAGGGCTGACCGGGTGCGATATTTTGGGTCTTTAGCCATACCAGCAAGGATGACATCATCAAGGGCAGGAGGGTACACCAGGTCAGGAGCACGTTCGCTGAGACGAGGGACGGGAACTCCAATATGCTGGCCCATCAATGCCATCTGACTGCCCTGGAAGGGGGTCTGTCCGGTTATCATCTGGTAGGTCATCACCGCCAGGGCGTAGATGTCGCTGGCCTTGCCCGCCTGCCCCTTCCATTGCTCGGGAGCCATATACAGTGGTGTCCCACTGATGTTAGCTTCTACAAGAGCCGAGGACGCTTGGGACTGAGCGAGGGCAGTGGCTAGACCGAAATCAGCAATCATTGGTCTATCGCGCCGGTCCAGGAGGATATTAAGCGGTTTAATATCACGGTGAATTAAACCCTTAGCATGGGCATCATCGAGAGCATCGGCAAGTTGCTCCAAATAGCTAGATACTAAATCTAAAGACATCCGCACAGGTGGTTTGGTCGGGTCGGGACGTAGTTTTATCGCTAAAGAGCGACCTTCGGCCAGGTCAGTAACAATATAAGCCATGGTTTTTGATACATCAAAATCAATCACCCGTAGAATATTAGGGTGGTTGAAACGCGCCATATTATTTGCCTCACGCAGAAAGTCCTCCCGCATACCGGGTTCGTTAAGAAATTTAGGATGTAAGAGTTTGAGTGCAACCGGTCGGGGTGTAGTGAACTTCAAGTCGTGCGCCAGGAAGACCTGCCCAAAGGTACCGTGGCCTAACCGTTCTACCAGCCGATAGCGGTTGGCGATCACGTTATTAGGGATTGATGAGAAAGAGGGGTCATCTAACATAACTTGGTTTCTCCTGCTCCCCTACCTCTGATTTCCAACAAGCCGTCTCCTATTTATACTAGCAAAGCTCCCAATCTGCGGTTTTTGCTGTATAGAAAACCTCAAGTTAGTACCTTTGCTAGTATAGTTGTAGAACTGAAAGCAAATACGTTCTAAGAAGCTGTCGTTACCCAAATTTTTACAGAACCACCCCATGCTTGCGAAGGGCATTGTCAAGTTAAATTCTTTGAAGTGACAATTTGAAGGATGAGCTTAATCAAGGCTCTTCAAACCGGAATTAGACCGGTGATTTGCCCGTTAGGCCGCTATAGAAAGCTCCGTTATTTCATTCCAGGTCTCAAATTGTTTTAGCATTTTGGCACGATAATCCCAAGCCTTCTTCTGATGCTGATGCCGTTTGGCTCGAAAATGCTCTCGGAGCGGTCCCTGGGCTGATAAGAAGCGTTGGGACTGTCCTTGAGCCTTAA
>JBBRBE010000233.1:0-8449 GCA_038206175.1 Chloroflexia bacterium
CAACCAGGCCTGATAATAAAACTTGAACAGCGTGTTAAAGCGCGAGTTGTAAATATCCCGTACCAGAATTAATTCCGTTCCGAAAGTAATTACCACCGGCAGAAAAGCCAGCAGCATGGCAAAACGGTCGGAGGGGCCTACAGAGGCCGGGAACTCGACGGTTGAGGTTTCGTTTGCCGCGCTAGTTTCTAAATCTGGAGTGATTTCGGTGGTTTCTTCTATACTTTCAACCCTGCGCGTCACCGCCGAGCGTTTTGTTTCAAACCAGAGCAACAGACCAAAGCCGACCCCCACGATCAAGAGCGGGCCGTACATCTCGAAATGCAAATACCACCCGCCCGCGATCATCAAAAGAGCCAGTGCGCCAGTCGCACCCAGCAGTTTGGGGCGGGATCGTTCCGCCCGGTAGCGGGCCAGGCCATCCACGGCCAGCAGAGCCAGCCCGATTGTAACCGGCGGTATCGAGATCAAGCCCAGCATAACCGTTAAAACCGCATCGAGCTTGAGCAGGAAGAAACCAAGTTCGCTCAGTAGCAGCAGAGCCAACCCTGCTCCGGCCAGGCCATAGCCCCAGTTACCAAAGATCGGCCCACAAGGAGTTACACTTTCGCCTTCGTTTTCGTTTGAAGGTTCGTCGAGGTAGCCGTAAGGGTTCGTCAGGTAGGGCCACAGTTTGATAAAGAGAAAAGTCAGTAGCGGCAGCACGAACAGCCCGAACACCAGCAAATACCCCAGGAGCGGCGTGCGATCCCAGGCCACAAAGCTGATGATGCGGCCCAGCGAACCCAGCACCGGCACGTTCGCCAGAGATGCAGGCACGGCGTTGTCGCCGATCAGCGAAACAAAATTAAGGTGGAAGGGCAGGTAGAGAGCCAGCGAGAAAGCCACTAACGCGCCCGACCAGCCTAGCCCGTAGAGTAGCGGTCGCCACCAGTTTATCTGCGGGAGGCGGGGAAGACCCCTCTGGCGCAAGAAAAAGGCTCCTACAATCAGCAAAAGGTAGGTCGGGTAGTCCCAGGTGTTAAGAAAATACAGCCCGCCTACAATCAAAGCGGTGGGCAGGAAAAGCAGCCAGCCGTCCACCCGTCGCAGGTTCAAGGCGTCGCTACCAGCAGGAACCCGAAAGATGTTTAGAGCCATCGCTACGGACAGGAGGGCGGTCGGCAGGGTCATTACGTGCGGGTGCATATCGGCCAGCAGGAAGCTAAACATCGGAAATTCGTTAATCGTTTCGGCCCACCTGAAACCACCGATCTGCACATCGGGCATGTAGTCGTAGATCACCCGCGAAGGCGTCCACCAGCTAAAAGCAAAATTGCCGCCGATACCAGTTTCGTAAAATTCGGGCCGGGGAAAGAAAATCTGACGCACCGTATCGAGATTACCCATAAAGCAGATCAGGGCTACCGCCAGCAGACCGAAAACCAGAGCCAGCCCGACGGTGCGATTGCTCTTGCGGGTGGCGGCCACGAGGTTGTAGACAATTCCAAAGGAAACCAGGGCAGTCAGGCCGAAAACGAGCGGCACAGCTAGATTGAAGGAGATTGCCGGGTCAATGCCGATCATCTTGGTCAGCATCGCCATCATAAAGTGGCTGAAATAGTAGTAATTGATCGGGTAGCCGCTCAACCAGGGGTCGGCGGGTGGCATTTTGTCAAAGACCGCCATCGAGTGCATGAGGGCAAAGTCGCCGAATTTCTCCTGGTCGCGGATTTCAGGCGTGAACGAGCGCACATTGACGAGATAGAAATAGGCCGCGATAAAGACGATTTCGCTGACCACGATCAGCCAGACGTGCCGGGCCACAAACCCGACGATCTCCGACCCTAACTCAGCCCGTCTCCGCCATAACAGCCAACCGCTTAGAGCCGCGAAAAGCCCGGCGAAAACTACCCAGCAGACCGTCGAGCTAAACGGCAGACCTAGCATCGAGAGCAGCCAGACCGCCCAGGCCGTCAGGAGTAGACCGAGCGGCTTCGCCAGGGTCAAACCTCTTTCCGGCAGAAAGCGAAAGACGCTAAAGCAGAGCGGAACCGCTCCCAGCCCGATCACCTCGATCAAGAATAGCCACAGAATTGCTTCTAACATTTTGCCCTTTTAATCTAAACCAGCGCGGCCCACCAAAGGCCACCAAGAAACCAAAGATTTATTTGCTGCCCAGGTCGCGGATTTTTTGCAGAGAGCGGCGCGTCCAGAAATCGTCTTGCTTCTGGCTGCCGGTGATAGTCTGCTGATAAGCGTTGATCGCTGCGTCTTTCTTGCCCTGGCTCTCGTAGACCTCGCCCATATGGAAAAAGGCTTCGTTGAAATGTTTGTCCCGCTTGATCACTTCGTTAAACTGCTTAAGAGCTTCGTCGTACCGACCGAGAGCTTGCAACGCTACGCCGTACTTGTTGAAAGCCGCCGGAATTTCCTCCGCACTTGCTCCAATCTCGGTGGCCTTTTTGTACTGCGCGAGAGCTTTTTCGTTATCGCCCGCATCGCGGTAAATGTCGCCCAGAACGTGATAAGGATTAACCTTGTTGGGTTCGAGCCGCAGAACAGTTTCGAGCGACGCGGCGGCTTTGTCGTATTGCTTGCGGTCGTAGTAGTAGCGACCCAGGTTGTAATAAGCTTGCGGGTTGTTGGGAGCCGCTTTTACGGCTGCTTCGAGCTTGCTCAGCTTGGGGTCGGTAATATTTACGTTACCGGCCACGGTTGGATCGCCCGTTACTACCCCCGATTCGCCTTTAGCGGTTAGCCGGTAGACTATTGCGCCCGGATTTTGATAGGCTACTTCCAACAGTCCCAGCTTTGCCATTCCCTCGAACTTGGCGTAACCTTCTTCGCTCATGTAAGGTTGGACGGTGACATTGCCCAGAGCATCTTTGATTTCGTACTCGCTCTCGCGCTCAATCGTACCCATGTGAATATAAGTAACGTGGAAATGATTTAATAATTCAAGAGCTTCCTGAATCGACGCTGTGTTGTAAACCTGGCGGATCAAGCCGTATTGACCACCCCGCCCGCTGCGGTTCTCGACCATCTCCGGCCAGCGTTGTTGCCGTTCGTGATGATCCCAGCCCAGTACGCCCGGTAAGCCGGTGTTAATCGGAATCCAGCTACCGCCGCCTCGGTATGGTGCAATATTGGCCTGCAAAACAACTGGCGTCCCTTTGACGCCCGCGTAAAAATCAAACAGCGATTGAGCGTCGTAAGTCAGGTCGAAACTTTTGCCGTCGGGCATTTCGGGCATGCCGGTAGTCGGGCGCATGGTCTTGAAATAGAGCCGTCCGTCCAGCGAAGCGGGTGGCAAAGGATCGCTAGAGCGGTCGGCCAGGCGTGCCGGAATAGCCTGAACCGGGTAGAGCAACACGAAAAAGAGCAAAACCGCTAGAACGCTCAGCCAGGCTACTCGCCCAACCAGGCCGCCCCGCCGACGGGTAAAACTGGCCCAGGCCGGAGCAATCCAGCGTTTCCAGAGGAGATAGGCCAGGAAGCCCGCCCCCAGACAGACCAACGCCCAGACCTGATAGTAAAATTTGAAGATCGTGTTCATGCGGGCGAACTCGCCTTCGCCCATATCGTCCTTGAGATAAACCACTTCGGTAACAGCTACGATCCCAAAGGCCGCCAGCAGCATGAGCCGGGCAAAAAGTGCGCTCTCATCCAGACTTTCGGCAACCTGTTCCGGGCGGCGACGGTCGAAGGCCCGCCCCAGGCTCAACACGGCCAGACAGCCCACCAGAGCCAGCGCAAAGGAGAAAGTCAGCCAGTTGTTGGGAGCCGCCGCCCCTACGATTAACACAAACACTACAAACGCAGCCAGCCCGAACAGCCAGCGTCGGACAAAACGGTTCGAGCCGCCCGCCGCCGATATAATTGGCCCACCGGGGCCGCGCCCGCTTCCGCTACCAAAGCCGCTATTCGACCCGGCATCGCCCGCACTCGCCATCGAAAGAGCCAGTTCGGGCCGGTTCAGGCTGAGGCCAAAACCGGGCAAGGTCGGCTGGACGGCGTTAGGCCGGGCCGCGACGGTTTCTTCCTCGTCCCACTCGTCTTCCCATTCGCCTTCATCGTCGCCGTAATCGCTGTCCTCGTCCTCCTCGGCGGGCAGCGGGCCGCGCCCAACCCGCCACCAGTCGCGCACACTCCAGAGCAGATAGCTCACAATCAGAAAGAGCGGCAGAAGGAAAATCACCAGGAAATATTGAAACTCGCTATGCCCGCTGATCGGCTTACCGCCATCGTAATAAGGAGCCAGGCGGTCGGGGACAAGGGCAATCTGGGTGAAGAAAGCCTGGAAGTTGCCAAAGAAATTCCAGTAAAGTGCCAGCCCACCGCCCAGAGTCGTCCCCAGCACCAGCCCGGTCAGCCCCAGATCAATCGCCAGCGAGGGTAAAGTCAGCCGGGGTTTTATTACCTGGGAGGTCGGGGCAGGGTCGGCCTGAAGGTTGAGAGAGTTCTCGGCAGAGGGCAAAGCTTCGGGGCGGGCGGCAAAATACCGGCGGAAAAGAGCCAGAAAGAAAGCTGCGCTGATCAGGACGAGATAGGTCGGTAAATCCCAGGAATTAGTGGCGCCCAGGAAGCCGATCAAGGCCATCAGCACAATCGGCATCACCAGCGTGCCATCGAAAACCTGCCAGAGCCGCCCGAAGGTCATTCGCCACAAGACCGGACGTCCGCGCCGGTCGGTCTCGCGGAAACTGCTCCAATCAGTCAGGAGCAGATTAAAAGCCAGCACCATCGCTACCAGGGTGAAGGGCAGGGCTATGAGGTGCGCGTGCAGGTCGGAATAGATAAAACTAAAGGACGGAAACTCGTTGATCGTGCCGGGTATGACCCGACTACTGCGGAAATAGTCGAATTTGCGCAGTGCTTCGACCTTATCCGGGTACAACTTGAGATTATTAGCCAGGTCTACCACCGGTTGCCAGCGTTGGAGAAGCTGGATCAAGCCGTCCAGGTTGCCGACCAGAGCGAAAATTGTCATACCGAAGAAGCCCGCCACAATCGGCCCGCGCTGCCCCTGCGGATTCCTCTCCCGGTCGAAGCGGGCGCGGTGCGTTTTGTAGTGGGAGGCCAGATTGTAGACGAGGCTAAAAGCCACCGAGCAGGTGAAGGCGTACAAGAGCGGCACAGCCAGGTTGAAGGCAATGAAGGGACTTATCCCGCTCAACTTGATCCAGGTCGAAACGAGGTACTGCCCATAATAATAGTAGTTGATATAACCATCGGCGAACCAGGGGTCATAAGGCGGGAAGTAAGGGCTTTTGAGGATGCCCAGGAGGTACGACATCTCCATCGGCTTTTCCCCGCCAAAGAAAGGATGCCAGAGGTCGGGATTGCCCAGCCGAAAGAGCGTCCAGCTCAGGAAGATAGCCAGGAAAATCCCTTCTTCGATTAGAATCAGGCGGCGATGCGTCCTGAGCCAGCCCCAGATGTCGGCCCGGTGTCGCCAGCCAACCGCGACACCACAAGCGGCGGTCAGAGCCAGAGCAAGCCAGGCGGTCAGAGCGGTATTCATCACGAAGCGCGTGGCGACCAGCAGCCAGATTACCAGAGCCACCAGCAAAGCTCCCACCGGCTTTGCCAGGATATAGCCCCGGTCGGGCAAACGGCGGCAGATGCGCCATGTGATCGGCAGTGCGACGAGGCCGATAAGCTGGATCAGGCCGAACCACATTATTACCGCTAACCACTGGTTGTCGTTGGCAAGGCTGTTCCAGTTCAGATCGTCTATCACGGGCAGACGGTCTACCGGGCGGTCGAGCAAGAGCGTTTTACCGTCGTTCTTGACCTGGCCCGCCGTGGCTGAGTCCAGCACTCCGTCGCCCTGTCCGGCAATTCGCACTGGCAAGTCGTTCGGGCCGGGGTAGCGTTTGACAATCTGAGGAGCTTTGGCGGCGTTGGCAAAGAGGCCGCGAATTTCGTCATCGGCCAGGGGCTTTGTTTTCTTGAAAATAAAAACTTTGGGATGGTCGTAAACCGTAAAGCTCTCGTCGGCTCCGTCATCGTTAATCGGCCAGTTCAGTAGTGGTAGGGTCGGGTAGTCGCTGAAAGTAGCGACGTTCTCGTAACCTAGCTTACCGCCAAAAAGCAGTTCGTAATAGCGGATTTGGACCGGGTACCGCCAGGGCAGTTTGGGCATGGTGGCGTAGAGCCGGTTCGAGTTGATCAGGATATAGTCGGTCTTTTTGAGCTGGCTGACGAAATACTCGACCTTCTCCTGGTTGGGCTGGTCGCCGTAGATATCCATCATTATCGGGTCGCAGATACCCTTCTGAGCCAGCGTATCGGGGTCACACCAACCTTTCGTGCCAAGTGATTGGCCCGGCACGACATTGCGCGGCAGGGTTTCGTCCCACCATTCGTTGGCGATGGTCGCGCCATTGGGGATGTTCTGGAACATCCAGCGCGAAGCCTGGTTCATGGTATGCTCACCGGAGTAGATGTGGCTGAACGAAATCGCCCACAGCCCGGCCCCCAGAAAAGTCAGGAGAGCCAGACCCGTCGCAATCCGGCCCCGCCAGCGGGTAAATACCCGTTCGGGTTGCACCGTCCCCGCCGCGACCACGATCAAGCGGGCCGCCAGGATCACCAGGAGCGGCACGACCGGCAACAGGTAGCGGTCGAATTTGGCTTCTGCGCTAAAAGTCGCCAGGGCGTAAGGTAGTAAAAAACTCAGCAGTACAATTTCAGCTTTGAGGCGTTTCCGCACACTCTGCCACAGGCTCAGACCCAGACCGGCCAGAGCCAGCAGACCTAAAGGCCAGCCCATGCACCACTGCACCAGTTGCGCCCCCTGGTAGAGAAAGGGCGTCGTGCCGACATACTGGCGGGTGTAGACAAAACTATCGTTGCCGCGAGACATTCCGGCTTCTTCGATGATCCGCTTGCTGAAATTGGCGAAATCGAGGAAGGCGTAAGGCATCGCCAGGAACCACACCAGCAGCATTGCGAACCCGGCGATCAACAGGTTCAAGACCGTGCCGACCAAAAGACGCGGGCCAAGCGCGACGCCTTCGACGCCGTAGCGGGCGGTTTCGGGGCCATCCCACGCCCGCATGCGGGGCCGTCCAGCGTATTCTCCGCTCTGCGAAGCTCTTCCGTACAGGCCGTACAGGAGAGCGGCGACCCCGGCCACTAGCACGACCGGCAAAGCACTGACTTTACAGGCCAGAGCCAGGCCCATCGCGGCCCCCAGAGCCAGGGCCGTCCGCTTGCGACCCGACCGCATCAGCCGCACGCCCAGGTAAACGCTCAGGATTAAAAAGAAGGTCAGGGTTACATCGGTGGCGGCATAGTGGGCCAGTTGAATATCGAGGACGGTCACGGCCAGGAAAGCCGTCGCCAGAAGGCCGATAGCTTCGCCTTTGCGCCGTCCCAGGGCGGGTAAGAAGATTAGCCGGGCCAGCAGAAAAGTCAGCACGAGCGTTCCCATGCTCCAGACCGCCGATAGGAACCGCCCAACATAGGTCAGATGAACGTTATCGCTCCAATCCTGCCCCGTAACGACCCCGGCCAGGTGTGCGCCCAGCTTAATCAAATAAAGCGGGAAGGAACCGTAGGCAAACCAGTGCGGGTTGAGCGGGCTGTAATTAGCATTCCAGAAGTTGATCGCCTCGGCAGGCACAGGCTCGTCGGGCGGTACGACATTCGGGGGAAGGGCCGGTTTTTGACCGGCTTTTTTAGCCACGTAATAGCTCTGAGCTTCCTGGGGAGTGGGTTGCCGCAGATTGCTTTTGGCGTTGGGCCAGAAAAAGCTCAGGCCACCGGGCGGAAATTCGATGTGCTGGCGCGGGCCGTACTCGTCGGTAGTAAGCGGCACTTCGTTTAGCCAGCCCGTGTAGCTGACTATTGCCCGCTCGTCAGGGTGAAAATATTGACCCTGATCCCAGTTGATCGCCTGAAAGCGCAAGGCTCCCCCGATCAATAGGATCAAGCCGAGCGCACTCCACACAAGCAGGCGCGGGCGGTTTTTGCTAACAAAAGCTGTCATTTTGCGGTTAAATGTTTCTATCTGGGCCACCCTGTGCTACCGACCGGCCTTACCTTCCGCTTGAAGCGGAAAAACCCACCCAACTAACAAAATAGCGAATAAAGGAAGAAGTAAGACCAAACTATTCATGAAAGTATAACGTCATTTGCTCTCAAAAAGGTACAAGCTGCCGAACCAATTTTAGCTTATAGCCTCATTTATGGCAACTACCCCTGGCGACATATTTCATTACCAAAGTAAAAATCAATATTTACCAAAATAAAGATGAATAAAAGCCAAGTAATGCTAAATTCGTAATCAGGGTTAGTCTCTAATCGCTTTATTGTAAGCAGGGCGGTTGCAAGGTGGTGAAACGGAAAAAGTAGAAAAAGAGAACCTAATCTAGTATGCTAAAGGTGACAAAACCAAAGCAAAGCTAGAAAGGTTCTCAAGATGAAATATAGCACAATTAACTTTGAGGTCAAACTA
>JBBRBE010000234.1:0-8349 GCA_038206175.1 Chloroflexia bacterium
TTTATCCTTTCGCACCGGGTTATCAATGATGTAGAAATCGGTTTCGTCCTTCGAGATATACGGTTGAGCCAGCTTGAAGCGGAACTGAATTACAAAACTGTAAGGCAGCAGCTTGCCTATCTCGATCTTCGGCGTTTCAAATAAAACCTGCGCTAAATTGATGCTACTTTCTTCCAACGCAGGTTGACCCGGTGAAGAAGCCCAGGCCGAGCGAAACTTGTCGGCTAAGTCCTTGTTCTGCCAGCAGAGTTTATAGTAAATTAAATGTGGCTGGTCTTTAGAAACCAGGTTGGAAAGGTTTTGTTCGATAGCCGCTTCTATTCGTTCTTTTTCTTGTTTCCGGTTTCTGGCATTTGAAATTGTGTTATATTCTTTTTGGTTATGTAAAAGAGTTTGTATCTCTTCTTCAAAAGAAATACTCGAAACTGCATAAATATCACTTGATGACATTTATCACCCCTGTTTAGATTGCTGAATAACTTCTGAGCCAATAATCGGAGGGGGTATATTAGTAGAGTTAAAAATAACACTCAGTTGGTCTTTAACCACTTGCCTAACATTGTCTTCGGTAAATCCCCAAACACGCAAATAATATTCTCTAGTATTAGGAGGCCGCTTAAATAAATGGCTGACAAAAACCCTACTGCCGGTCTTTTCACCTTCAAGAGTACCGAAAAATTTACGGGCTGTTTGTTTGCCATAGTTCATCCGATAATTTTGGCGAAAACCTTCTTTATCTTGAGAATTAGGAAGTTTATAGCGAATATCAAAAGAAACAGGCAAGTAACTTTTCGGCAATTGTGCTGAGAATAGAGGATAAGCTCTGGAAAATCTTCTTAACTGTTGATTGTTTTCAGGCAGTATTATTTCAAAAAACCAAAGCTGGCTTAGGCTATACCACTCTTGTTCATTAACTTTATCGGTGCGGTGATAGGAATTAAGAACTTCTTGAACAACTTTTAGCGCATTTTGGAGTTCTATTTTTTCGGCCCAATCAAACTGACCGAAACCATACTGAGTTTTAGCCCCTATTGCTCCAAGATGTGCCATTACAGATAACACAGCTTTAAGTTGTCCATTTATTAATGCTTCTATAGGTTTTTCTGCCCAGAACTGTAAATGGATGGTTCCTGAAGAAAGCGACCCACCCTTAAATATTTGTGAAAGCCACCAATGATTTAGGCTTTCAGGCTTATCTAGGGTAGCTAAACACAAAGGTTCAAATTCACTTGCACTTACCTTCAATCTGAATTGTCTTTTCCAGCCTCCACAGCCGAACAGATAGCACACGGGGCAAACAGTTTTCAGTCCTTCTTTCAATGCTTCTGCCGAGGCTTTCTTCTCATCTTTAGCATGTTGGTAAGCTTTTGTATCAAACTCGCAACGAAGGTCTGGAGCGTCCGTTGAAGAAGGGTCGCAGGCCCAACCGCCCAGGCCGCGCACGATTACTTCGTACCACCAGCGCAGGCTACCGATTAAGCCGGTCGCGTGCAAGCGGTCAGCCGTCGCGTCTACGCCGCCGGTCCAGATCGGGGTCAGAGTTTGAAGGGTTAGTTCCAATGGGCTACTACCTGACATATTTGTATATTCTCGTTTGAATTTGGGAGTAAAAAACTTCAGACCGAATAATTCGAGTATAGCATAAGAATAAAAAGATGGCAAGAGGCACTTAAAAATTAAGTTTTACTCTACCGAGCTACTCTATAGCGCGAGATTACAACCCAGGCATAACGCCCGGCTTCCCAGACCGGGGCATCCTTACCTAGCCCTGCACGCCGCCGTGGGTTAGCCTGCGCGTGTATTATCACTTGCAAGCGGCACTTTAGGGCCGAGGCTTGAGGCGTTCATCAAGTTCGGGCAGGCTTGCCACGAACCAGATCTGCTTGCCACGGTTCGCTTCGGACACGAAATCTTTGAAGGCCCGGCTACCGGCTATATAGCGCGAAATGTCGCCCATAATCACCAGGTGTCGCCGGTAGGTCACGAACTTCTGCACGATTTGACCGACCAGGCCCGTTTTAAGCTGGAAGAAAGCGTCCTCGAAGCGTTCCACCGGCACGAGAACGAGGTCGGCTCCCTGCGCCATCGCCTCGCCGATCAAATCCAGCGCGGCCTGTTCGCTTGTTATCTTCTCTCCGTCCGGCGCACAGGCCAGAACCGTCATTGCGTGGATTGTGGTAAGCGTATCCGGCATAACACCTCCTGGCCTTTAGTTTAGGGTTGAAATTAAGGCAAAAAAGAGTCCCCTAAAGTTCTTTCTGCAAAAGCATAGCACCTATTTTCAGCTGCGACAACCCGTTCGCCTGATCCCCGCAAGGCGAAGGCAAAATCCGGGGT
Source organism: Chloroflexia bacterium (assembly GCA_038206175.1). Classification (GTDB taxonomy): domain Bacteria; phylum Chloroflexota; class Chloroflexia; order Chloroheliales; family Chloroheliaceae; genus 54-19. The sequence continues at coordinate 2,338 of JBBRBE010000234.1, forward strand.
TGGCATCACATCACCCACGGCACGACCTCCGGGTGTAAGCGACGCTAAGATATATATTGAATAACTTTTATCTAAGCGAAGAATCTTCTTGGCTAAGCAAGATCGAGGTAAGTCAAGAAGATTCTTCGCTTAGAGTGCCTTTAGTTAAAACTTAGAGCAGGCGCCGCTCACACCCTGCGGGCGTGACATAAGGCTAGGCTCGGACTTTGCAATCGCCATGCCTGGTTTAGCTCAATCTGTTGACTACGCCTTCACTATCCAATATAATATAACCATCTAAGCTTACAGAGGTGTAAAGCTGAACTATCCTTTGTTTAGGCCTGGGATAAGGTATTTTATTTAAGGAAGCTAACATGGACGAAAAACCGATGGGCGGCAAGGCTTACGGCAGTATTCCACATCTGCCGGGCAGTCGGATTGGGCCGGGTGATTACCACGCCCAGGCAGGGCAAGCTCTAATTTGCACGACTAAAGCCAGGGACAGGCACGACATTATTATTGTACAGGAGAAATTAGACGGTAGTTGCGTGGCTGCATGGCGGCAAGGCGACGAAATTATAGCTCTGGTGCGGCGGGGCTATCTGGCACGCACTTCGCCTTTTGAAATGCACCACCTGTTCGCCGATTGGGTAGAGCAGAATAAAGCTCGCTTTCGAGCCGTTTTAACGGACGGCGAACGACTGTGCGGGGAATGGCTGGCCCAGGCCCATACCACCCGCTATAAGTTACCGCACGAGCCTCTGGTAGTCTTCGATTTAATGCAAGGTCACGAGCGTGTAACCTACGACGAGCTTGTAACACGCACCACTCCGGTACAATTTATTACGCCCGGTCTGATCCATCGAGGTGAACCAGTTTCGATTGAAAAGGTCTTGACCCTGTTAGAACCTTCCCGGCACGGAGCGATTGACCCGGTAGAAGGGGCAGTCTGGCGCGTGGAAAGGCAGGGACGAGTAGATTTTCTGGCAAAATACGTCCGCCCGGACAAAGTAGACGGGCTTTATTTACGCGGCATCACCAGCAGTGAAGATGTCTGGAACTGGCATCCTGGCGACAGTCAAGTGAGTTAAGGTGCAAAAGGAATTGTCAGGCTATTTTAGTGTGAAACACTTAAGCTCGCCGCTATTTTTTGATTCCTGCCCCGCAATGTTATACTTAACGCTCGTCAATACCGACCCGGCCAAAAACAGGCTGTAAATAGAATAGTGCAGGATCGAAAAAGATGATTATTGACCCGGCCCAGATGCGGCCTTACGATGCGTACCAGTTGCTGATCAGTTCGGTCGTGCCGCGCCCGGTGGCCTGGGTTTCCACCGTCGCGGCAGACGGAACTTTCAATCTGGCTCCCTTCAGCTTCTTCACCGCCGTCACCAACGACCCGCCGACCCTGCTGATCGTCAATAACCGGCGGCGCGGCAATCAAAAGAAAGATACCGTTTCAAATATCGAAGCTACCGGCGAATTTGTGATCAATCTGGCAACCGAGGAGAACTCCGAGCGCATGAACGCCACCAGCGGCGAGTACGGCCCGGAAGTGGACGAATTTGTGCAGGCGGGCCTCACCCCGACCCCGGCCCAACTGGTCAAAGCTCCCCTTGTGCTAGAATCTCCGGTCAACATCGAGTGCCGCCTGAACCAGATCGTCCGGCTTGGCCGAGAAGACGCTCAATCCGACCTGATCATCGCCCAGGCTCTACTCTGGCACGTGCGGGACGACCTGCTCACGCCCACCAACACCATTGACGTAACCAAACTACACGCCATTGGCCGCCTCAGCTACAACCACTACACCCGCACCGACGATCTATTCGAGATGATCCGGCCCCAGGTCAAATAATTCAGGCCAAAAAAGAGAGGGTCAGGTTTGAGCCTGGCCCTCTCTTTTCTAATTCTAAGTTTGGTCTACCGCTTTAGCAAACCACAGCAACTGAGATAAGAGTTATCGTTGTTGCGGAGCAGAGTTTGTTCGGCCTTCGAGTTCAGGTCGAAAAAGCGGATTTGCTTGGGCATGGGCTGGGACGGCGTATCAATCTGGGGCGTACCAGGGCCGGGAGTCGGCTTGACCGGCGAGGGCGGCGTGAAAGTATAGAACAACCGCCCACCGTCCGCCGCGAACGACGGGCTAAGGCGCGTTCCGGCTTCGAGGCCGTTCTGACCGTCCACCACCAGGGCGGGCTGACCTCCGGCGGTCGGCACGAGGGCAACCCCGGCCTTATCGCCCGATGCAATGTAGAGCGCGGCCACATTTTTGCCGTCCGGCGACCAGACTGGCCCGGTCTTGTAGGAAGGTCGAGCCGCCAGCGTCGCCGTCAGATCTGCCGAAGTGCCAACGTAGTAGCTAAAGCGATACCGCCCGCCGCCACTGCCGCCTGTCGGTTCCAGGTCTTGCAACTTCTTGAGGTTCGAGCCGTCTCGACTGACTGTGTACAGGCTGATCTGCGAAGGCGGGCCGGGAATAGTGGTCGGTTTGGGACTCGCCGCCGGGCTGCCGGAAACGGCCTGGCCGGGCGTGCCGCCCGCCGTGACGGTTCCGTTCTGAGCAGTATTAGCTCCGCCCGTCGCCGCTGCCGCCGTTGCCGAGTCGCCTGAAGCCGGGGCCGCAGTTGCGGCAGGGGTCAGGGGCGGCGTGGCAGTCGGGGTTGCGCCGGGAGTCGAAACCTCGAAGTTTGTAATGTTCGAGGTCGCAACGGCCAGGTCGAGGCCCGCCACGAGTGCGCCAGGGTTCGGGTTGCCGTAAAACGCCAGCGTCTGGCCGTCCGGCGAGAAAGTCGGGTACCAGCCGCCGAGTTTGTCCGGCACGACGATTTGCTGAGTTTTGCCCGTCTCGATTTCGACCGTGAACATCACGGCGTTGCGAAGCGAGAAGAAAGCGATTTGCTTGCCGTCCGGCGACCAGTTGTGGCCGAGCGCATCGGCGGCTAACTGCCGTTCGCTGCCGGGGGTGCTTTCGGGCCGGGTTACGTAGAGGACGCGCACGGTTCCGGTGCGGTCTGGCCCCTGGTCGCCGGCCGCCGCGACGGTTTTAAGGAAAGCAATTTGCTTGCTGTCGGGCGACCAGACCGGGGCGAAAGCTCCGTAGGCTACCGTGTGCAGACCGCTTCCGTCGAAGTTGACCACCTGCACTCCGACGCCGTTCGCGCTGAACGCCACCTGCTTGCCGTCCGGCGACCAGACTGGCCCGGCTTTTTCTTCGGGCGTGTTGGTAATCTGGTACGGGTTCGAGCCGTCGGCGTTCGCGCTAAAAAGCTGCATGGGATAAAGTTTGGTCGGGTCGGTCGAGGTAGCGGCTTGCAGGTACAACACACGGTCTTTCGGGCCGGACGCTGCCGGGGGAGCCACGAAGTTACCCGCCGTCGCGGTCGGGGCGGGGGTAAACTGGGCCGTGTTGTCGGTGCTGGGCGTACCCTGGAAACCGTTAGTAGTTCGCCACAAAATCGCCAGGATGACCAGGATTACCGGCAGACCGATCACCAGACCCCAGCCGATGTTTTCGGCCAGGTTCTTGAAGACGGACGAACGGCGCGGTTGCGGGCTGCGTCCTTTGCCGGGTGGCTGGCTGAGTGGAGCGGACGAACGCGAATTTTCCGGCGCGGTAGGGGTTGGACGCCCCTGGGTTAAGGTCGGGCCGGCCCCTGGGCGGCGCGGGCGGGCCGAGGGCGGCGGGGTCTTCTTCTCCGAAGGCATGGGTTAAAAGCTCACTCCTAGCATGATTTTCAAAGCGGGCTGGCCCGGCAATCGGCCTGGGCCATCCTCTCGCTTAAATGCTGTTTTCACTTTTCCGGCTAAAAATTGATTTCTCAAGCGGCAATACTACACCTTATGCCCGCCTCTGTCAAAGCGAGAGTCAGCGAAATTGCTCTCGCCTTTCAAATCAAAGATCGGGCGTTGATGATGACCGCCCGGCCACACCCGTAGGGCGGGGCCGGGCTATTCCAACGAAGCCCCGTGAACAGGGCTAATACCCTTCCTCGCTCATCCATCAATTACTTGATAGCTCACTCCCCGCATCAGGCCCATTGATGGCTACAATAGCTTGCGGGCGGCCCGTATGAGCTATACTTGATACATACATTACAACTCGCATCAGGCCCGTTTAGAGGTCTTCGTTGGGGTAGCCCGGTCACGCCCTACGGATGTGGCCGGGCGGTCGTGACCAACGCCCGGTCTTTGACAACCTAATCATAACCTGACCGCTCACCCACCGGGCGGTCGTGATTAACGCCGGTCTTTAACTCAAACTTCCTTTTGAGGGGACTTCGTTGGAATTGCCCAACCAGGAGGCAACGGCAAAGCTACCTTCTGGGGAGTCAACCGCCACTCGGCGGCTATCCAGGCCGAATTGCGGTCGAACGGCAAAAGCAGCGTGAAACCTGTTATGATGTAGTTCTAGTCCAGCGAGTGGAGCGATTTGCCTTTTGGGACGGAAGCCGAACCTGCCGCTCATTGCTGCACCTGGGATTGGGAAGGGCGAAATAAGTGTACAATCTTTATCTTCGATATTGCCAACGATGTTGCCAAATAAACCTGAGTAGTCACAGACTGGATTTGGACGATGACGGATAAAATCGAGACAGCCTACCGGGTGCTGGACGAAAGCGGCAAGCTGGTTGGGGATATGCCGCCCAACCTGAGCGATGCCACCATGCTGGAGTGGTACCGCACGATGTGGCTGACGCGGTTTTTCTCGCACAAAGCGATTGCCTTCCAGCGGCAGGGGCGTGGCACGACCTGGCTTTCTTCGCAGGGACAGGAAGCCGCCGCCGTAGGCCTGGCGACGGCTCTGCGGGCCGAAGATTGGCTGACGGCTTCGCCACGGGAGGTTGGCGGCTATTTCCAGAAGGGGGTGCCACCGGCGGCGATTGCCTATTTCACCCGTGGCTACCCGCCTCCGCCCCAACTGACCGCCCCGGACGGGCAGGACCGGCGGTGCTTGCCCCTGACGATTGTGATCGGCACCCAAAGCCTGCACTCGGTCGGGCTGGCGAGAGCGGCTCAGATCAAAGGGTCGGGCGAGATCGTGGTTTGCAGTTGCGGAGACGGCGCGAGTAGCGAGGGCGATTTTAGCGAAGCCCTCAACTTTGCCGGGGTGTACCGCCTGCCTCTCGTATTTGTAGTGGTTAATAACGGCTGGGCAATCTCGGTGCCGCGAAGCAACCAGACGGCCACGGTTCAGATTGCCTCACGCGGGGTCGGTTTTGGTATGCCGGGTCGTCTGGTGGATGGCAACGATATTGTGGCGATGTACGCCGTGATGAAAGAGGCGACTGAGCGGGCGCGGGGTGGCGGTGGGCCAACTCTGGTCGAAGCTGTGACTTACCGCCTGGGAGCGCATAGCACTGCCGACGACCCGACACGCTACCGTCCGCCGGAAGAACTGGCTCTGTGGGAAGCCCGCGATCCTTTAGGCCGTCTGGGGCATTTCTTGCGAGAGCGCGGTACGCTGGACGAAACCGGCCACCGCCAGATAATAGAAGAAGCCGAAGCGTTCATAGCCGACCAGTTCCGCCTGGCCCACGAGTACCCGGCCCCGCCCGCCGATGCCTTTTTCACTAATGTTTACGCCGCCCTCACTCCGCGCCTGACCGCCCAGCGCGAAAGCTTCCGCCAGGCCGCCCGACCGAACGGCTAAGCGGCCAGCTACATTGTTATATGAAGGAACGACCGGGCATCAGGGCTGACCGCCCGGTATGTGCGCGGCCAGGCGTAGTTTGTAGAAGGGAAGGCCGGACGCATATCCTGACCGCCCGGCCACACCCGTAGGACGTGACCGGGCTACTCTAACAAAGACCCATTAATGGGCCTGAAATAAGGTTGCGATATGTCAAATAAGAGATAGATAACCGAGGCAAGGCAATAGGGCTAGTAATGGGCTTGAAATAAAGTTGGGATGGAGCAAATTAAGTTCAAGAAAAATGACAGAAGTTGATTACAAGCAACCTATCGGCTGAAATAAAGTTGGAATGGAGCAAATTAAGTTCAAGTGTTAAAAGAAGGGTATTAGCCCTGTTTACG
>JBBRBE010000235.1:0-8287 GCA_038206175.1 Chloroflexia bacterium
ATTGACGTGCTGGTGGAGAAAGCCCTGGCCGAAGGTAAAACTGCCCCTAAATATCACGCTCTGACCCGCCCGACGAAGGCCGAAGGCGAAGCCACCCGCCGGGCGATTGCCCTGGCTGAAATGGCCGGTGTGCCGGTTTATATCGTCCACCTGAGTTGCTCCGACGCTCTGCAACAGGTGCGCGAAGCCCGCGACCTGGGCTTGCCCGCCCACGCCGAAACCTGCCCGCAGTACCTTTTCCTCAGCTACGAGGATTACGAGCAACCCGGTTTCGAGGGAGCCAAGTTTGTGATGTCGCCGCCTCTGCGCGACAAATCGCACCAGGACGCTCTCTGGAAAGGCCTGGCCGGAAACGATCTACAGGTGATTTCGACCGATCACTGCCCTTTCTGCATGAAAGAGCAAAAAGAACTGGGTCTGCACGATTTCAGCAAAATTCCCAACGGCGCACCGGGCATCGAAACTCGCATGAGCCTGATTTTCGACGGCGGGGTGCTGGGCGGTCGAATTAGCCTGAATCGTTTTGTAGAGTTGACCAGCACCAACCCGGCTAAACTGATGGGTCTTTATCCCCGCAAAGGAGCCGTGGCGGTGGGTTCGGACGGCGATCTGGTGGTTTTTGACCCCAACGCCAGCCTGACCCTGGCCCAGAAGACTTTGCATATGCGGGTGGATTATAATCCTTACGAAGGTCGGGTGGTGCGAGGCGTGCCGACGACGGTTTTAAGCCGGGGCAATGTGATCGTGGATAAAGGGCAGTTCCTGGGTAAGCCGGGCGACGGCAAATTTGTGCCGCGCAAAACTTATACGCTGGTTTAGGAGAAGAAGCAATGACAGTAGATGTTAATGCAGTAAACGCCGAGCGGGTCAAAGAGGATTCGGCTAAACATGTGATGGTTAGCTGGTCGGTGCAGAAGGCCGCCAATACGAACCCGCTGGTGGTGAGTGAGGCCCGTGGATCGTGGTTCTGGGATGCCGACGGCAAACGTTATCTGGATTTTTCCAGCCAACTGATCAATTCAAACCTGGGCCACCAGCACCCCAAAGTAGTGGCGGCGATCAAGGAACAGGCCGATAAACTGTGCTACATCGGCCCGAACTTCCAGAACGAAGCGCGTTCGACGCTGGCCCGGATGCTGGCCGAGCGCACGCCGGGCGACCTGGTAAAGACTTTCTTTACCGTGGGCGGAGCCGAGGCGAACGAGAACGCGATCAAAATGGCCCGCGCCTACACCGGGCGGCACAAAGTAATTACTCGCTACCGTTCTTATCACGGAGCCACCAGCGCGGCTATGACGCTTTCAGGCGACAACCGCCGCTGGGCTAACGAACCGGGTATTACCGGCATCGTCCGCGTACAGGACCCCTACGCTTATCGCTGCACCTTCAAAGATTGCGGCGAGGTTTGCTCGATGGGCTGCGCCCGCAACATCGAAGATGTGCTGGCCTTCGAGGGGCCGGATAACGTCGCGGCAATTATGGTGGAGGTTGTCACCGGCACGAACGGTATTTTTGTGCCTCCGCCGGAATACCTGCCTTACCTGCGCCAACTTTGCGACCGGCACGGCATCGTGCTGATCTTCGACGAGGTGATGACCGGCTTTGGGCGTACCGGCAAATGGTTCGCCGCCGACCACTACGGCGTTACGCCCGATATTCTGACCTTTGCCAAAGGCGTTAATTCCGGCTATGTGCCGCTCGGTGGAGCGATCATGAATCAAAAGCTGGCCGATTTCTTCGAGGAGCGAATGTTCTGGGGTGGGCTGACTTATAGCGGGCATCCTCTGGCGTGTGCCGCCGGAATTGCCACGCTGGAAGCCTACGAGGAAGAAGGCGTGATCGAGAACAGCGCACGCCTGGGCCGTACCCTGCTGGCCGAGCTAACGGCCCTGAAGGAGCGGCATCCCTCGATAGGAGATGTGCGCGGCCTGGGCCTTTTCTGCGGGGTCGAACTGGTCAAGAACCGCCAGACCCGCGAAGGCTTGCCCGCCTGGAACGGCAAAGACCAGACCCTGACCGGCAAGCTTAAAAATGCCCTGCTGGAACGCGGCGTGTTTGTCTTTTGCCGCTACAACATGCTCTTTATCGCGCCGCCTCTGACTGTCACCGAGGAAGAAATGATGATCGGGGTGCGGGCGGTAGACGAGGTGCTAAACCTTGCGGACGCTCTGGTGGATAAATAATTTAGCCTTCTGAACTGATTTAGCCCAATACCATTCAGCACGATACACGGAGGAAATGTTAGTGACAAGAATTATTAAGAGTGCCTTGATCCAGACCAGAGGCGTTAGCGATAAGAAGGCGATGATCGAGAAGCACGTCGCTTATATCGAGCAAGCCGCCAAACAGGGAGCGCAAATAACCTGTCTGCAAGAGATTTTCTACGGCCCTTATTTTTGCCAGGTGCAAGACCGCAAGTGGTACGATACCGCCGAAACGATCCCCGGCCCCACCACCGATCTGATGTGTGAACTGGCGAAGCAGTACAGTATGGTGCTGATCGTGCCGATTTACGAAGTGGTAGGAACCGGGCTTTATTACAACACCGCGGCAGTTATTGATGCTGACGGCAAGCTGCTCGGCACTTACCGAAAAACGCATATCCCACACCTGCCCGGCTTCTGGGAGAAATATTACTTCCGGCCTGGCAACCTGGGCTACCCGACTTTCCAGACGCAGTACGCTAAAATCGGGGTATACATTTGCTACGACCGCCACTTCCCCGAAGGAGCGCGTATGTTAGGGTTGCACGGAGCCGAAATCGTTTACATTCCCTCCGCCACGGCGCGGGGCCTCTCGGATCATTTGTGGGACATCGAGCAGCGCAGTCATGCGATTGCCAACGGCTATTTTGTCGGTACAATCAACCGGATCGGGGTCGAAGAAGAGTTTGGGCCGCAGGAATATTACGGTTCGAGCTATTTTTGCAACCCACGTGGAGCCTATATCGCCAGAGCCAGCGACAAAGAGGAAGAATTGCTTGTGGCCGAGCTTGACCTCGATCTGATTAAAGAGGTGCGCGATACCTGGCAATTCTACCGCGACCGCCGCCCTGATATGTACGGAGACATCGTACAGGCTTAATTTGCTGCGTGGCGGTAAGGCTAAACCAGTCTTACCGCCATTTTTTATCTGGGCTTTAATACACTAAATGGCTTCTGCCGGGTTATAATATAGGCGAGGCGCAGGAGTTGTGGGGCGAATTTAACGCCATAGCAAGCCAGTGGGTAAAGCTAGAGCCAGGGGAAGGCCAGAGATGCGGATTTTAGTAGTCGAAGACGAGAACGCAATCGCCCAGTTTATCTCGCAAGGGCTGCACGAGGCCGACTTTGCGGTGGATGTAGCCCGCACCGGGCCGGAAGGTCTGGATTTTGCTCTGGCCGCCGAGTACGACCTGTTGATTTTCGATGTGATGCTGCCCGGTATGGACGGGCTGGCTTTGCTTCGGCAAATCCGCCAGAGAGGTTCTAATACGCCGGTGCTGTTGCTTACGGCCCGCGATGCCGTGGATGACCGGGTGGCAGGCCTGGATGCCGGAGCGGACGATTACCTGACCAAACCGTTTGCTTTCCCCGAACTGATCGCCCGTGTTCGCGCCCTCTTGCGTCGCCCGCCTCTGCAAACCGGCAATGTTCTGGTGATAGCCGACCTGGAAATGGATACCCTCACCCGTGAAGTGCGGCGGGCCGGTCTGCCCATTGAACTTAGCCAGCGCGAATATACCCTGCTGAATTACCTCCTGCGCCACCCGCGCCAGGTGCTAACCCGCACCCAGATTGCCGAGAATATCTGGAATTTTGATTTTGTAAGCGACTCGAACGTGGTTGACGTCTACATTGGCTATCTGCGCCGCAAAATAGACAGAGGCTTCGCTCAGCCTCTGATCCAGACGGTGCGCGGCGTAGGCTACCGTTTGAGTGTGGAAGCCGATAATGACTAAGTGGTGGTGGTGGCCCTTTCTTAGCTGGCGAAGCTTGCGCTTTCGGCTAATCAGTTGGTATGTGCTGCTGCTAATTCTGACGCTGACGGCTTTTAGTGTTTATCTGTTTTTTCAATTCCGCGATCTCCAACAGGCTCAACAAGATACCCTCCTTCAGGCGGCGGTTTCCAAATCGCAACCATTGTTGGATAATGGCCCGGCGCAGCCTTATCTTCGTAAGGGTTTTGGTTCGGACTCAATTTTGCAAGACCTGGCAAGAGCTAATATTCAGCTACGCCTGTTAAACCGCGATAAGCAGGTGATTGACAGCCTGGGTGCGTCGGTGGCCGAAATGCCGCTCAGTTCGCCCACTGCCAGCAGTACAGGTTTTGCTACAGTAGATAACGGGGATAAAGGGCAGTGGCGGATTTATAGCCAGAGTATAAGCGGGCGAGATGGAAACGGCGGTGTGAAAGGCTGGATTCAGGTCGGCCAACCGGCCTTTGTCCTCAATACCGAACTGGGCCGATTGTTTACCCCGATTGGTCTTGGCGCGTTGGTCGCTTTGCTACTGGCAATTCTAGGCGGTCTTTTTCTGGCTAATCAGGCTCTAAAGCCGATTGACCGGGTAACGCGCACGGCTCAGACGATCAGCACTCGTGATTTATCGCGCCGGATAAACTATCACGGCCCGGCGGACGAGATCGGGCGGTTAGCCCTGACCCTTGACCAGATGTTCGACCGGTTGGAAAAAGGGTTTGAACAGGAACGCCGGTTTACTTCGGATGCTTCGCACGAACTCCGTACTCCTTTGACCGCTCTCAAAGGCCGGATCGAGGTAACTTTGAACCGTCTGCGAGACCCGCAGGACTACCAGGAGACGCTGGAAACGCTTAATGTGGAAGTAGACCGCCTGATCCGCTTGAGCAGTTCCTTATTGTACCTGGCGCGTTTAGACCAGGCCGGGCAAAGCTGGCAGTCTGAAAGCTTGAATTTGAGTGATTTGCTAGATTCGATGGTGGATTCGATGCAAGCGGTAGCCGAACTCCGCCAGATCGAGTTGAGCCTGGTTACGCCCCCTGACCTGCACCTACAGGGTAATTTAGACCAGCTTACCCGTCTTTTTCTCAACCTGCTGGATAACGCCCTCAAATATACTCCGCCCAGGGGACGGGTGAAGGTCAGGGTAGAGCGAACCGGCGATCAGGCGACGGTAGCAGTAAGTGATAACGGGCCGGGCATTGCCGCCAAACATTTGCCTCATCTTTTCAAACGCTTTTACCGGGCCGAGTCCGACCGGGCCAGCACTAGCGGTGGGGCCGGGTTAGGGTTGGCGATTGCCTACGAAATCACCCGGCAGCACGGAGGACGGCTGGAAGTTGAAAGCCAGCCCGGTCAGGGAACTACCTTCAAAGTTCAGTTGCCGCTTCTACCGCTCCATGCTCAGGTTTTGCACCCGGTGCCAGACCGAGGGTAAAGCTAGGCTTAGACCGCTACCAACCGAAGCGATTGTTTTGATTTGTCCAGCACCCCGTTTAGCTGGCCGACCTGGGTGTTGACCCGTGCAACGGTTTCGGAAAGTTGCCCAACCGACCCGGCACTCTCGCGGGCCACCTGGCCGACACTGCGCATTGTAACCAGAATTTGCTGGCTGGCACTGCGTTGTTGGCCGGTAGCAATGCTAATCTCGTCGCAACGCAAGTTAACTTCTTCCACCGCTCTTAAAATCTGGTCGGCGTGTGCGGCACTGCCGGAGATAACCTCGTTTAGCTTACTTATGACCAGACCGGAAATTTGCGAACGAGAAAGCGCGATGCTGGTTTCTTTCTTACCTTCCTCGGCGACCAGCACGGCGGCAGCGACAGCACCCTGCATTTCACCGATGGCTTGCCGCACTTCTTCGGTCGCTTCCCGGCTACGGTCGGACAGTCCTTTGATCTCCTGCGCAATTATCCCGAAGCGTTCCCCGCGCAAACCAGTGTGGACATTGGTTGCACCACCGTTCAGCACGCTTCCGGCGGCTTCAATCGAGGCATTGAGGGCTAAAAGGTGGGTTTCGGCAGCGATTTGGTCAATAATATCTATAATTGTGCCGACTTTGCGGGTTTGTTCGGTCAGGTTTAGGAGGCGTTGGCCTAAAAGCTCGATGCGGTTTCGCACCCGTTCGACGCTGCTAATGCTTTGCATAACAGCTTCGTCCCCCTGCGCTACGGTCGAGGAAGCGATTTCGCTGGCTCCTTTAACTTCACTCGCCAGTTCAACCGTGCCGTTAGCCGACTGCGATGCGGCCTGGGCTGCCGTGGCGATCTGGCGGGCCGTTTCGCTCAACTCTTCCAGGCTGGTTGTCACCTGCGTGACGGCGGCGACCTGTTCCTGGGTGCTGGCGGCTTGCTGACGCGAAGTGGCATTGAGTTCGGCGGTAATGCCCCGCAATTCGTGTCCCAGCGACGAGCCAAATTCGGTGGTGGAATTAACGGTCAACAGCAGTTGGCGTAATAACTCGGCTTGCTCCTCGGAAGTTTGCACCGCCCGGTTTAACCTGATAGCGAAAATCGTCACACAGATTGCAATTCCGACTACTACTATCACCCACACCCCCAATTCCACCGGGGTGTATTGGGCCAGGGTTACGCCCGGTGGGTAAACCTTAAAGATTTTTTCCAGGCTAAAAGTTACGACCAGGGCCGTGATAGTGAGCGCAATAATAGTGACCATCCCTTTTAGCTTAAAGCCGATTATAGCGGCAAGCACCGGGATGAAGAGAAAAGACGCCGTTACGCTGTTGCCGCTTCCCAGCAAGTTCTGCTCGTATGTTAATCCTACCAGAGCACTACCGCAGAGGACACAACCGGCCCATTCAATTTTTCGTAGGGAACTGCCAGGGCGTAAGCTCCAGAGAATGCCTAGATTAAGTAAAACAAAAGTTCCACATATTAAACTCATCGTAAATGCAGAGCCTATCCCATAGATTAAACCCAGTCCAAAACTTAACAGACTCGTTATTCCGGTCAGGACAACTATAATTATGGAGACCAACCGGGTCATAGTATAACGCTGTTCGAGAGCAGATTTATGGCTGGCTGGGCTAAAGGCAGAGTGGTCAATAGCTTTTAGAGGCAGGCCGAATTCGGTGGCTGGTTCGGATATATTCACAACGATTCCTCGACAATGCAGTGATAGGTAGTAAAACGCAAAAAAAATATACCTTGCGGCCTCTTTATAGTAGCAGGTGGGCTACCTTCTAGCAAGCTACCAATTATCCTATTAATACCTTGATTGCTAGTAGTTAGTAAAAGCCAGGGCTAAAAGATATGGTGGACCCGATTGTCAGGATCCATTATACAAAGTGTCGAGAACTGGCTGGCCGTCGCGCCTATCCCGGCCATCATTACCCATGAGCAATTCGACTTGGTTAAGCAAAACTCCAAACCAATAAGACCTTTGCTCTGCGCAATACTAAGGGCGATCATTACCTACTTAGACGCCTGGTTAGTTGTGGTCATTGCCAGTTATCTTGCTTTGGTCGGCGTCTAAACCGTAATCTTGAACATTATGTGTGTGCTGACAAAACTAACCCATTCCATTCGCGCCGGGAGGAAAAGTGTCCTTCACGTTACAGCCCAGCCCCACGATTGGATGAGTTAGTTTGGAATGACTTGTGTGAGGTTTTAACGTATCCCCAAAGCCTAAATACTGCACTAGAACGTGCTTTCGGCGGCCAATGGCTACCCCAGGAATTGCTGGCCCGGCGAGAACAACTCCAATGGCTGCGGCCCATTTCAGACAACGCCCACCAATAATGTATAAAGGTGACCCAAACGAGCTAAAACCATAATAGCTTTGTAAATAACTTCCAATTGAGCAATATCTTAACTTGAGGTAAAACCTTTCCATATTTTCTAATATCAATTCTAAAATGGAAGGGAGGATTTTATAAAATGACTTGCCCCCATTGCTCTTCATTAAAAATTGCTAACCGTACATTCAATGAAAGAACTCTTACTCCTTTTAATAGCATCCGGGTCCAGATCACTACCCTTTTCAAGGTTGTGCTGTGGCGCTTGCGTTATAAACTATCGCTCTCCCTCACTGACCTGGCTGAAATGTTTAGGGTGGAAGTTAATGGCTTCTATTTTGTCAGGGAAACTACCCGCCGCTGACTGTTGGCGAACCAAAGAATGTTAGGCGATCTTATCAGTAATGCGTTGAGCTTTAGGGTGGACTTTGAGACAGCTCGGAACTTGACTTTAGTAGCTCAAAATAAACTTCTAAACTAGGCTTAACAAGTCGGTCAAAGAGCCGCTGGTCAATGTAGCGTCTAAAACCGCTGCGCATGGCCCGATGTTCGACCTTAGCACATTTAGCACT
>JBBRBE010000236.1:0-8267 GCA_038206175.1 Chloroflexia bacterium
CGAGGGCAAAGCCAACGAGTGGCAGATGATTATAGGGCTGGCGGTGGTGGGTTATACCCTGGTATACCTGGCTGTCAAAAAGTATGGGCCGCTCCTGGGGCAAGCTCGCCGGTTATGGTTGACCCGTTCTCGGTTTAGCTCTGGCGTACCCGAAGCGGAAGTTGGCAAGCTTCCCGAATACGACTCCGCCAGTCCCACCCAGCCGGTCGGGTGGGAAGCGGAAGTGTCACGGGTAGAAGACACTCAGACCGGGAGTGCTTTACCGCTTATTAGTCCTGACGGGCCTGGACAGGAAGGGCTGCACCCGGCCAGGGTGTGGATACCGGCCCTCTTGGGCAGTATGGCTCAGGATAGGTTGCCGCACCTGCTCATTGTGGGAGAGAGCCGGGGCGGAAAAACAACCGTCGCACGTGCCCTGATGAGTTGCGCCGCCCACCGGTTCGGGGCCAGACTGGTTATCCTCGACCCACACGCTAAAGACGGTGATTACCCGGTTCAGGTCAGGGTAGTTGGTCGCCACCGGGATTTTGCCGCCATCAACCGAGTGATGGAAGAGTTGCTGGCCGAGTTCCAGTGGCGTTTCAACCAGAACCACCACGACCACCCGCCAATCCTCATCTTTGTAGACGAGTGGCCTAGCATCGCCGATCATCGAGATTGTCCGTTAGCGGGCGAGTTCTTGCAAACCCTGGCCCGTGAAGCTGGCAAAATTCATCTACACCTGTTCGTGCTAACTACCTCACCTCTGGTTGAAGACCTCAAGATAAACTCGGCCACTCGTCGCAACTTTAGCCGCATCCTGGTTGGCTTCTACGCCCGACAGTTATTACCCGGTCAGTTTCGGGCCAGCGACCGTTACGCAACCGCCCTGGAACATAAAGGCCAACGGCTAGCTCTCGGCAGTGCCGACACTCACGCCCTATCCCAAATTTCGCTTCCAGCCGACTGTGACTGGCGACAATACTCCAACTCGGCAGTGCCGATAAATACCTACACCCGTTCCTCGCCATCACGCGATCCTCAGCCTCTCCAACACCCCTACCCCTACCCCGGCGACACCGACACCGGACCGCAGGCCCAGAGCTTACCCCTGGCTGCACCCGCACCTGCACCCCGCCCGGCTCCAGAGCATCCTCTGGCCGACAGCGAGAGTGCCGCATTGGTCGAGCAGCAGCAGTGGGAGGAGGCAGAAGCAGCCCGGCTAGAGGCTGACCAGTACATCCGGGTAGCAGCCTGGTTACGAGAAAAACCTGAGCCATCGGCCAGAGAAATTGCCCGGCGGCTATTTGGGGGCAAAGACAACGGGCGGTACACCATGCGAGCCGTCGCCATCATCAAACGGGTAAAGAGTGTTACGGCCAGCAGTGTTACACCTCCTTTGGAGGAGCCACTCAGCCTCAAGCTCAAAAAACTACCGTAACGCCTGTAACACGGTAACAGCGTAACACTCGTAACAGCCGTTCAGCTAAAGTGAGTGAGTAGGAAAGACAAAGGAGGTGTTAGTCAAAATGAAAGAGTTGAGCAAAAAAGTGAGGAGCTAGCATGAAAAAGCTACTGGGTTTTTGGAGGGCGGTACTCTTAGTAGTAATAGGCGTGGAACTGCTACTGGGTTATTTTGCTGTGCCGGTCGCTAACCTGGCAGTTGTCGGGATAGCCTTTTTTGCAACGGTGCTGATGGTGCTGTTTGGAGGGGTAATATTCCTGTTGTTTCGTGACCGGGAGCAGGAGCGAAGAGTTAATCTGGTACGTGACGAGCAGGTGCAGCATACCCACCGCGAAACCGTGCGGGTACTGGGCTTCATATCCCTTCATCAGCAAATGTTGCTCCAGGAGTTGGTGGCACAAGGAGCAAGGTTAGGCCAGCTTCCTTCGGGTGAGTTCAGCCTTATCAAACCCGATGGTACTTACGCCCGGTTAACCGATCAGCAGGCTAATTACCTGCTGGAGAATGAAGGTTAGCTAACTGCTGCGCCTTCGGTTATTAAATCCAGCTAGAAATGAAACCGTTGAAAGCTCCTAAGGGATTGCGCTTATTACCAAAAAGGGCATCCTGGAATCGTGCAAACTCACTTTGACTCAGGTTAGCTTCGTGAGCAGATTTGTTACGGCCTTCTTTCACTTTTTGTAAATCTTCTAACCAGTACCTGAATTTATAAGTTACTCGTTCGCTGATGGTTTCACTCCATAATCCCTGTCTTTCGACATCGCCAAGTACATCCCATCTATTATAAAGAATTCCACCCAGCGTGCGGTCTTTGGCCTGGATATTTTTGAGGCAGTGTGCTTTCTGGAAGAGAGTATTTCTGAGCAGTTCTTCCAGGATACCACTAAAAAGCAGAGCTGGCCCGGCAAAATTGGTGGCTTTTACAAAGGTGGTCTGTTCCCGCAAAAAGCAAGCCAGCCGGATAGTATCGCGTTGTTTTTCGCTAAGAAGCGTAGTGGTGAAAAAGACCGAGCCGAATTCTTGCTTCAGCCAGGGGTCGTATTGTTTCAAGTCCGGTCTGACCAGTTCACGATAACGCTCGACCACCAGCGCAACTTGATTGGTTGCCAGGCGTACCACTTCTTCATCTTCGTCTTCACCTGCCTGAGCAACCGACCGAATCGCTTTCTGAATGTCTTGAAGGGCCGTCAGGCGGGTCGGCGGGGTGACATCTTTCAGGTCAGCACGATGCATAATATGGCACAACCGGGCATTCTTACAACAATCTTTAGAAACGCTAACCAGGTCTAGCCGCCAGGGTGAAATATGCGGTTTGGGACACAGAACCAGATCATCCAGCCCTTCGTTACCCCAGATGCGGCCATCGCGCTGATAGAGGTTCGCAATTTGAGCCATCTGGCGGTGGGCGTTAGCGGTCAGGCTATCGAGGAAAATAGCCCGGCACTTTATTTCTTCTACTTCTTGCAATTTATCGTGAGCGGCGTCCAGTAGCTTTTGCAGCACCCCGTTCAGCCTGCCTTCGCCGCCAGCTTTTGGCCTGAGCCGCCAGATATTTACTTCCAGGTCTGGTTGGATGTACTGGGCGCGGTCGGCGGCGGGCGCGACCTTGTACAACCAACGACTATCACCCGCCTGGGCCTGGTTTACCAGCGAGGCGGCTTCTTCCTCGGTGTCGCCGGGGAGGAAGGTCGAAGCAGACTTACCCTGCTGGAAAGCAAAGAGCAGCGCACCGTAGCGTTCCCCGGTCAGTTGCAGGTCGGCGATCATCCGCTTTACCGGACTCGAAGGAGCTTTGAGTGTGCCACGCGGCTTGTAGTATTTTGCATCCAGCACAAAACCCGGTGAGTGCCACAGAACCCGGCCTGTTTCGTCCTTGACCAGATCAGGAGTAATCCTTTGAATGTAAAAATCGGGCCGTACCCCTGGCGCAGCTTCCCAATATTCGGGAGCTACCGCGATTGACTGGTCATGCTGCAAACGATATTCGATCCTTTGTTCGCCTTCACCCCAGGTGTAGCGCAGCCACATTTTGTCGAACTTTATTTCCAGCAGCAAACCTTGCCGCTCCAGATAGTCGGCCACTTCGTAAAAAATCCACAACTGGTACAAATAGTTATCGCGGGCCGGGTCAGCACCCAGCATTAACTGGGGCGGGCTGCCGGGAAGCTCACGCTCCAGCAGCCGTAGCCGGGCCAGTCTGCGCCGCCACTGGATCAGCCGGTCGTAAGCCGGGTTGTAATTGTCCTGCAACTGGGCTTCGACCTTTTGCTCTAGCTCCTCAACGCTCTGACCGGCATACCCGGCCAGCACTCGCTCTGCCTGACTGACCAGTTCGGCAAACTGCAAGAAACCCAGTTCCCGGCGACACCGCTCTATAATCTCGTTGAGGGGATGGCGCAGCACCGCGCTCGTGTCGTGGGTTAACAACCGATCCAGCAAATCCTGGGTCTTCGCCTGATATTCCAGGAGCGTACAGACGGTCAATAGATTTTCGGGAGTGGCAAACAGACGCTGGCGACGAACGGTATGCACCTGGGAAGGCGGCTCGTCGGGGAAAGTGTTCCAGTTAGCGGCGGCAGTGCGTACCCAATCGAGCCGACCACGGGCCGGTAGTTCCTCGACCAACCGTTCCTGAGGGGCGGTGAAACTTAGTTTGCGCTTGATCAGCGGTAAGATTTCCTCGAATAATTCCTCGCGCAAGTAGTAAATAACTGCCAGCTCGTTATATTCGCGCAAGGCGGGATTTTCTAGCTGTTCCGGTCTACCGCTTTGCTCGTCGAAAAGCCGATCAAAATGCTGCTCGTAATTACGCAACAGCAAATCCACCAATCGGCCCTGCAACCATACAAAGGCTTCGCGCTCCTCTAGCGTTAGCTCGGTTCCGTCCCCAGATGTCGCCATAGGTTTGCCCCTGTTAAATTCCTCTATCGGTGTTCAACTCGCGTAGTCGGCGCAAAAAGTTACCACTGGCCCCAATACCCAGGCCAGACCCCGGCTCGAACAGACGCTGCAATTGCTCCTCGGTCGGGTGTTTCTCGTTTTGAATGTCAATGTCCGAGGTTCCCCGGTGTAGCGTATCAGCCTCCCGCAATAAACTGACCACCCGGCTACGGCGGCTTCGCTGGGCCGGTAGGTGCTGCCGCACGGCATTGAAAAAGTCGGTCGGGCTGCTGGCGTACAACAGGTAGCTTTCCAGTATTTGCTGCTCGTCCGGCGTCAGAACCTGTAACTGGTCGGCCAGAGTGTCGGCTAACGCCAGATCGAGGGCTGGCGGCCACTCCCAGCCGATATGTACCCCCGTAAACAGGTTTGCCAGTACCGCTTCGACCTGGGCCGTACCAAGTTTGCGGAAAAATCGAATAACCGTGAAGATACGGCTGAAATCAGTCAGAGCTTGTCGAGCCTGGTCATTCTGGTAGGTCGGTTCAAGCTCGCCGGGCCGCATTTCAAACTGGCCGGGCCAAAAATAATGGTTTTCGCCTCGTAGCTCGACCTGCTGCAAGCCGTTGTCGCTCAGGCGTTTGAGGGCGCGGCGGATCGAAATACCCATTTCACGCCCGTAGTGCTGCGGAGTAGGCGGCAGGACATCAATAAAGTCGAACCGCCGCTTCAGAGCCTCGCTGATCTGGTTGAGAAAGTGCCGGTCGAACGAATTGAGCGTGCCGATTATGCGAAAATCGGCGGGCATTTTCAACACGTTTATGTCCGAGCCGCGGGCCGGAACTGCTAAAGTTGCATCGGCTTTGCCGCTCAGAGTGGTGAGTAGACTGCCAAAGGCGGCGTCAATATGCGCCCGGTTGAATTCGTCAATGACGAGCCAGGCTCCTCGGTAGCGGTTGGTTCCTTCGGCCAGGTAGCCGCGCTGCGGGTTGGCAACATCCGCCGGAAGTTTCTTACCGTCTTCGGTGAACTGATAGTTTTTCAGTACGGCCCCGGTAAGCGCACCGTAGCGAATTTCGTAGCTCATTTTGCCGTCGTTCGCGCCCAGGGTCGGGCTGATGCCCCCGATAACGTCCCGAACGCCCCAATCTTCGGTGGCGGTGACAATAACCGCTTTATACCCTTTAATTTCTTCCGACTGCTCCAGCACCAGTTCACCATCCAGCACCGTACCGGGCAAACTGGTCTGTCTTTGTTCGCGCCACAGTATTTCCGGCAGTTTTTCGGCCAGCAAAGTTTTACCAGTACCGGGCGGGCCGCTCAGGATCACGTGCCGCCCGGCCAATAGCGAACGGTAAATTCGCTGCACCGTCTGGTCATCTACCAGCACTGTTTCTTGCAGTTCGGCCAGCTTTGCGGCCAGGTCGTTTACCTGGGCCAACGGGCCAAAACTTTCGGCCTGGACTGCCGCCTGTTCGATATAGGTTTTGAGCAACGCCCGGAGCAAGCTGTTATAAGCCAGGGTAGCCGGAGCGTTCCCCGGTAGTTCGGCCAACCCGTCTGAACTGGCTTCCCATTCGCCCTGCGTCTGGTCGTAGTAAACCAGTTCGGCTTCGGCGTACCAGCCCAGCAGCTTTTCATTTTCCCACTTTAGTTCGGGCGCAAAGCTGGCGTAAGGTTGGCGCAGGGCCGCTGTCTTGAGGCGGGGCAGAATTTCGCGGGCAGCCAGGGCAAATTTCTCGTCAGTGCGTTCGGGCAACAGCAGACCCAGCACCATCAGCCTTAAAATTGCCTGCGGGTTGAAATCATCTCCGTCACTGGTGGCATAAGGTTGAAGCCGGTAACGGTTGATAGCCGGGTTGAAACGAAGCAGCCGCAATTGCTGCAAACCCACCACAAAACTTTCCGCCGATATTTCCTCACTGGCGTTTCGAGCCAGACTGAGCAATTCCTCGGCAGTATAGTCCTGGCCCGTAGACAACGTATCCACAAAATCCCAGTATTCCATCAAGGTATTAAAGGCATCCGGCAGGGCCGGTTCGGGGGCGCGTTCCATCAAATCCCACTTTTCACCCGCCTGATTAAAGCGATCACTATCTTCCAGTAAAGCGTTGGCAACTTCGGTCGCCATCGGTGGCCCGGCCCGCCAGCCCTGCCGGACGATCTGCTCGATGATCTCGGATACCGCCAGGGCTGTCCCGGCCTCGTACAGCACCGCGTAGGCGGCGTCGGCCAGGGCCATGTTATGGCTGGCCTGTTGTTGGGCTTCCTCGATAATAAGGTTGAAATCGCTGTCACTGATTTTGCGGATCGGGTGCTGCCAGAAGGTTCTGCTCAGGTCGTTACGCAGCCAGGCCAGTTTATCCACTAACCCACTGGCATTGCCCTTTATGTAGAGTGGTAGCGGGAATTCGTGGAATTCCAGCCGCATCACCGTCCGCACCGTATCGTCCGCCTCGGTTACAGGTTCCCAGTCCTTCACTCTGGCCCAGCCCGTAAAAGCTTTGTGCGGTTTGCCGCTGATCGAGTGCGTGCCGGGTAGATAAATTATAATATAGACCGGTGCAGCCCCGGCACTCTGGGCTTGCAAAGCCTCCTTTAGTTCCTTGCGACCGGATACGTTGGTTGGGTCAAATGAATAAGTCTCGCCATATCGCTGATTTTCGCTTTCGCGCTGGTGCAGCAGCACGAAGCACGGCCCGTCCACCTGCTCCGGCCAGATTGTTGTGGCATCTGGAAGGAGGATAATCTCGAAATTAAGCCGGGTTAACTGGTTTCGAGCAGGCGTCGTGACAAATTCTGAAACCTCCTGTCCGGTTGCCATAGCGTAGATTTTTTTCACCGGATACAATTCATTATTGTAACGAATGGCATATTTATGATTATCTCGGCTAGTCCAACCTTTCCAGCCTTCCGGGTAAGCTACCGAGCGTAAATTCCGGTCGAATTCCTCCATGGCCTTAATCACCGTTTCGCGGGTAGCCGACATCGAGGGAGCAGCTATAGTATCGTCTGAAAAGGTGCTTTTGCCGCGTGCATTCTCCAATCGTTCTATGATGCTGCCGCCGCCGGAAGTCCACTCGTCCGAGGCCGGGGTCGGGTCAGTCGCCACCAGAGCCGCCAACACTTCGGCCTGTAAGTCTGTCACCTCGAAATTAGTCGCGTTGGGTTGCGCCAGAATAGAAAGGGATTTTAAGACCGGATGTTGTTGCAGGGTTGTTTTGAAGATGCGCTCTTGTAACACTTTGTCCACATGTAAGCGCACTCTTAATTCAGGCTTTTCAAGTTTTTCCATTTCCAGATCGGGCAGTTTCCAGAAAGGACGCTCCTGCTGGCCCTCAGCCAGCAGCGCGGGTTCGGTCATAACCGTCGCCGCCGCTATAATTGCGGCGGATTGGCCCGATTCCCAGAGGTAGACTTTATCTCCGCGATGAATTTCATCCCGGTGTTGTCTCACCATATAATTTATTTCGGTCAGTTCGCCCAGCGCGGCGGGCATATCATACTGGTTCAGGTTGTATTGAAAAATCCAGCTAGACAAATTTTTCTCCCATTCAAAAATATAGGTAAACAGCGATTCAGGTTTACGGTTTGTTATTCCAGGACCGGACGGCGGCCAAGACCGCCCGGCCCTGAAGAGCCGGGCTACCCCAACGAAGACCCATGAATGGGCCTAATGCCCTTCTTTTAGCATTTGAACCTTATTTGGGCCATCCCGGCCTTATTTCAAGCAGGGCGGTTGCAAAACCGAAGTATCACGCCCTGCCCGTGTCACGCCCTGCGGGTGTGAGCGTAGCGAAGAATCTTCTTCAACAAGCAAGATCGAAGCGTCACGTCCTGCCCATATCACGCCATGTTGTACTGTTCGACGGTTGCATCACCCCTGCTGTTCGATCTTATCCGTAGCCTGTGGTTTGTAAAGTGGGTTGTGGTCGAACGGATT
>JBBRBE010000237.1:0-8240 GCA_038206175.1 Chloroflexia bacterium
CGGACGCGAGCTTCGGGTCTGGCCCTGGCATATAGCACCAGCATGGGAGAAATTTAGCTAAAACTTAACCGCTACACGCTGATGCCTGATCGCTAAAAGAAAAAGTTGGAAAAGGAAAAAATTGTGAAAATTTTGCTAAAATTGACCCTGTTACAGTTCAAGATGCTTTTGAGAAATAAAGCTCTCCTGGTAAGCTCGATTGGGCTGGCGGTAGTTTCGATGTTAATTTTTGGTTCGCTCTTTGGCAACAGCAACGCCCGGCCCCTCGCGGTGGGCGTGGTAGACCTCGATAAATCGCCGACGAGCCTGGCGGTAGTGGCGGCCCTCAAAGCTAACCCGGCTTTGAGCATCAGCGAGAGAGAGCTAAACGGATTGGTAGAAGCTCTTAAAAACGGCAAGCAATCGGCAGTCGTGGTAATCGAGCCTGGCTTTGGGGCTAATTTGGCCGGAGCGACCGCTCAGGTGCAGTTCTACGTAGACGAAGCCGACCTAATCGGGGCCGCCCGCAGCCGTGGCGTGGTCAACGGCGTTTTCGATGCCATCGGTAAACAGGCTTCCGGCTTCAAAGACCCGGTGCAGGTGGCCGAACAAAAAGTGAGCGTGCGAAAGCAACGCCAGATTGATGTGCTGACGCCGGGTATGCTTGGTATGACAATCATGTGGGCTAATATCATGGTCGGGGTGGCTTTAATAGGCTGGCGCGAACGCGGCACGCTCAAGCGGTTAAGCGCGACCCCGCTCAAAGCCTGGCAATTGATCGGCTCTCAGGTTCTAAGTCAGCTTTGCCTCAGCTTCGGGCAGGGTGCAGCGATCCTGGCGATTGCGGCGGCGGTTTTCGGGGTGCAGGTGCGGTTGGAATGGCTGCCCACTATCGCCTTCTTGATCCTGGCCGGAGCTTTCAGTATCGTGGCTTTGGGCTATGCGGTCGGCAACTTTATCAAGAAACAAGAAGCCGCCAGTTCGACCATTACGCTAATCTCGATTCCCATGATGTTCCTGGGCGGTAGCTACTTCGTGGTCGAACCGCCAGCTTTCCTCAAACCTCTGGTCGAGGTGCTGCCTCTTACCCATCTGAACCGGGCCTTGCGGCAGGTAATGCTTAACGACTCCGACTTGAGCGCGGTCGCGCTGAACCTGGGCGTGCTAACCCTGATCGGGGTAGTGCTGCTAACTTTCTCGGTGCGTACTTTCAAATGGAGCAAGTAAGCCAGCCAGGGAGGACAAGCAGGAAAAAGGGCCGCAATCGCGGCCCTTTTTCCTGCTTATTCGTGGTAAATGGGTGTTCTTAAACCAGCCTGGCTTCTTTTAATCTACGCCGATTTGCCAGCTTTGCTCCAGGTCGGCCCGGCTGTAGACTTTGAAGGCTACCATCGTCGAGGTGTTAGTAATCGTGGTAATCGCGGCCATTCGCTCAGTGACAACCTCGGCCAGGCTTTCGTATTCCTTCACCCGGATCATGGCGATCAGGTCGTGATCGCCCGTCACTGAATAAACTTCAACTATCCCCGGAATTTCCAGCAGTTGTTGGGCGGTCTGGGGAATGCTGGTGCGTTCGACCTTGAGCATAATTATAGCCTGGATCATATTTACTCCTTTGGCGAAGCCGGTACTTGCTCGTGGGCGTGGTAGCTGCTACGCACCAGGGGGCCGCTTTCGGCGTGCTTGAAGCCCAGACCGAGGGCGATTTCCTTCAAATCGGCGAACTCGGCGGGGGTGTAGTAGCGTTCGACCTTGAGATGTTTGGGCGACGGGCGCATATACTGGCCGAGCGTCACAACGTCGCACTCGACCGAACGCAAGTCGTGCATTACCTCGACCAGTTCTTCCTTTGTCTCGCCCAGCCCGACCATCAAGCCGGACTTGGTGACGACGCCCCACTCGCGGCCCAGTTCTTTGGCCCGTCGCAAGAGTTCGAGTGTACGGTCGTAGCGGGCTTTATGCCGCACGCGAGGATAGAGGCGCGGAACTGTTTCAGTATTATAGTTGAGAATTTCGGGTCGGGCGTCCAGCACCACTTTGAGATTATCCCAGTTGCCTACAAAATCCGGGATCAGCAGTTCGATCCGGCAATCGGGTGTTTCCTGGCGGATGCGGCCAACCATTTCGGCGAAGATGTGCGAACCACCGTCGGCCAGGTCGTCCCGGTTAACCGAAGTAATGACAACGTGCTGCAAGCCCATTAAGCGGGTTGCTTCGGCGACCTGGCGCGGTTCGTCCAGGTCGAGCGGAAGCGGCTTCCCACTGGTTACGTCGCAGTAGCCGCAAGCCCGCGTGCAGATGTCGCCTAGAATCAAGAAGGTCGCGGTGCGATTTGACCAGCATTCGCTGATGTTGGGACAACTGGCTTCCTCGCAGACCGTGTGCAGTCCGCGTTCACGCATAATCCGCTTTAGTTCAAAGTAGTTTGGATCGCTGGGCAATTTGGTCTTGAGCCAGGCTGGTTTTGGCTCACGCGGTAAAATTTCCACTTTGGGAGTGGCTTTTTTATACCCGGTGGCGGGGGTAGGCGTTTCACTGTGCCGGGCCAGCAGGTCAATACTGCGCTTTTCCATACAAAGGTCTCTCTCTTCTAGCTTTTAAAAGTGAGCCTGATTATATTACACCGGGCAGGCGGTCGCAAGGCTGATAGCTAACCGCCAGAGTTAAAACGCTAACATGCCTGGCTCAATTAAAACACCCGCCGCGGCTTGCGACCCTGTTTCCCAGGCTTCTTTAGCGGGTGCCAGTGGCAAATTGTTCCTGGCTAAGGGTAATGAGGGGAAATCCAGCCTGACGTATCTGGTTGCCGGTCTTTTCATCCTCACCGCAATAGAAAGCCAGGTCAACCTGGCGGCCTTCACTCATCCGCTTGAATTCGGCCAATGTCATCGGGTCGCGCAGGAATTCGGCGGGGCCGGTCAAAACCAGCAGGAGACGGCTCCCGGCGGGTTGCTTTTGCAATAAGCGGTATAATTCCTCCGGGCCGGTATCGGGCGGCAAAAAGACCTTCTGGCGTTCGGCGTCCACCATCTTATAATAGAGGTAGCCGATTAGAATTTTGAGTACCGCCACAATCGGTACACCCAGGAGAAGGCCAATTGGCCCAAGTAGCGTCGCGCCCGTCACAATCGTAAAGACAATCAAGAGCGGCGGCAATTCCACAATCCGTCCGATCAAATTAGGGATTACCACGTAATCTTCAAGCTGGCGCAGGATAAAGAGGCAAATACCGGCGATAATCGCCAGCGTTAACCCGTCCAGGCCAAAGCCAATGCCCGGCCCGTGTTGCTGAAAGAAAGCTACCAGCCCACAAATCGTAATGGCGAGGTAGGGGCCAACAAACGGTACCAGTTCCAAAATGCCGGTCATAATTCCCAGCAGCAAGGCATAACGCACTCCTAAAATTGCCAGAATGATAAAGGATGACACACTCATGATTAGCACCAGCAAAACCTGGCCTTTGATATAAGCCGCCAGGACGGTATTGATCCGGGAGAACAACAGCCTTAGCTCTTCGCGGTAGGCCAGAGGCAGAGTGTCAATGAAGTAGGTGACGGTTCGCCCGCCCAGGAGCATGAGATAGAGTGTAGCGATCAGGTAAAGGAGGAAATCAATCAAGATACGGGCAGTTCGGGAAAGAAATTTTGGCCCTAACTCCTGGGCCAGGGCTGGCAAGCGGTCTACTACGCTATCAATGGCGGTTCGCACCGTGTCGGAACTAATTTCGATCCCGGCCAGGCTGATTGTAGGATTCTTAGCCAGATAGTCGTTGACGGTGCTTTCGATTTTGGGCCGGTCGCTGGCGAGAGTTTTGCCTTCGTTGATCAGGGCCGGGATCAAGACTGCCAGCCCGACTATCATCGTCACGATAAAGAGGCCGTAGACCAGGACGACCCCGCCCCAGCGCGGCCACTTGAAGCGGGTACTGACCGATTTGACCGGCCCATTGAAGACAAACGCGGTTGCAACCGCCCAGACAAACGGCGGTAGCACTTCGGCGACGTGCAACACGAAAGCGATCAACAGCCCGGCCAGAATCAGCACAGTCCAGCGTTTAGCGACGGGTGAAAAGATGATTTCCTGGCGGGTCGGTAAGGGCGAAAGGGCATTTAATTCGCGCTCCCCTTCCGGCCCTTCCCCGGCAGAGGATTTCTTTGACTCTAACATGCCAGCCTGACTCCTGTTTTTCTAACGGGTTGAATTGTTTACTCTGAATAATGCTTACAGCATTTTAGCCTGAAACAGACCAAAAGGATAGACCTTATTGTAATTGTAACCTATATCGGGTTTATCAGTGCTATAGAAAGCCTTGTTTTAAGTTTTGTTGGCCTGTTCGGGCCTTTATGCTATAATTTGGAGAGTTTGCAACAGACATCACAATCTTTATTATAACTCTTCGAGCAGGATCATGTAAGAGTGAGGCGTGTACCGGGGCGTGGTGGCCTCAGGCAGGAGTAAGAGCTTTGGAACAGAGTGTTGGAACCGCCGACCGCCCGTTACGGGTGGCAATTATCGGGGCAGGCCCGGCAGCTTTTTACGCCGCCGATAGCCTTTTCAAACAAACCGCCCTAGTTTGTCAGATTGATATGTTTAACCGCTTCCCAACCCCCTTTGGCCTCGTGCGCGAAGGCGTCGCGCCCGACCACGAGTCGATCAAGACGGTCACGCGGGTCTACGACAAAACCGCTGCTAACCCTAATTTTCGTTATTTTGGTAACGTCACGTTTGGCACCGATGTTCATCACAAAGATTTGCGCCCGCTATACGACCAGATTATCTATGCAGTCGGCGCACAGTCTGATCGTAAAATGGGTATTCCAGGCGAAGACCTGGCCGGAAGTTTCCCGGCCACGGTTTTTGTCGGTTGGTACAACGGCCACCCGGATTACCGCGACCTGGATTTCGATCTTTCCGCCGAACGAGTGGCGGTTGTTGGCAACGGCAACGTAGCAATGGATGTCGCCCGTATTCTGGTGACTTCGCCGGACGAACTTGCCAGAACCGACATTGCGGACCACGCCCTGGCCCGTTTACGGCAGAGCCAGGTGCGCGAGGTCGTGCTGCTGGGCCGCCGAGGGCCAGTACAGGCTTCCTTCACCAATCCTGAACTTAAAGAATTTGGTGAACTGGATGGGGCGGATGTAGTGGTAGACCCAGCAGACCTCGAACTGGACGCAGCCAGCCAGGAAGCCCTCGCCAGCGACAAGAACGCCACCAAAAATCTTGAGACACTTCGCCGTTATGCCGCCCAGACCGAACATACCAGGCCGCGCCGCATCACTATGCGTTTTCTGGTCTCGCCAATGGAAATTTTAGGGCAGGACGGCCATGTTTCGGCCATAAAGATCGAAAAGAACCGGCTTTCAGTCGGTAGCGATGGTACTTTACGGGCGCAAGGTTCGGGTCAGTTCGAGAACTTAGAGATTGGCCTGGTTTTTCGCTCGGTTGGCTATCGGGGAGTAGCCCTCAGTGGCGTGCCGTTCGACGACAAAACCGGCACGATTGCAAATGTGGCGGGCCGGGTGACTATCATGGCGACTGCCGAAGCGGTGCCGGGTGAATATGTGGTGGGTTGGGCTAAACGCGGTCCCAGCGGAATTATCGGCACCAATAAGCCCGACTCGGCAGCGACTGTCAACGCTATGATCGAGGACTTGCCCAGTCTGGAGCCGATTGCGGACGACCGGCGCGATCCGGCCCTGGTCGAGGATCTGCTCAAGGAGCGCGGTGTCCCCTACATTACCTATACCGATTGGAGCGTGTTGAACGGGGCGGAGGTAAGCCGGGGCAAGCCGCAGGGACGGCCACGGGTGAAATTTACCTCCGTGCCGGAAATGCTGGAAGTGATCAAGCAAGGCAAACCGGCTTCTGTCTTCACTACGCCAGGTCAAACACCTGGCTGACCGCGTGTGAGATTGCAAACGCTATAAGCTAACAGGAAGTGAAATAACTATGATGCTCGAATACGCTCAGGCGGTGGTGGTAAACGGGCCACACGATTTCGGACTGCAAAAGGTCAAGCTTCGCCCTTTGGGGTCGGAAGAAGTGCGAGTGCGTACTCGCTATACTTCGATTTCTGCTGGGACGGAGCGGATGCTGCTGGCCGGGCAGTTGGTCGAAATGGCCGGATTGCCTTTCCCCTGCGTGCCAGGCTATGAAACGGTCGGTGAAGTGATCGAAGTCGGAGCCGACGTGCCGGAGGCGGAGGCCTGGTTGGGCCAGTGGGCTTTTATTGGCGGCTCTTACGGTTACGAGGAGGTAACGGCGGCCTGGGGTGGGCAGGCTGAATATGTGGCGACCGATTACCGCAAAGCTTTCCGTCTGCCCGCCACGCTCGACCCGGCGGTAGCGGTGGCGATTGCTCCAGCGGCTACGGCCTGGCACGGGGTCGAACTGGTGGCCCCGGCCCCGGACGAGCGGGTGCTGGTGCTGGGCCAGGGGCCAATCGGCCAGTTCGCGGCGCAGGCGGCCCAGTTGCGCGGGGCTATTGTTACTGTCGCCGATCTTTCGGCCTTAAGGTTAGCCGGTGCCGTAGCGGGTAGCCTTAAAGTTAATCTGAGCCAGGAAAGCCTTAAAGACCGAATGGCGGCAGGCCCATTTGACGTTTTGATTGATGCGACCGGCAAAATGGAAGCCGTAGCCGGGCAACTTATGACGGTGCGGGCGCGAGGACGGGTGCTGCTGCTGGGCTTTTACCAGCGTATAGATTTGCCCTTCGCCGTGCCATTCATCAAAGAGTTATCCTTTCAGCCCAGCCGCGAATGGGCCGCAGAAGATATTGGGGCGGTTGGGGCGGCCCTGGCAAGCGGCGGACTACAGGCCAGACATATGTTTACGGCTCGCTTCCCGATTTCTCAAATCAAAGAAGCTTACGCCGCCGCGCTCGACCCGCAGGCCGGGCTGAAGGTTTTGATCGAGTGGTAAATCGAGTGGTAGAACGTTTTCAAACTGAGTTTGCCCGGTACAATGTGCTTACCAGATCAGCCCGGTTGCTGGAAGATTTAGCCTCCCCCTTTCTACTTGCGCCAGAGAAGGTTGTAAAACTCACCGGCTACAGCCGCGTCAGGAGGCCGGTATCGTATTCTCCACTCTGGAAGGCTTCGTTGGCAAGGATGCGGAGGTGTAATGGGATGTTGTGCTTGATCCCCTCGATCTTGAATTCTTCTAAAGCGGTGCGGCCTCGCTCGATAGCCTCGGCCCGTGTGTCGCCCCGCACGATCAGTTTTGCGACCAGGGGGTCGTAGTAGGGCGTTACTTCGTCGCCTTCCTCGAAACCACTATCCAGGCGCACGTTCTGGGATAGCGTAGGCGGGCGAAAAACGGTTAGCGGGCCGGGTGAAGGTAGAAACGTCACAGGGTCTTCGGCGTAGATGCGGAACTCGATAGCGTGGCCGCGTGGTTTGAGGTCGCCTTGCCCGAAGCCGAGCGGTTCGCCCGCCGCGATCCGTAACTGTTGTTCCACCAGGTCAAGGCCCAGCGTCATTTCGGTGATAGGATGCTCGACTTGCAACCGGGTATTCATCTCCAGAAAATAAAATTCGCCACCGCTTCCAAAGATAAATTCGACCGTCCCGGCATTGCGATAGCCGACGGCGGCGGCGGCGGCCAGGGCCGCCCCGGCCATTCGGTCGCGCAGAGCATTGTCGCGGCCCAGACCGGGCGAGGGGGTTTCTTCCAGCACCTTCTGGTAGCGACGTTGCACGCTGCACTCGCGCTCGTAGAGATGCACCCCCAGGCCGTAGTTGTCGAACAAAACCTGAAATTCGATGTGCCGCGAGTTCGGCACGTATTTTTCTAAAAAGACGGCTCCGCTACCGAAAGCTCGTTGCGCCCGGCCCTGGGCTGTCTTGAGGGCGGCTTTGAGTTTGTCCGGGTTCTCGACCACAGTCATGCCAATACCGCCGCCGCCTGCGCTGGGCTTGACCAGCACCGGATAGCCGATCCGGGCGGCTTCGGTCAGAGCCAGATCGAGGTCTTCGACCGCCTCGGCAGTACCCGGCGCGACCGGCACACCGGCGGCGATCATCAGGTTGCGGGCCGGTACTTTTTCGCCCATCGCCTCAATAGCCCCGCCGGGTGGGCCGATAAAAACAATGCCCAGTTCAGCGCAACGGGCCGAGAAAGTCAGGTTTTCACTTAAAAAGCCATAGCCGGGGTGAATTCCTTCCGCACCTGTTTTGATAGCTGCAGCAATAATTTTTTCAGCTCTCAGGTAAGACTGCGACGAAAGTGCAGGGCCAATACATACCGCCTCATCAGCA
>JBBRBE010000238.1:0-8164 GCA_038206175.1 Chloroflexia bacterium
ATCTGGCCTCTTCGCCGGACGTCGAAGGGGTGAGCGGATTATTTTTTAGTAATAAAACACCCACTAAAACTTCGCGGGAGTCCTACGATACGAGTGTGGCCCGGCGGTTGTGGGAGGAGAGTGCCAGGTTGACCCAGGTAGGAACGGATACGGTTAAACCGCAACATGCCAAAGCCTAAAGAGTATTCCGCCGAGTTTGATTTTCTGCCCAACCACCCGGCGGGCGTGCTGGCTCCGCAGGGCTGGCGGGCCGGGGCGACTTTTTGCGGCCTCAAAACTTACGGCGAAGGAAAGCTTGACCTGGGTCTGCTGGTGTCGAGCGCACCCTGTGCGGCGGCAGGGGTTTATACCACCAGCCAGGTGCGGGCTGCGCCGGTCTTGCTGGATGCTTCTGTTACCGGGCGAGGCCGGGCGCAAGCGGTCGTTTACAACGCCGGGATTGCCAATGCCTGTACCGGCGAACAGGGCTGGCAAGACGCCCTGACAATGCAACGCCTGGCGGCCCGCAAGCTCGACCTTGCGCCCGAACTCGTGCTGGTGACTTCGACCGGCGTGATCGGCCATTTTCTGCCGATGGATCGGGTCGAGGCTGGCATTGGCGCGGTGGTACTGGCCGAAGGCGAGGCCGCCGGAAGCCAGGCTTCTTTTTGTATTATGACGACCGACACGCGGCCTAAACGAGCCGTGGCCCGCTTCAAGCTGGACGACAAAGTTTGCTTTATCGGCGGGATGTGCAAAGGGGCCGGGATGATCCACCCTAATATGGCGACTATGCTGTGCTACCTGACCACCGATGTGGCAGCAACCCCGGCCTACCTGCAAAGTTTGCTGAGTGAACTGGTGCAGGAAAGCTTTAACATGATTACGGTGGACGGCGACACCAGCACCAACGATAGCGTGTTGTTGCTGGCAAACGGCCTGGCCCGAACCGCCGAGCTTGGCTCGGATGCTCCCGCCGACCACGAACGCATTTTCAAAGCGGCCCTGCGAGAGGTAATGCTTTATCTCGCAAAGGAAATTGCCCGCGATGGCGAAGGCGCGACTCGCTTGATCGAGGTCTGGGTGCGTGGTGCGGCCAGCCTGGACGAAGCCCGCCTGACCGCCCGCACGATTGCCGGTAGTTCGCTGACTAAAGCGGCGGTCTACGGGCGCGACCCGAACTGGGGCCGGATTATTGCGGCTGCCGGACGAAGCGGGGCGCACTTCGACCCGACCCAGACCGACATTTATATCGGCGATCTGCCCCTGATGCTGGCCGGGACGCCCCAGCCTTTCGAGAAAGCGACGGCCCAGGCCAGCCTTGCCGAAGAAAAGGTTTACATAACTGTAGACCTGCACGCGGGCCAGGCCGAAGCGGTCGGTTGGGGTTGCGACCTGACCGAGCAGTATGTGGTGATTAATAGCGAGTACGAGACTTAGGCTCAGGTTATAGGCTTATTTTGTAGGCTAATATTGAACGAGGCTAATCTTCGACAACTGCTTATACCCGGCCTGGAAGAAGTGCTAAACTCGATCCGGGAGGTCGGCGGGCGACCACTCTTGGTCGGTGGTTGCGTGCGGGACGCTTTGATGGGCCGGGTGGCTAACGACATTGACCTGGAAGTGTTTGGCCTGGAAAGCGAATTCCTCAAGGCCGCGCTGGGTCGGCACGGGCGAGTCTGGGCGGTCGGGGTTTCCTTTGGGGTGTTGAAGCTCCGGCTTGCTAGCGGAACAGAACTTGATGTTAGTATACCTCGCCGCGAATCTCTCCGGGGCGAACGAGGCTGGCTGGCCCGGCCCGACCCGGCTATGACCCCGCGTGAAGCCTGCTCCCGGCGCGATTTTACACTTAACGCGATGGCTTACGACCCTCATACCGCCGAATTACTGGACTTTTTCGGCGGGCAGACCGACCTGGCGCAGGGAATTTTGCGGCATACCGGCCCGGCCTTTGGCGAAGACCCCCTGCGGGTGCTGCGCGGCATGCAGTTTGCCGCCCGCTGGAACTTTCGGCTCCATCCCGCCACAGTCGAAGTCTGCGCTGCTCTCAAAGGGCAATACCCAACCCTGCCCAAAGACCGGGTGTGGGGCGAGTGGCACAAATTCGTCCTCAAAGGCGAAACCCCCTCGGCAGGGCTGCACGTCCTGGCCGAGACTGGCTGGCTCAGCCTGTATGAGCCGCTAGAAAGGCTGAGCGCACGCGGCGGATGGGCCTGGGCCGGTGCGGCGATGGATCGAGCCGTACCGATTTACCGGCGCGAAGGGCTGGCCGGGGAAGAGCGGATTATTCAAGGGCTGGCAACCCTGTGCTACAATTTTGAAGACGAGGGAGAAACAGGGGGTTTTCTGAGTAGCCTGGGCTGTCCGCAACATTTGGCCCGGCTAATCATTCCCCTGGCGCGAGAGCGGTTGGAAGCTTTGCTGCCGCTCGGCCCGGTCGCGGTGCGGCGACTGGCTCAACGGCTGGCTCCGGCCTCGATCCAGACCTGGGAACGGGTGGTCGAGACCCAGGCCGGTCCCGCCGAACCCAGACCGGGGCTGGAATGGCTCGAACTGGCCCGGTTTTTGGGCTGCGATCGGGGGCCGGTGCGACCGCTCCTGCTCGGAAGAGATTTACAAGAAGCGGGCCTCAAACCGGGGCCGCAATTCAGGCAATTGCTGGATGCCAGCCTGGAAGCCCAGCTTGACGGCTTTATTGCCACGCCGGAAGAAGCAAAAGCGTGGCTGGCCCGGCATTTGCCGCCTCAATAACTCTTTTACATCTGTTTAGAAAGGTGGAGGACTTGAAAAATACGACCAGAGGGCTTTTGTTGGTAATTCTTTTGCTGGCAAGCCTGGCCCTGGCTGCCTGTGGCGATACCGATACAAACTCGACCCGTGTTTCGGGCGATGTTCGTCCGGCAACGGCCATACAGGGAGCGCAACAAAACAACAACAGCAGTACCGGCATCCCGGTTGACCCGACTAAGAACCTGACCATTGCGGCAGGCGCGACTTCGACGGCAGGCCCGGCTACTCCTGCCGGACAACCGGCTTCGGGCGGCAACAGCGGCGGGGCCGCCAGCACTCCCCCGGCCACGGCGGCGGCGGGTGGTAATGGTGCCGCCGCCCCGGCAGGCGATGGGGCGGCGGGACTGAAAGTTTTCCAGGCCAACGGTTGCGGCGGCTGCCACCTCAACAACGGCAAGGTCAAAGGAACTGGCCCGGTGCTGGCGAACACCAAACGCGACGACGCTTACATCCGCAATAACCTTAAAAACGGTAAAGGCGTGATGCCGCCCTACCCTCAGATTCAAGGAGCCGACCTGGACAACCTGGTTACGTATATCTTGACCCTGAAGTAGTTTTTAAATAGCCCATAAAAATTGAGGAAAAGGTCTTTTCCTCAATTTTTATGGGCTGTAATTTTAGGGCCGGGTTTTGGAAGGTTGGGCTGCGGCTAATTTTAGAAAGAGGCGAGGAATTTATGGCAGAGTATGACGGGCCGGTGCTGGTGGTAGGCGCGACCGGCGGGGTAGGGCGCAGGGTAGTGCAGGTTCTCCAGCGAGAGGGCATCCCTACCCGCGCCTTAGTCCGCAACCGCGAAAAGGGTGCGTTTCTGGAAAAGGCTGGCGTCAGCGTGGTGTATGGCGATGTCGCTGCCGAATCCGCCGCCGCTCAGGTTGCTCTCAAAGAGGCGATGGAGGGCGTGCGGGCGGTTATCAGTGGTTTGGGGACGCGCCAGGTTATGAGTTTTGACAAAGGCTTGCGCGAAGTGGATTACGAAGGCACGCGCCGTCTGGTGGAAGCGGCCCGCGCTACCGGGGTAGAGCATTTTTGCCTTACTTCGACGATGGGCGTCTACGAGCGGCAGAATATCACGAAACCTTTCAGCATCCTGTTCTACCCCAAGTGGCAAGCGGAAGCTTATCTTGTTCGGAGTGGTCTGCCTTACACGATTATTCGACCGGGCGGCCTGGTAGACGACGATGCCGACCTTAAAGGCCCGCCCGGTTGGACGCATCGGCCTGCTTTCGCCTACGGTCAGCTTGACGGCAAGGGTGGTTTTGGCGGGCTGGGTCGGGTACACCGCGAGGATGTAGCGGTGGCCCTGGTCAAGAGCCTCTGGACGCCCGCCGCCCGTAATCGTATTTTCGAGGTGCTAGACCGGGCCTCGGTCAAACCTGCCGGGCGCAGTAAAATTCTCACCGATATTTTTTAGGATTACTTTTACTTGTAGAATTAAAAACAGCTCGCCCGCTCGCCCACGATTGCGCTTTCACAGCCTTGTCGTATACAGCCAGAAACCAAAAAGAGGACGGTCTGACCGTCCTCTTTTTGTCATCTTCTTTTTGGTTTCGATTCATTTGGAGTGGTGTAGGGTAAAAGTTTAGCTCTTGCGAGGGCTTTCCAGCAGGAACTGGTCAACGTCTTCGTCCCCGGCCATGCGGGTCTGGCCCTGATGACGACCGCCTTCTTCGATGTAGAGCGTGACGGCTTCGATGTCGCCCAGAACCCGCCCGTTGGCAAGAATTTCGAGCCGTTCGTGGGTCTGGATGTTCCCGCGCACCAGGCCCGCCACCAGCACGTTACGGGCGACAATATCGGCTCCGACTTTGCCGTTCGGCCCGACGATTACGTTACCGGCGGTTTCGATCTGGCCTTCAAAGAGGCCATCAATCCGAATATTACCTTCGGCCTTGAGGACACCCTGGATACTGACCGAACTGCCAATGCTGGTCTCGATAATCTCGTCGGCCCGCAAGTTGCTACCCGCGGGAATGGTCAGATCGGTACTCTGGGGTTTTTTGGACTTTGCGCCAAACATTTTTGTTTCTTTCCTTCTTTAGCAGCCTCTACCAGATCGAACGCTCCACCCCACCTCTTTCTTGCCAGGCAAAAAAGCAGGTTAACCCAGGCGGGCGCAACGGTAGACTGAATTACCAGCCAATCAGGGTTTATAATTAAGTGGTTGAGCTAATAGCGGAGCCGGGTCAATCGGTCGCCCGTTCTGGTGCAATTCGTAGTGAATGTGCGGCCCGGTACTCGCGCCGGTATTACCTGAGAGTGATATTATATCACCTTTCTGGACGGTCTGCCCAACCTTGACCAGGATGCGGTTGTTGTGACCGTAGAGGGTGAGCCATCCCCCGGCGTGGCTGACTTCGACCCGGTTGCCGTAGCCTGAATCGTAGCCGACATAAGTGACAATGCCAGCCTTTGTCACGGCGACGCCGGTTCCTTCGTAGCAGCCGATGTCAATGCCGTAGTGCATCTGGCGCACCCCGGCCACGAAAGGACTCCAGCGCATCCCGAAGGGACTGGTGATCGGGCAGTTGGCCGGAAGGACGAAAGGCGAAGCATTGCCGTCCGCCCCGGCCAGTTGAAAGAGGCGGGCATTCTGTGCGCTATTGAGGTCGCGCTGCTGCGATTGGGCCAGGGTTGCCTGATAACTCTGAACCTGCACATCCAGGATCGCCATATTGTAACGGCCATCGGTGATCGTCGCGTTGAGGTTATCCAGTTCGCCCAGCACCTTTTTAAGCTTATCGGTGTAGTTGCGGCTCTGGGCCAGGTCAAAAGTAGAAGAGGCGGTGTCGCCACCGCCTACTCCACTCGAACCCGTTGCATTTGGTTGTCCGCTACCGCTTTTGGTGGGCTGACCGGGTGGAGTGGCTCCTCCGCCGGGGATGCGCTGCTCGATTTCTTTCGCTAATTGTTGGAGCGATTTGATCGAGCCGGTGAGTTCCCCGACCCGCGTTTCGAGGTCATCTACGTCTTTTTTGCGGGCGGCATTTTCTTTTTGCAGTTCCAACAGCCGATCTTCGCCCAGCTTGATCAGCTTTTCTTGCTCTTGCTCGCGGGTGCCGGAGCTATTTCTAACCGGCAAGGCATCGCCCCGGCTTCGCGTGGTCTGGCCGTCCAGGAGGTTATAGACCGTTACGCTTGCCAGCCCCGCCAGCCCTAGCAGCAGCAGGATACACAGCCCTAACGTCCAACGATTGAGAGTGATACGTAGAG
The DNA here is from genome assembly GCA_038206175.1 of Chloroflexia bacterium. Taxonomy (GTDB): domain Bacteria; phylum Chloroflexota; class Chloroflexia; order Chloroheliales; family Chloroheliaceae; genus 54-19. The sequence goes on from JBBRBE010000238.1 coordinate 5,980, forward strand.
GGGGATTATCGGCGGAAGTGACAAACGTAAGTGCCAATGCCCCTTTTCTTCTTGCCAAAGTCTAGCTCCGTTGATACCTAAGCCGATTGCGGTTTGCGTGATACTAATTAAAATATGACTTGTCATAAATATAGTAAAAGATAATCCGGCTCGTGTCAATCCTGAAAAGGGGCAAGAAAGTACCTATTTCTCATTTTTAGCATCGGGAGGCTCTCCTTTTGTTCTTATTTTTGTTTGGAAAAGGCCAGGAAGAACTAGCGTTTTGGCTGTTCGAGGGCCTGTTTGAGTCGTTCGAGTTGTTTTTCGGCGTAGCGGTCGGCCCAGGGCCGCACCAGGGGCGCAATTAGCTTGAGGTAGAAGGCTGGTTTTTCCAGTTCCAGCACACAACTAAGCCGGGTATGGCCGGGCCTGTTGCCCGGCTCGAAAGTATAGGCTGCGTTGGCCGTCCCGATTGGTTCCTGGTTCAAGCGAAAGCTGAAAAGATGCTCCGGCTCGAAGCGAGTTACTTCCAAAACCGTGACCGACGGCTGTTCTGGCGTAATTTCTAAGCCCGCCGACGGTTTGAGGCTGGCTCGTCCGGTTGCTCTGGCCCACTCTCTTTTTTGCTCGGCGTTGGCATTGACGGTGCGAAACTTCGTACCGACTTTGACGGCTCCCTCCGGCTTTTGCTGAATTTCAACGTTAGTCGGCTCGATCAAAGGATAGGCTTGCCGGAAATTTACGGCCAGGAACTCGAAAACTTCTGAAACAGGTCGCTCAATCAAGATACGCGCTTCAAATTTCATAGCTCTGCTGCTTTCATTTTTCCCGCTTACGCCTGGCGATAGGCCATCAGGCCAGGCGTAAGATTGTTTTGACTGCCGCTAATTGCCAGGCCCTAAAGCTTTATTGAAAAAGGCCAACGTGCGAGCCATCGCGCTATCGAAGGCGGCCCCGTTGAGCGAATGACCCTGACCGGGGTAGGTGAAAAACTCGCTGGGTTTGCCGACCTTCTGAAGAGCTTCAAAAGCTTTTTGTGACCAGAGCGGCGGGGTCGTGGTATCGTTGGAGCCGACGTGAATAATCACCGGGGCTTTGACATCGCCGAAATACGTCAGTGGTGACATTTGCCGGTAGGTTTCGGGCTGCTGGGCCGGGTCTCCATAGATGCGTTTTTCGGGCGTATCGCCGCGCCACTTGATCCGGGCGTAGAAGTTGTCCGCCGCGTCCGCACTCATCGTGCCAAAGAGAGCCGCCACCCGCACATCTTTACTCACTACCAGCGCATTCAGGGTAATCTCGCCGCCCATACTGTGTCCCATCAGGGTTATTTTAGCGGGGTCGGCCTGGGGTAGCCGCTTGGCCGCTTCGATCAGGTTGAGAATATCCACGGTGTAGCCCGGTTCGCGGTCGTTATCGCCTTTGTCGCTGCGGGCGTAGTTGCGGTAATCGCTGGCGATAGTAATGTAACCGTTGCGGGCGAAGTAGCGCAACTCGCGCACGGTGTCCCAGCCGCTATCGTATTCGGGCGGGTCAAAATAGCCGTGGTTGACCAGAGCTACCGGGTATTTCTTTCCCGCAGGGCCGTTTGGAACCATCATCAGGCCGCTAATGCGCAGTCCATCGCTTTGATAGTAAATCAGGTGAGCCGTGTAAGCGTTGTTCTGCTCGTAAAGCCGGTCGAGCTTGATTTCACCGCCGTTATAGGTGCGGTTGCGTAGAGCTTCGATGTAGCGTGGCGGCAGATTTGCGGCAGGGGCGGGCGTCGGCGTGGCCGGAAGTGGCGTTGCTACGGGCGATACCGGCCCTGCGGTAGGAGCTATCGGCGCGGCTGTAGGGTTGGTGACCCTCGTAGTCGCGGCATTGGTGTTCGTGGCACTGGAAGTGGTGGCAGCATTGGCAGTCGTCGCGCTTGTAGGGGTAGCGGCACTCGTGGTCACTACGGTGGCAGTGGCCGAGACAGCCGTAACGGTTGGTGCATTTGCAGGGGTCGAGGCGGCAGTCAGTCCGGGGCCGGGCGCGGCAGGGCTGGTTGAAGCGGCATTTGTTGCCGGGGTGGAAGGAACGGGCGCGGTCGGTTCAGAACCGCAAGCCACCAGAAACAGCCCGGCCAGCAGTCCCAGAAAAATTAAAACTGCTGCTTTTTGGCTTTGGCTAAAATTCACCATGTTAATCCTCAAAAATAACTTTGCTAAAAATAGCTTGG
>JBBRBE010000239.1:0-8132 GCA_038206175.1 Chloroflexia bacterium
GGTTCCGGGTGTAATTTGCCTTCGGCAATTCTCTGTCTTAAAGTAGTGCGACTTACTCCTAAATATTTAGCTGCTTCGCCTAAAGTCAAAAATTCTTCCATTACCTCACCTCCTTTCTGTGCCTTTATTAAATCATCACCATAACTGTCTGCATCTTAGCATGTCTTAAAACGTATGTCAATGACTTTCATAAAATATATTGACAGATATTGTAAGTTATGGTAAAATATTATCAGAAAGTACAAAAAGCCCTGCAAGTGGTGGAACACTCGCAAGGCCAGGTGAACCAAAAAGCTGTGACAAGCAAAGTTTCAGTTCAAGGAGAATTATACAGCATGTTAACTCTAACTATTGATAAGAAAGCTCATAAGACCCTGGCCGCAGCGGCGGCTCGTGCCAAAGCTGAGAAGCCTTTCATCAAGCGCACCGAAGAGCGCGGCGTTTACCTCGTGCGGTCGGCCAATGGCGAAACCTTCTACACCGTGCGCTGCAATAGTGAAGACCGCTCGGTTAGCTGCTCCTGCCCGGCCAACAAACCTTGCAAACACATTGCCGCCGTCGCGCCCTATCACTCCTTCCTGATTAGCCAGGAAGGGGCGCAAACCCTAATAGCTCCTGTTCCTGCCCCTGCTCCGGTTGGCCCCGGCCCGGATTGTGACCGGTGCGGCAAGCCCGCTTTTGCCTTCGATGGTAGACGCTATCTGTGCAAGCTGTGCCTCGAAGAATTAGCGGCCCAGGCCCAGGTCGGGGCGAATGAGGCGGACGGTAACGGTGACGGTGGTTGCCCCGGTTACGGCTCCAAGCGCAATTGCTGCGGTCTGGAAGCTGAACCGGGCGGCTACTGCATCAATTGTGGCCTTGACGCTGCGGGTGACGCTGCCGATGTGCTGGGGGTGTTCTAAGACTATGGCAATGTTTACAAGCATTGAGCGGGGCGGCTACGGTCGCCCTCGTTACCGGCGCACTCGGTCGGTCAGATTCATCACTTTACACGGTGTGCGCTCTCTACGACTGGCCGGTCGGCCTGGCCCCCAGCGCGGTCGCGGTCAAGCTCAAAGTCAAGCTCCAGCTCAAAGTCAGGGGCAAGGGCAGAGTCAGAAGAAAACGGGCAAGGGTCAGGGCCAGGGATTGAGCCACAAGCAACTAGCTCAACGTCGGGCGGCTGGCAAGGCCCTGGCCGCTAAAGTCGGGCGGGACTATTTCAAGTGGTTAGGACGGCTCGGCGGGCGCAAATACATGCTACGGGCGGGGCTGGCTCTGGCCGAGAGTTGGAATTTCTCTGCCGAAGAAATTAAGGCCAGCAAAGTATCCGCCGAACGCCGGGCCGAACTGGTGGCCGAGATGCGTACACACTACCGCGAACAGGCTCTCGAACGCTACGGGGCTGGCCCAGCCAAAGGTCAAAAAGTGATGTTGGAAGTCTGGGAACCGGGTGGAGCGGGACATTCTCGACCTCGACCTCGCAAACCTCAAAAAAAAGGATAGGCGACGGCTGGCCGGGCCGGGGCTGGGGGTCTGGTCGGCCCCTTCCTTCCCTTCATATATATACAGTACAAGAATAAAACTGCATCAACATACTATCACTTTCACTATCACTTTTGGGCGGTTCGGCTCGGCTGGATAGACTAAAATTAAAAGGAGCTTACACACATGAGCGAAAGCGAACTAAAGATAGTGCCGGTGGAAGGGGCGGACGTAAAGCGGGCTTTAGCTCTCTATAGCAGTCAAGAAAATAACATTATTGCCGGGTTATATCTCCTGTTCGAGGGGCTGCGGTCGCGTTACTGGTCGGCCTCTAGCATGCTCGATATTGTGGTGGCCGTCACCCGCCAGAGTAATAAGGTGCTGGCCCACTACACCCCTCGGAACGGCTATGCAATTCCACACTGTATCGAGTTCAACTCTAACTTTATCGCCCTCAACTGGTCGGATACGCGGCCCATCGAGGGAGAACGCACGCTCGTTCAGCACGTCCTCTTACACGAAATGATTCACCACTGGCAACATCTGCAAGGCGAGACGTTTGATAACCAGCAAGCGGCGCACGGTCGCTCTTTTAGAAGGGAAGCGGCACGGGTGGGTCTGGCCGGTCACGGTCGCCTGATGGCCTGCCCTTACCCGGTCAAAATGCCTCAAAACTTAGCCAATGGTCGGATGCGGGTAGGGGTCGCGGCTCCCGATCCGGGTGAGGCTGGCGACGGCGGGCGAGATAACGACGATTCTACTCTTACCGATGAGGGCAAAAATAAGGGTAAGGGTGGCCGCAAGCTTAAAGCGGTGGGCCGAGGGGCTGATCGCCACTCTATCGGGCAGGAGATTATCGAACTGGCTAAAGGCTACCGGGATCGTCGCTTCGGCCTGGAAGATTTAGAGCGAGGGGTCTGGTCGCTGCTGGAGCCTTTGGAGCAGTAGACCACTAATTGTACAAAGAAAAGCTTCGAGCCACTAGCCGGAACTTTTCTTCCTTCTGGCGGTATTCTCGTCTGACCTGACCTGATCTGGCTTGGCTTAGGGCTTTGCCGGTCGCGGTCGGGTTGGTGGTTCCCAGCAAGACTAGACAATCACGAGCAACTGAGCCAGGCCCTAGATTTTGGCGACGGCGGGGTGCTTGCGTGGTCTTGACCGAAATGCTAGGCTGAAAGTCCCGAAGCGAGCTTACCCCGATCTTGTGTAATCAGTCGCTCCTCGCTTCGGCCCGCTTTGCGGGTAGCCTTTCGAGTCAAGACCGCCCCGCCTGAGCTAAAATTTCTAAAGGTCTTGCCCGCTCCTATCTCTGCCCCTTTAGCTAACCGTCTTGCGTTACGTTGGTGGCGCGTCGTGGCAGAGCTATTGAGGTTGTTGAAGCCGAGGCCAAGGCCGGGGTTGGGGCTGGTCGGAAATCAGCTTTTTTACACTTTTCCCGGTTTTTTACGGTTTTTTACACTTTTTCCGGCCTTTTTTACAGCGGAAAAATGTAAAAAAGCTCCTAAAGCTTGCTGGTTGTGATATATTATTAAGGAGCGTAGGCCGGTCGTAATGACCCGGCCCAGGCCGCCCGCTCACACGTCCCCGTCAAAGTTCGTGTGAAAGGGCTAACCAACTACCGTAGTGAGCGGATAGCTGGCTAAACTGCATGATACCATGCACCCCTCGAAAAAGTGCATGATTATGATGCAGTTTTCCCCCTGCTATCCCCTTCTTTTAGAGAAAAGAAAGGGGAGTCTTTACCCATGAATTTAGAACAACTCGTTGAAGAGGCCCGCACCCAGGCCGCCCCTCCGGCCCCGACCCAACCTGGAACTAACCCTCCTAATGTTATCCCGTTTCCCGCTTCCAACGCGGCTAACCCTAATAACCCTCAACAAGAGGCCAATTCTGCCCAGGCTCAGGCCCCGGTCGCCGTCGCTGACCCACCGGCCCAGGCCCAGGATGGGGCTGTACCAGTCCGAACCCGGCCCGACGTAGAAGTAGCCGTCACCCCTAAGAAGTCTCGCCCTCGTCCGGGTCAGGGTCAGGATCAGGGATACGAGGCGGCCAACCCTAACCCTAATCCTAATCCTAACGACCTGGCCCGCATCCGAGCCGGGGGGTTACTGGTGGGAGTGCGGCAACCTAACACCCAGGACCAATCCCACGGAGCGGTCAGCCTAATCCTGGCTTCCCTCTTTGGCCTGGCTCTTGTCCTCAAAGCCTGGCACTTCGGGGCTTCTTCGACTATGGACTTTCTCAACGACTGGCTGGGTTGGTCGCTGCCCGTCACGATCCCCCTCGACCTCGACCAACTCCACATACGGATTCACCTCGATTTCCTGTGGCTCTTTCCGATTGGCCTGACTTTCTACCAGATCGTGCATCGCCCTTCGTTGTCCTTCAAGGCGATCTACCGCCAGCTTCGCTATGACCCGGCTTCAACCGGGCTGTGGCTGGCCTTTACCACGATTGGGATCGGTACAACCCTGGCCGGGCTGATCCTATGGGGCCACGAGCGGCACTGGCTGGTCGAGCCGCGCATCGTCTTTGCCCAATGGCCCCTTCTGCTCGTGCTGTTCCTTTTGGCACTGGCCGTCGAATACCTGGCCGAACCTTTTGCGATCAAGTTCTGGCAAGAACTCAAAAACGGCTTTGCGGCTCTCAACAGCCGGTGGGACGCTCAGGATAATCGCCAGGGCCAGGCCCCCCCGCCAGGAGCCGGAGCCGGAACCGGAGTAAAGGTTAATCGAGAGACCGGGGGTCGCCGCCGATGAACCCGAACTCGAACTCAACCATAAACTCGACCAACTTCTTTAGCCGGATAGCGCAAGCAGAAAGCGGGACACCTCGATGAGCGATGTACTGGCCGTAGCGTGTATTGTGGGAGCCGCCGTGATGTGGCTCCTCATAAATGAACTTAATTTCCGGCGTAGTCGCTACTTGCGCCCGCAACTTCCACCCTTGCCTCTGCCGCCTAACGAGTGGACTGACCCGGTGGGCCTGGCCGCTCGGCGTCCTAGTACCTTCCGACCTGGCTCCGGCTCTGGTTCTGGTTACAATGCCAGGGGAGGCCAGATTACCAGTGCCACCATTACCAGTGCTGCCGACTCCAGTGCTGTCCACGAAGACGAGGAAGATTACGAGGGCGACTATGAGGAGCCGTCGCCTGCCTACGGGCCTGTTCCTGCCGTGCAGCCTCACTTTACCCGACCTAACCAACCCCAGGCCCAGGCTCAAGCTCTAGCCTTGCCTCAGCGCAACCACCAGTATATCGAGGGGATCGGTACGCTGGTGGATGTCTTTCCCTGGCTGGCCGACCTGGACGGCAACGATGCCCGCAAGGGTAATCACCATACCCTCATAGCCGGTGAGTCGGACGCCGGGAAGTCCACGTTGGCGCGGGCCATGCTGACCTGCCGGAGCTATAGCGGCTGGGTGCTGGTGCTCAACCCTCACGCTAAACGTGATAATTGGGGCGTGCCGGTCGTAGGCGGGGGCCGGGACTATCTCACGATCAACCGGGCGATGGAACTCCTTCTGGCCGAGATGGATCGCCGCTATGACGAGCCGGAAGGAGTCGAGTTCGAGTCGCTCTCGATTTTCATTGACGAGTGGCCTTCGATCCAGATTAAATGTCCCCTTGCTACCGAATTCTTGAAGTCAATTGCGATGGAAGGCCGCAAGGTGCGGATGCGGCTAGTCATCTTGTCCCAGAGCCGCCTGGTGGAAGACCTGGGCCTCAAGGGGTCGAGCGACATCAAGAAAAGCTTTGCGACCGTCCTGCTCGGCTCCTTCGCCCATGTCCAGCTGGCCGCACTGCGCCCACTGCCCCACGCTGGCCTGCTCCTTGCCAGGGGTCAGCAGCTCCCGATGGTCACATCCGAGTATCCCCAGATTGTGGGGCACTATAAGGCCCGGCTCGACCGCTTCTACAAGTTACCCGGTATCGTGGCCCGTTCGACCTGGCCTCCTCGTGCTACCGGGCCGGGGCCGGGGCCGGAGCTGAATGAGAGAATGATGCATCAAGCTGAAGCTGAGTGGGACGAAAGAACGGGTGAAAAGAACCGGCGAGAGGCTGTAAAAAATTTCCCGACTGCTTTTTCCGTTTCCCAAAAGAGTGAAAAAGAGCGGGAAAAATTTCCGGGGCTGGAAACTCCTTTTTCCGCTTCCCAAAAGGATTTTTCCGCTTTTTCCGTTTCCGAGATACCTTTTTCCACCCCTCAAATAGCCCAAATAGCCGCCGAAATCGCCCGGCGGGAAAAAGGAAAAACGGAAATTGTAAAAAACATGCCGGGCTACGCCGCCCGCAAGCACACTCTTTATGCGACTTATTATGACCGCCTGGCCGGAGCTATCACTGACCGCCCGGCGGTTGAGGGCGCACTCGTTGACTACCCTAATCAAAACGGCCAGATGCAAAATCAGGCTGTTAGGTCAGGTTCTTTTGCAGAGGAAGGCTTAGAAGCTTACAACCCGGATGAGCCGGAAGAAGAGCAAGAGGAGGAATAACCACAATGAAGAAGTTTATCAAGTATTGTGGGTGGGTCGCCGTGGCGGTCGTGCTGGTGGAGATCGGCCTGAGCATGAGCTTTACGCCGGTGGCTCCTCAGTCGGTGCTGGGCATTATGCTCTTCGGCTCTTTCGCTATTGCCCTCGTCGTAGGGGTGTTACTGTTTGTGTTCGTGTTCTTCTTGCGCGACCGGCAGCGCGAGCGGACAGCTTTCACCCAGATGGCCCAGCAATCCGCCCAGGATAGCCGCCACGCCCTCGACCGAGCCAGCGACGATCACCGCTATGCCCTCGATACGGTGGTCACGATCTCCCAGAAGCAAGCTCGCACGATTGCCGCCGCTATTGCGATGGGAGCGCAGCTCGTACAGCTACCGAGCGGCCAGTACGGAGCGCAGGTGAACGGCCAGACCGCTCTCCTCAGTGAGGCCGAAGCCGCCCACTTCTACGACCTCTCCCAGGGTTAACAGTCTCACCTTCCCTTCTCAGGGGATAAGTAGCATAGCATAGCACAACACAGCATAAATGCAACACACTCACACTCACACTAACAAATCCTGTTCTTTAATTCAAGGGCAGGATTTCTTTTTCCGCTCTCTCTCCCTCTCTCTCTCCTTTGCCTTTTTCTCTTGTCGGGGTTCACCTGAAGCCGCTCGATTCATTTTTAGAACCTATATGGGGTATTAAAGACTAATACTCATTTATGATGCGTTAAGATTATTTGTGAAACAGACAAACACCTTACCAATTGAAACGTGAGCGGACCTTCCACTCGGACTCGAAAGCTGTTTGAGAAAACCTCGCTGTGCTAAAATTTGGTCGCCTAAAACTAAATTAGTAAACCCTTAACAAACGAAATAGAAAGGCAAGGTAAAACCTTTATGGCTGCAAATTACGACGAGGACGAGCAAGATGTCGAGAGGCTGTTTGATGATGCTCTCGAACTCGACCCAGCTTTTCGGGCGATGGTCGAAGCCATGGATCACTGTGATGATACTGACCTGGACGGGTTCGAGTTTGCGTTAGTGGCTTCGTGTGCTTTGGCAGCCGGGGAAGGACTGAGCGAAGCCGAGTGGTGGGATACGCTGGCCGCTGACCGACCGGTGCAAATCGCTATGCGCCAAGCCGGTATCCAACCCCACCAACTACGGGGCCGGTTCGAGCAAGCCCTACCGCATATCCACTTCTACGGCCTGTGGCCCTGGGCCTAATCTAATAATAGCACCTTATGTTATGTTATGTTATGTTAAGCTATTTTAGTTGGTGCGGGGTTCAAGGTTCAGGGTGCGGGGCAGCACTCTACCCGCCCAGATATAAAACGTGGAAAAGCTCTCAACCTGGCCGTGCTTGACCAGATGAGAGCTTTTCTTGCTAACTGATGAGTAGATTAACAGTAGGGCGAGTTAGTTTAGTGCAGTAACTCGTACAGGAAGTAAGCGTGTTTGCGGGTCCACTCCCCCACTCCTACAATCATCATGCGGGTTTCGAGGTAGTGTTCAAGACTGGCGGTGCGGTTTTCACCAGGAGTCTTGTGCAGTCCGGCGAAACTGAACTCTTTTTGGCCGGTTTGAGTAGTCCAACCGCCTTCAGGACGCCTAACTCCTTCTACGCGCCAACCATAAGCCTTAGCTTGCTGGTAGAGTTCTCGACGCGCTATCCGGGCCACTTCTTGCAAGCGGGCTTCCTCACCCAACTCGTATCGGGCTACTGTCGCTGCCAAAGCCGCTGCCTGATGAAGATCATCGTAGGTCGGGAATGAGAAACGCATCCGTCGCCAGGCAATTCCGCAGGCCACTCGATAGTAGGTGTCCCAACCCCGCACGACCTCCTCACCTCGGTTGGGCTTGCTATCCTGGCCCTTACTCCTCTTGCCCCGGCCTTTACCTTTGCCCTCGCTCTTGCTCGACTCGCCGTTACCCTGTACCATGTTATCCATAGTAGAAACCTCATTTCTACTTGCGGGCTGCCGGTTCTAGTCCAACTGGCAGTCCATTCTTCCGGGGAGCGAACTCCTCGTCCCCTTCTCCTTGTCGGTTGCGGCGGAAGGCCAAAAGTCAATAGTGCTTTTTTCTAGGCGGGGTAGTGCCACGGGCCGGGTCGGTAGCGGCGGCGTGGTACTGGCCTGCCGGTATTTTGGCGGGGCTTTTTCCGCCAAAATAAGAGAAAAGTAGCTA
>JBBRBE010000240.1:0-8017 GCA_038206175.1 Chloroflexia bacterium
GCATGTCGGGTTTAACGGCGGTCGACTCCTGCGCGGTTCCTTCGGCCCGGTAGACCCCAAATCCTTCGCTTTCGTCGTTGCTCTGGCTTTCCAGGTTCCGACCCAGGTTGCCCGGCCCTTGCCGTTCGGCTTCCTCCTGGCGCAGCATTTCAACTTCGCGCCGCAGGTTCTCCTGGCGGCGGTTCAGCCAGAACAAATAGCCTGCAATCATAAACCAGATCGCCATGAAAGCGGCAATAACATAGATAAAACCGCTTTCGACCTGATCGCTTGTGGGTTTGGCTTGCGCGATCAGGTCATAAAGCGAAGCCAGAGTGTTAAATCTCATTGTATTCCTCGTCTTCGTACAGAGCCACGCGCACTCCGGCTACCCCGTCGCGCAGGTGTTCCAATCGCACGCGCTGGATCATCAAGTAGGCAAAAAGCTCGCCAATCGCAATCATCGAAACGACCAGCGCGACGTTCATAAAACCTTCCAGGCCAGTGGAAGTCTCCTTGCCTTCACCGGTCAGCTTGAAAATTACCGGGTGCAGCCCTGCCGGAAAGAAGCGAGTCGAGAAGTAGACCAGCGGCACATTCACAAAGCCGATAATGCCGAAGACTGCCGTAAGAGCAGCCTTGCGGTTGAGGTCTTCGATGGCACTGCGGAGCATCCACCCGGCCAGGTAGACCACCAGCATAATCGTGACGGTCGTCAGGCGCGGATCCCAGGTCCAGAAAGTCCCCCAGGCGTAACGCGCCCAGATCGAACCGGTGACGATGCCGATCAGGGAGAAGAAGACGCCCAGTTCCAGACCCGCCACCATCACAATATCCCATTTGCGCTGCCGGGTGCGCCAGTAGCCAATCGCCCCGACAAAATAGGCGAAAAAGGCCGCAAAGCACATTATATTGGCGGGTAGATGAAAGTAAAAGATGCGCTGCGAGTATTTAAGCTCGATGTCGGACGGCGCGATCAAGATGCACAGCAGAGCCGCCGGAAAGCTGACCAGCATCGCCCACAACAAAACTTTGGCCCAATCGAACCCGGTTCCTTGCCCGACCTGGGCCGGACGCTCTACCTTCTTAAAATTTCGTGCTACAGTTGCCATTTTTCCTTACCTGAACCTGAATTTTAACCACCTAATCACCACAAACCCAAACATAATCTGCAAAAATAATTACTCTCCCGCTTGTATGTTTTGTCATTCTGAGCGTAGCGAAGAATCTTTTTGACTGAGCAAAATTTGGCCTATTCGAGAAGATTCTTCGTTACGCTCAGAATGACGGTTCTTGATTTTGCCGTAAAAGCCCGGCTCCGAGAAATTGGAAGAAGGTTCTTCGCTCCGCTCACGCCCTAGGGGTGTGACAGGGCCTGAAAAGCTCAAAAGCTACCATTGTAAAAATCTTTATTCTTCCAGAACCAGTTCAAAGAGCAAGAGCGGCAGTACCAGGAAAACCCCGTCGAAGAACACCATCAGGCCGAGAGCTTCAGTGATTTCGCTAAAAGGCCGTCCGGCCAGGAGTGCCGCCGTAGATTGAGCCGCCGCGATAATTACCGGCAACATTATAGGAAAGAACAGCACCGGGAGCAAGACCTCCCTGGCCCGCGTGTTGACCGCCATCGCTGCGAAGAGCGTGCCGATTTCGGCAAAACCCAGCGTTCCTAAGAGCAGCACCGGCACGAGCGCGATATTGAGTACCGAAAAGCCGAATAAAAGGCTGAACAGCGGCGCAATTAAAAGCTCGACCAGGATGATAAAAGTAAAGTTGCCCAGAGCTTTGCCCGCAAAGACCGCGCTCCGGTCGGTCGGGGCCAGCAGCAAGCCTTCCAGCGACCCGCGATCTTTCTCATTGATGAAAGAGCGGTTCAGGCCCAGCACGCCCGCAAAGGTAAAGGCAATCCACAGTAGTCCCGGTGCGACATCGCCCGAATCCTTCAGCTTACCCGGCAGCGCGAACACAAACACCATCACCACCAGCAGGCTAAAAATTGACATCGCACTAAGAATCTCTTTGGTGCGTAACTCCGTCCGTACATCCTTGCTGTAGACCGCCCAGGCCGTCCCGAAGAAAGACGGCACAGACTGGTTTTTGGTGGCTTCTGCCAAACTTTCCTCTGACGCGAGTTCTGCCTGGGCAGTTTCGCGTGCGGAAACAAGCGGGAGCGGTCGGGTTCCTTCGGCTTCGCTGTCGGTCTGCATCAGGTTTTGGCGGGTTGCTTTTGCCAAGCCAGGGTTTACTCCAATCGTCTCAATTGCTTTAGCCGCCTCAAACGCTTCGATTATCTCCTCATCTGATCCGGCCATCCGCCTCGAAGGGCCGCCTTAGTACCGCTCGGCACTAGAAAGGTACGGTTGTGGAAATACTTCTGAATTATGCTAACTGTTCAGACTGTCACGCCCTACGGGTGTGAGCGAAGCGAAGAATCTTCTTGAAGGAGCAAAATTGTGAATATTAAAGAAGATTCTTCGCTTCGCTCACACCCATAGGGCGTGACAGGGCACGACCGGACGAAGCTGTCTGAATAGTTAAGAATTACGTACCTTTCTAGTGACGAGCGGTACTTAGGGTTTGCGGAGGGCGGCGGTTCGCAGCCCGCTGATCGCTCCATAATACCAGTTCTGCACGCTCTCGGCATCGAGGTCGGCGGAAGGAGTTTCTCGTACAATCCGGCCTCCAGCCAGCACTACGATACGGTCGCTCATCGCCAACCCACGTTCGAGGTTGTGCGTAGTCATCAGCACCGAACGAGGCAAACCACCCGCCGCCGGTTCGGCCAGCACCTCGCTCAACATCTCGGCAGCCTGACGGTCGAGGCCGGTATCCGGTTCGTCCAGCAGCAGCACTGGCGGACGATGCAGCACCGCCCTTGCCAGCGAAAGCCGTTGCTGCATACCCCGCGAGAAAAAGCGTACCCGGCCCTCGGCCCGCCGTTCCAGGCCAACTTTCACCAGTAACTCCTGGCTGCGGGCTTCTAACTCGGCTCCCTTGAGGCCGTATAACTGCCCGAAAAAGTGCAGATTCTCGCGGGCGGTCAGGTCTTCGTACAGGAAAGTCAGGTGGCTGATCACCCCGACCAGCGACCGAATAGACGGTTTAGCCTCTTTCAAAGAGATACCGGCAATCTCAAGCGTGCCGGAGGAAGGCCGGGCCAGCATGGACAAAATCCGCAAAAGAGTGGTCTTGCCCGCCCCGTTCGGCCCCAGAAGCGTCACGAACTCGCCCGGTTCCAGCGCGAAATCCACTCCTTTGAGAACGGCGAACTGTCCAAAAGTCTTGGTGATGCCCCGCGCCCGCAGCATCGGCGGCAGTTTTTCAAGTGCAGTTACAGGTTCCAGGTTTTGCGTCCTTTGACTGCTCACCGAGTTGTTCCACTCTTCATAGGTTTAGCTTTATTCAAAAAGCAATTTTACGGCCAGCCGAAAGCCCGGTATCACATCCTCGCCGTCCAGACTATCCTCAACCTTCAAGGTCGCCACCGGCCCAGGCTCTGCGGCGTGGTAAACTTCGACCGTCCGAGCAGCGGGATTGATGCTCCAGATTATTCGTACCCCGGCAGCTTGATATTTAACAATCTTTTCGAGCAAAGCTTTATCTGGCCCGCTACGGGCTAACTGGCTCGGCGACCATACCTCTACAACCAGATCAGGGATAACCTCGATAACTTCCTTACGGCGGGCCGGTACTCGCCCGGCCATTACAAAAGTCAGGTCAGGCTCCAGCGTATTCTCGTCGTCCAGGCGCACGCCCGTTGTCACCCAGACTTTACCCAGCCGCATTTCGGGATCGAATAAGACCAGGCAGCGATAAATGGCATCGGCAATTGTACCGTGGTCGTCTCCTGCCGGTGCCGTCATAACCAGGCGTCCCCCTATCAGTTCATAGCGACTACCGTCGTCGGGCAGAGCCTCAAATTCTGTGGAAGAATAGCTACGGTAGAAATCGTGGGTAGTCTCGACACTCATAGGCTTGCTCCTGGCTGGCTAGGTATTGACTGCCGCGCCGCATTTGGCGCAAAAGCGGTCGTTCTCGGTAATTTCCTTGCCACAGTTTAGACAGAGGATCGGCAGGGGAGCCTGGCAATGCTGGCAGAAGCGGTCGCCCGGCTTAAAAGGAGTGGCACATTCGCTACACTTGAGCTTTTCTTTGACTGCCGCTTTGAGATGCAATCTGTCGCTTTCGCTCGGCCCTTTGCGGGATAGACGCGAAGGTGAGGGCGCGGCCACGCTACCGGGAGAGACTACCGGGCCGAGCGAGTTGGAGTTGGAGTTGGAGTGAGAATTTCTGGCGACGGTTTTTGGAGTTTGAGGGCCAGCAATTCCTACTCTGGCCTGGTTCGCACGCTGCAATTGGCTTTCCAGCCGACTAATTCTCAGGCTAAGTCCGGCCAGCTTGTCGTCGGAGGCTTCTTTGAACTCGTCATAGTCGCGCTCCTCGATAATGCCTATCTCGCGGTCAAACTCCAGGTCGGTCAGGGATTGCCGTTCGGCCTGGGCCTGTTCCTGCAAACCTTCCAGCCTCGCCCGCCCTGCTTCGCTCATCAATCCGTCGCTCTTACGCCGCCCCTTGCCTACCTCGGCCAGCACGAGAGGCCGGGCCACGATAGCTACCACAATTCCGGCCAGGCAAATACTTAACACCCAGCCAAACAAAGCACCGCTATCTCCGCCGCTTTGAGCCGGAGTTACCTGCTGCGGAACCTGAAATAATCTCTCTCCTACCATAACCTTCCTGAACCCCAATAACCCTGTTGATCCAACCACATAGAAAGCGTACATTAACAGCTAAAGCTACGCGCTGACAGCCTCTTTTTCCTTCACGCCGCTCTTAAGCTTGTCGCCGACCTTCTGCGTGGCCGGGGCGCGGACGGGGGTTGGGTCGGGCCAGATCGCGATCAGGAGGCCCGCAATCGTAATCATGAGACCGACCCAACTCCACAGCATCAGTGGATTGGCCCACATCTGGAAGGCCGCTCCTTCCAGCACCGGCTTGCCGTCTTGATTGGCAATCGGGTTGCCGTCTTTGTCGCGGGCGGCTTCGATTCCGGCAAAAGGCATGGAAATATAGAGGTCTTCGAGCGGGTCAACCCGGATAAAGACGACCGTGTTAGGCTGCTGAGTAGCCAGGTACATCTCGGCGGCGGGCAGGAGCGGTTCCTGCGGTTGGCCGTCTTTTTGCACCGAAAGGTAAGCCTGGAAGCGCATTTTGAGGGGCGAACCAATCGCTTCGATCCGGTCAAGCTTGACCTTATACTCGTGAACACCTTTGATGGTCATCGTTTCGCCCAGCTTGGCCGTTACACCCTGAGTTTCGTCAATCTTAAAAGTTTTATCGCCGACCTGGATCGTGCTGGCTTTGTAGACCGACGAAGCCACGATCACTACTGTGATTATTACGATGCCCAGGTGAACCAGGAGGCCACCGTAGCGCGGACGGTTGCGCTTGACCAACGTCGTGACGGCGGGCAGGATGCGGCCTTCAGTGTGCCGTCGCCGCGCCCGGACGCCCTTGTAATAGTCCAGGCCGACCGTCGTCGCGGTAAAGATCGCAATTGCAAAGCCTACTACGCCAATCATGTTACGAATACCGAAGGCAAACATGAAGGCTGCTCCGGCGAAAGCGAAAGCCGCCGGTATCCAGAAACTTTTAGTCAGGCTATCGAACGAAGCCCGTCGCCAGGCGATTAGCGGCCCAATGCCCATCAGGAAAACTATTCCCAGCAGCACCGGCACGACCGTCTGCACAAAGTAACCCGACTTGACCTCGGTTTTGACGCCGGTCGTGATCTGGCTGACCAGGGGTGAAACCGTCCCCCACAACATAAAGGCTACCGCCAGGAAGAACAAAATGTTGTTGAGTAAAAAGCTCGTCTCGCGGGAGAGCAGACCGTCCAGCTTATTTTCGCTTTTGAGTTCGGGCAAGCGCATAAAGACCAGGCCAAAGCCGACGATCAGCACCACGCCGATCCAGATCATAAAGTATGGGCCAAGCGTGCTTTCACCAAAAGCGTGTACCGAACTGAGGACGCCACTGCGGGTGAGGAAAGTACCGAAAAGCGACAGGGCATAGGCGATGATTGCCAGCGACATATTCCAGACTTTGAAAATACCCCGCCTTTGCTGGATCATTACGCTGTGCAAAAGAGCCGTATTGATGAACCAGGGCATAATCGCGGCGTTCTCGACGGGATCCCAGGCCCAGTAGCCGCCCCAACCCAGCGTGACATAGGCCCACTGTCCGCCCAGGAAGTTACCGACAGTCAGGAAAACCCAGCTTGTTAGAATCCAGCGTCGGGCCAGCCGCACCCACGAGTTATCCAGCCGTCCACTGACCAGGGCCGCGAACGCGAAACCAAAGGCGGCAATGGTCGTGACATAGCCAGTGTAAAGAATCGGCGGGTGGATCATCATGCCGGGGTTTTGCAAAAGCGGGTTCAAGCCCTTGCCGTTCTGGGGTACGACCGCCATCGGCTGAAAGACGTTGACCACGAGAGTACACATTGCCAGGAAGAAGGCAGTTCCGGCGGTCATGGCTACGATAATCCAGGGAGCCAGTTCGCTCGGTTGCATTTTGCGGGTCTGGACAAGCAGGAGAGCGGTGCAGACGGCCAGGATTAGCGACCAGAGCAGGAGCGAACCTTCCTGTCCGCCCCACATCGCGCCGATCTTGTACCACCATTCCATCTCGCGTGAAGTGACTTCAACCACGTAGCGCACCGAAAAATCGCTGCTGAGCAGGGCGTACTGGACGCACACGACGCCTAGCCCGACCAGCCCAACAACCGACCAGGCCGCTCGCCGCCCGCTTTTAACGAGTTGGGGGTAGCGTTGCCAGGTGCCGAGGCTCAGGGCAAGCGTGGCGTACAGGGCCATCACGAAACCTAAAAGAAGTGCGATATAACCGATCTGATTCATATTACCTGCTCTAATTCAACCTGTTTTAGCCGCTTACATTCTAGCCATTTACATAGAGAAAGGTGATTGCAGTTAGCCGTAATAAGTACAGCTCTACTCCACAATCACCTTCCCCTGAGACTAAATGCCCTGTTCTATTTGCTGGCGTCGGCAGCCGAGGAGCTATATTTGGAAGGACATTTTGCCAGCATTTCGCTGGCCGTGAAGAAGCCGTTCTGGTATGTGCCGGTTACGACTACTTCGGCGTCGTCCTTGAAGGTATCGGGCAAGATTTTGTTGGTGTAGACCACTTTGAGAAGCTGGCTGGGGTTGTCTTTATCCCTGGCGGTAAACTCGACGCCCTGACCGGCTTCTTTTTTGACAATCGTGTTTGGGACGACCTTACCGGCGACTTTAATTTCTTTAGCGTCTGCGCCTACGGTTGCTCCCTTTGCATTGAACTCGGCCACTGTGACATAATAAACCGAGCTACCTTGCATTGCTACGACTACAATCGCCACCGCCGCAATCACAATCACGGCTCCTGCCGCGATAAACTTGCGGTTGGAAGCTCCTGCTGAACGCCGGTGTTGCTCGAACGAACCAGGTCGCCCGGTTCGGGAACGCGGCAGGGAGGAAGGCTCAGATTTACTCGGTTTGACCGAAGGTTGCTTCGTTTCTTCGCTAATCATCACTCATCCAGCTAGTCTAAAGTAGGGTTATTTGTACAATGTTTCACGATTAAGCATTTGCTGAGATAACATTAACATAGCCCGATTTCAAAGTCAATGCGGCCTTAGCCAACCTAATCAAACCCTAATTTGCCTTTGCCAGGCTCAAAAAGCCGCCTACCGGGGCCGCTCAAGCTACCGCCTCTGCTTCATCAGGGCGGTTGCAAGGTGGTGAAGCGAAAAGAGTAGAAAAAGAGAACAAGAGAACCTAATCAAGCTCTCCAATTACTTCTCTCCAACCTTTTGTCAACTCTTTGACCTTGCAACCGCCCCAGGGCGGTTGCATAGTCATTTGCTTGACAAAAGGTTGGTAAGCAATAATTCGAGGGCGAGATTAGGGTCATACTCCATCTCCCGGCGGACCTGAGCCAGATCACAACGGCCCTTGCAGTTAAGTAAGCCTACTACCAC
>JBBRBE010000241.1:0-7961 GCA_038206175.1 Chloroflexia bacterium
CGTTCGCGGCCAAAATCACCCGCGCTGTACCCAACCGGCCCTCACCCGGCCCCACTCCTAGCGACCCTAAAACAGCCACTCCCACGACGCCATTGGTAGTGCCGACCGTCACGCCCCGGTCGGCTACTTCAACTTCAATCGGCTTGAATAGTCTTAACCCAGGTTCACTTAAAGTTAGACCGAGCGCGGAATAAATTCCAGACTCAGCTGAAGCCTAAACAGGGTCCTGGGTTAATTACAAATTCAGGCTAATCTTACGTCTGAGAATGATTGGCAACCTTGAGCCTGACCCGGCTAAATAAAGCAAACCTATCAGCTAAATTTTACCGTTTAGTGGAGTGCTGCCTGGAGATTTAGCGGCTTTGAGTAGATTGGTCAAGGCTTTATCAAGCTTGAACGGGCCTTCTTCCGGCAAGTTATTACTCTCGAAGGTCATCGCATATCCCCTGAGCCACACCTCGTTCCATTTCTCGCCGGGCAGTTGGGCCTGAGTAACGGTTATTTCCTGGTTAAATTCTAAGCGTTTTAACTTAGAAAGTTGTATATTTTTCGCTTTACCAAACGCTTCGGCGGCCCCGAAGAGCAGCACCGCCTGCTCGATGTTATGCTGAATTTGGGCTAAGGCCCCTAAACCTACTAAACCCCAATAAACCGTCACCACCGCCCCTATATCCTGACCCATCCGTAATCCTTCTTTGATTAAGGCTGTAGCCTCGGCATAATTACCTTCGCGTAGGTCTACCCAGCCTAACCTTACCAGTAGATAGCCTAACATACTCGAATAATCTATCTCACGGTGCAGATTCAGGCTCTCCTCCCACAAATCGCGGGCTTGCTGGTATTCCCCTTGATAGTATGCCATAGTACCTAAACTAACCAGCACCGATGAAGCACCAAAAGTTTCACCGACTTCCCGGAAAAGTTGCAAGCTTTCCTCTAGCATTGGACGGGCCAGGCTAAAATTACCCTGGCTAAGCTCCACCTCGCTAAGGTCTTGCAGCACCGCCGCTACGCCCCATTTGTTGCCCAGCTCTCGGTAGAGATTCAGGCACTCTGTTTGAAAGGAGTAAGCTGTAGCGTAATCTGTCTGGGCTTGGGCCACGGCTCCTGAAATGAGCAATATGAGAGCAATGAGCGGCTTATCACCCAACTCGGTAGCTATGTTCAAACTCTCCTTTAGAAGTGGCTCAACGGATGCAACGTTGCCTTTCAAAAGGGTCAGCCTTCCCACAATAGCCAGGGCGGTGGCATAGGTAGTGCGTAATTCGAGCAGTTCCGCTGGTATGGGCTGCGGAACCTTTGAGAGGAAACGTGTTAACCTTTGTACGCCTTCAGAGAAATGACCACGAGCCAGCCAAATCCTTCTTAGGGCTGTAGCCAGGCTCAATCCTTTTTGTAAAGGTTCCAAATTTAGAGAGTAGGAGTTTGCCCCTAACTCTGGGTCTGGGTGGGCAAAAGTTTTTGTTTCAACTTCTACTTGCAACTGATACCAATCCAGGGCCGCCCGCAGGTTATCAAGTTCAACTTCCAGTTGGTCAATCCATCCAATCTGGTCTAATCCCCATTCGGGATATTGCTTGCCCGTGAAGTGTTGTTCCGCTCTCTCGGCCAACGCCAAATAATAGCTGCTATGTCCTCGCCTTGCCGCCCGCATTTCTCCCTGCTTTGCCAGTTGCTCTACCGCGTATTCACGCACCGTTTCCAGTAGTCCAAAGCGCAAGTTAGAGGAGTTTAGCAGGTTTCTACCGGCGCGGACTAGATTTTTGTCGCTAAGGGCTATTAGAGTGTCAAAAATTGACACAGATGGGTCAGGTTGAGTTTGGGCCAGCCAGTCCAAAGCTTCGGAGGTAAAGCCGCCAGCAAATATCCCTGCAAATCGAAGAAGCCGTTGTTCATTGCCATTCAAAAGGTCATAGCTCCATTCAATAGCACTTCTCAAAGTACGCTGCCTGGTAGGAAGGTCGCGTGCTCCACTGGTCAGCAACTGGAGGCGGCTAGTTAGCCGTGAGTGCAGTTCCCTTAGAGAAAAGTGGCGGCTGCGGGCAGCCGCCAGCTCAATCGCTAACGGAATTCCTTCCAATCCGATACATATAGCGGCTACGTCTGCGGCGTTTTCAGCGTTTAGCTTGAAATCCGGCATGACGACCTGGACACGTTCGATGAACAGTTTTACCCCCGCATAAATGTCCAACAATTCAAGCTGCTGCCGCTCAGGTAAGGCCAGGGGAGGAATATTCAAGCGGTGTTCGCCCCGGACGTGGAGGGCCTCTCGGCTCGTTATCATAACCTTAAGCCAGGGACTGGCCTCTAGTAGCCGGACTACCAGGCTGGACGCATCCAGTACCTGCTCGAAATTATCCAGCAATAGCAACACACGCCGCTCACGCAGGTAGTCGAATACTACTTTCTCGAAGGACTGGTCGCCTAATTCCTTCAGTCCAAAGGTTCGGGCTATCGTTGCTCCAACCAGATCAGGGTCTACTACGGGAGCCAGGTCTACAAAGAATACGCCATCCTCGAAGGTTTCCACCAAAGCGGTGGCAACCGCCAGACCCAGGCGCGTCTTACCAATACCTGGCGGGCCAATCAGGGTTAGGAGGCGGGTTTTGGAGTGTAGCATGTGATCCAGGGCCGCGGCCCTTTCGTGTTCACGACCTACGAGTGGAGTAAGTACAGCGGGTAAATTAGCCTGGCGCAGATACTTTCGACGCCAGGGAGCGGGGGGAGTAACCCTATTTGATGAAGGCTCGGCAGTGGTTGCCCCTATTCCTCCCGTGCGAGCAAACACTACAAAAGCCTCCTGCTCATCGGTTGGTAATCGGAAATATTGGGCTATTAGAAGGGCTACCTGACCGGATGGACGACGCTCGGAAGCTTCAAGCTTGCGTAGCAGCGCAAGTGAAAAACCGAGGTGATTGGAAAATTCTTCCTGGGTAATTCCTAAGTCATTACGCCGTTGCCTCAACCACCCACCAAATGTTGCTTCTTTACTCATCCTGTTCCTCGGCCCTCCTCGGCCTGAGAAGGCTCCTTCTGAAAAGCTATTTTGGGTTGTTATAAGCTATTTAATTTGTAGCGGTTATGTAACGCTCGATTAAGCTGATTATACCTGATAATTCAGTTGTGAGCTAGAAGCCCGCCCAGCACTTAGTTAGAGGAGCAAGATTATGGAAACGTATACAGGCGGTCCTTATAACCGCTCGAACTTATTTCTGGTGCGGGTGTGGCTCAGGAATAATGGTAGTGCCGACCTCGACAGTAGCAAGGCTAAGTGGTGCGGCAGCATTCGACGGATCGTTGACGGCGAGGCGCACCAATTTAGTGATTGGCAAGGTCTGGTGGATTTACTTGAGGCGATGGTTTCCAACACCGATGTACAACAATGAACAACTGGAGGTATTAATAATGAGACGATTAGCGAAAACAAAGATCTGGACACTGGTACTAGCCCTGGGATTGGCTCTAGGTTTAAGCTCGGTAGCAGGAGCGCAGTCTTCTAACGACCCAGCCGCTGCGTTGGCATCTTTCGAGAAGGTTGCTTTCGGTAGCACCCAGGATATTGAGGCTGCCCTCGCGCTGTTCACTGATGGAGCGGTACTTACCGTAACACCTGCTCCGGCGGGTACGAGTGGAGTGTGGACTGGAAAAGATGAAATCAGGAAAGGTCTGCAATATAACAAGCAGCAGAACGTCATGCGAGTAAATATCGGCACTCCACGGGTCGAAGGCACTAAAGTGACCACGGAAGCGAAGGTTACTAACAACTTCTTTCAGATGTTGAACCTCGGCGCGGTTGAACATACTACAGAGGTCGTGGTGGAGGGTGGAAAGATTAAGTCCTACACCAGCACTATGGTTGCGGCGGAGCAGCAAAGAGTAGGGGCGGCGACTAAAGCTTTTCAGGCCGCTAACCCGGCCCAGCGACCAGCAAGCGCACCAGGTACAGGTCTGGGTCAGTTAAGTTCACCCTCTTCATCAGGTTTAGCGGGAATTGGTTTGATAGGCTTGTTAGGAGCAGGGTTGATGAGCTTGGCAGCTTTGTTCTTTGTACTTCGCAGGAGGACGAGCCACTCTAAATAGGCTGGGTGTGAGGCAGGCTAGCTTGCTCAGGATTAAGTTCAAATTTTAGCCGAGCCAGGTTTGAAGTGCCAATTTATGGTCAAAAAGTGAATTTAGTCCGTCATTAGCCCAGACCCTAAAGAATTCTAAAAGACGCCGGTGCAAAATTCTGCACCGGCGTCTTTTCTGGCGGCAAGTGGCGATAATCTAAGAATTAGATTGTACATTTTTTCACTCTTTCGTTTACATTGAGTTAAGAAAAGCCGCAGGGGGGCGATGAGGCTAGGATGCGGCCCGGTTCTATGCTAGAATTTGGTTTGACGGCAGAGCTAGATTGGCCGTGCCGGAGAAATTAAAAGCTAGAATGGAGTTTGCTCGTATGTCAGAGGCAAATCCTCGCTATGACGTAATTATTGTAGGGGCGCGAGTGGCTGGAAGTGCCAGTGCGATTATGCTAAGTCAGTTAGGGGCGCGGGTGCTGCTACTGGAAAAGGCGATTTTTCCAAGCCCGACTATTTCCGTGCCGGTCGTTCCCGCTCACGCTCTGGCAATCTTCGACAAAATTGGCGTGCTAAGTGACATAGAAGCCCTCGGTTCCCCGCCGATCCAGCGCATGACGGTCAAGGTTAAGGGTACACCGGGTTATCAGGTGGAATTTCCCAGTTACCAGGGCCGCAACTACTCGCTGGGGATGCGCCGGGAGCGCATGGACGAAGTAGTGGCTCGTTACGCCGGGCGGCAGTCGGGCGTAACTTTACGAGAAGGCTTTCATGTCACCGGGTTGGTCTGGGATGGCGACCGGGTGGTGGGGGTTAAGGGCCGAGGGCGCGGTCAGGAAAACGAAGAAACGCTGCGGGCGGCCCTGGTGGTGGGGGCAGACGGCGCGAAATCTATCGTTGCTCGCCAGACTCAGGCGCACCAGTATAACGTTTACCAGGGAACGACCTGTTTGTACTACCGTTATTACAGCGGCTTCAACTATCTCGACCCAAATAGAGCCTATATCTACCGGCATATGCAAGAAGGTTATTCCTTGCTGGTTTTTCCGGCTGACAACGGCACGGTAGCGATTACCTGCGGCATTGACCAGGCACAGTTCGAGCAGGCCCGCCAGGATGCTACCGGCGTGTTCGAGCGCAACTGGCGGTCGGTGGCTCTTTTCCGCGAAATGGGCCGGGCTGCCGAGGCCATTACCCCCACGATGGGTTACGCGCCGCATCCCTACTATTACCGCAAACCTTACGGGGTGGGCTGGGCTTTGGTAGGCGATGCAGGCTACCTCAAAGACCCGGTAGCCGGGCAAGGCGTTTACGATGCTCTGCGAAGTGCCGAACTTATGACCCAGAGTTGGGCCGCGATGCAGCGCGGAGTGCCGATGGCCGAGGCTATGAAAAGCTATCAGCAGCAACGAGACGCAGAAACTCGCACGATCTACCAGTTTACCTACAACGCCAGTAAACTCAGCAAGCCCTCGGCCCTCGATTTACTGGTGGGAGAAGGGGTAGCCCGTGCTTTTTCACGTGATCAAGAACTGGCGAACTATTTCGGTCGGATACTCTACCCGCAGAATATTGGGCGGGATTTTGGCCCGGCCAACATCGTAGGCGAGGTGGCTAAGAGTTACGCCCGCCGCGCTCAGAAGCGTGTAATAGCCCGACTGGAAAAGGTTTCGCGCCGCCTCGAAGGAGTGGTCTAGCTTCCGGCCTGGAGGTAGACCGCCAAAAGGCCAGTTTTTAGCCCTGATTCCTCATATTACCGCTTTTCCCCGGTTTTCTTCAAAAAAGGGAGCAAGAGGGTCAAAACCAGTCGGTTTGACCCTCTTGCTCCTTCTAAATTAACTAATTTCCTTAAAAATATAGACAATGGCCCAAATAATGCTACAATAATCTCACACTTTATGAGGTTGCACAGTTCAGGTTTTAAATAAACCTACCCTAGCTTGCTCAACACCTGATTTAGAGCAGTTGTCCAGCCTCAACAATTTATATACAAGGGGATAGCAATATGGCACGTAATAATGGAACTAAAGGCGGGGCCGGTGGCGCGGCCCTGGCCGAAAGGCCGGTTGAGGAGCCGACCTCACATATTGAAGCGGTAATCGAGCCTGCGGAAGAAGGCTATAGACCGACCAAGATGCGACCCGGCGAGAGTATGGCCGAAGCCGGGCGCGGCATCTTACACACTCAGCTTCAAAAGCTGCACAAAGCCGAGCCAGTCGCCCGCGAAGGAAGCGACCCGGAAGGCGTCCACGATATGCGGGTAGCGACTCGGCGGTTGAGGGCGGCTCTCAAGGTGCTGGAAGAAAGCGTCTACGACCGCAAGAAAGCCGCCCGCTTCCGCAAAGAATTGCGCGAACTGGCGAATGCGCTGGGAGCAACCCGCGATGCCGATGTGTTTTTGGAACACCTCGAAAAGCACACCGCCACCCTTCCGCCGGAAGAACAAAAGGGCCTCGAACCCCTCCGGCAAGAACTACTCCACCGGCGCGAGGGCAGCCGCAAGGCTATGCTCAAAACCCTGGACAAACCCAAAACAGCCAAACTCCTGCATAAGCTCGAAACCTTCGTGACTACGCCCGGCGCGGGTGTGGCCGCGCCTGAGAGCAGCGATCCAAACGAGGCTCACCCGAACCTGGTACGGCATTTTGCCGGGAGCGCAGTCTGGCGAAGCTACGAGGAAGTGCTGGCTTACGAAACGGTGGTCGGGCCGGAAACGCCGGTAGCGGTGTTGCACCGCTTGCGGGTGGCCTGCAAACGGTTGCGCTATACCCTCGAATTCTTCCAGGATGCGCTGCCCGCCGGGGTTAAGACGCTTCAGAAGAACCTGGTCGAGGTGCAAGACGACCTGGGAGCGATGCACGATAGCCAGGTCGCGGCTGAACTTAGCCAAAGCTTGCTGCACGACCAACCGCACGACGAGGCTCTGCATACTTATGGGCGGTATCGCGCCGCCGAGATTGATAGCCTGAAAACTAGCTTCCTTTTGAAATGGCAAGCCCTGATCGGACACGCCTACAAACGTCAGCTTGCCACTGCTCTGGCCGGAATGGGAGCCAGCTAAAGAACTTGTGGCGTACCGCTCCGCCAGAATATCCGATTATTGCCAAAGTAGAGAATAGTTTTTACCCAATAGACCCGCTTCGTAAATAGAAGCGGGTCTATTTTATGCTACTATTATAGTAGAAAGCTGACACAGCTTTGGACAAGTATTAAAAAAATATTGTTAAAGATTTAGACAATATTTAGATTTATTGGGTGAAGCAAGGGATAGTGAGACAGAAGGAGCAAATTTATGGAATCCAGAGACGAATTTATTACACAGGTTTTATCTACTATTGACGAAGCTGAAGTGCTGACTATTTTCTTCCCGAATCTGGCAAAAGCCCTGATCGTGGATGCTCGCCGCAATTACGAGGAAGGCCCGCTAGTTAAAGTGGTCAATCAGGTCAATTCGATGGAAGAGCGCATGGCCGCTATCGAAAAGATGCGCCCCGGCCTGGGCCGAGTACGCAGCATCGCTGGTATTCCCTGGACGAAATCTATTCGCACGCTGGGCGAAAATGGAATTGTGGCCCGCCTGGAACAACGCCTGGTGCAAGGCGGCGAAAATACTTACGCGGCTTCACAGGCTTGTGGTGCGGCATTCCAGAAATTGCAAGAACTTGAGCATTCCCAGTGGGTTGACCTTATCAAGGGGCAGAACACCCTTTACAAGAGTATCTGGGAAGTTCCAGCCCGTTCGTAATTGCTACGAGCCTGGTTCGATGGCCCGACGCCATAACTAACAAGAATTATGTGCCAACCCTTCTGTTTCATCGCCAATGCGACGCTCTTAAGCGTCGCATTTTTAGTGCTGAGTTGGTTCTACCGTTTCACTCTGGCTCCGTGGCTGGCCTAACTTTT
>JBBRBE010000242.1:0-7901 GCA_038206175.1 Chloroflexia bacterium
GGGCGAAGTGGTAAAATCCATAAAGAGAGAGCCTTTGTGGTAAAGTTGGTCGTTAGACAACCAAACTTTACCACATTAGGGTTCTCTCAGCCCTAGTCCTGACCATTTTCCCTTAATATTCGATTATTAAACTACGCCCTAATCCACTCCTGAGCTTAACGCATTACTAATAAGGCGATCTTAAAAATGCTTTATAATTTGAACTCAACCATAAACTAAGTTGCCTAATATTTGGTTAAAAAATCGTCCCTTTTCTGATATAAATTAGGCAAAATTGGGTTCGCCAGCAGTATCAAATTCGACACAGAGCCATTTGACAACCGTAATTAACAATTGTGACATGGTTGATTAAATCAAGGCGTTTACTGACGACTGGTAGGTTTGCGATTGTTGTTGCATCAACCAAATGTATCCATCTTCCAACGTTGGCTCGGTCGGCCTGGCTCTTTTCAGGTTCGTACCCTGTGACTGACCAACTACTCGATAGTCCACACCGTTATTGTGATGTGTAATACCAAGTACCTGTAAATCGTCTGGTGGCGTTTCGTTCTCAGAACAGCGTATCAGCCAAACCGCGTTCTTAGCCAGTTCCGCCAGCTCTGCCGTTGCACCGTTAAAAATTATTTTCCTTTAGCTTGTACCGCTACTTTGCGACAGGTTTGAGCAATATCTTCGACGATATGAGTCGAGAGAAGTACAGTACGCTCGCGGCCCAATCTTTCTAACAGATTGCGGAAGCGAATACGTTCTTCTGGGTCGAGGCCCGCGGTTGGCTCGTCCACGATCAAAAGTTGCGGGTCGTTTACCAGAGCCTGGGCGATACCTACTCGTCGCTTCATACCACCCGAAAAAGTTTTGATTTTACGCTTGCGTTCCTGGCTTAGATTGACTATTTCTAGCAGTTCGGTTACTCGTTTGTGGCGGGCGTTTGGCTCGTTCAGCCCTTTTAGAATTGCCACGTAATCTACAAATTCCTCGGCACTCAGGTCTGGATAAAGCCCTAGCTCTTGTGGCAAATAGCCCAGATGTCGTCGCACGAATTGCTTGCCTGTTTTATCATTCAAATTGTGCTTACCGATTATAACTTCGCCCTCGCTTGGTTGGACCAGTGTTACCATTACTCGCATCAGAGTAGTTTTGCCAGCTCCGTTTGGCCCTAAAAGACCGAACATACCAGTTCCAATCGTCAGGTTAATGCCCGACAGGGCTTGCACGCCGCCTCGATAAGTTTTTACCAGATTTTTAATTTCGATTTCCACCGCTGGTCACTTCCTCCTATTTTACGCGCTAAAACTACTTTTCGCTGTTAATATAATATTCGCCTCGTCTCATCCAGAAAGCGGCAACCCCTGTCGTGACCAGACCCAAACCGATCAAAATCAGGCGGTTTAAGGGCCAATCGGCGTTGTTCGGATCAAATATAGCCAACTGGGGCATAATCAGCCGACTCCAAAAGCTGGAAAGGAAAGAGTTTTGCATGAAAGTGGTTGATAGCCAGATTAAAGCCACCAATCCCCCGCCCGCAGTTGCACTATGCAATCCTGCGCTAGAGAACAAAGCTAATCCCAACCAAAACAGGGTTAGTCCTAGCCAGCCCAGCCCGCCCGTCGGCCAACTGCTCCATCCTATCCAGGGTACGCCCAGAAACCAGGTAAGACTTACAAAAACACCATACAAACCCGCAAGAAAGACTACCAGCAGTCCCAGTCGTTCTAGCTGCGTGCGCCACAACGGACGTGGAAGCGTGTAATGCAATTCTAAAAGCGGGTCGGTCAGCACCATTGAACTCCCGATCAAAGCACTCACCAACGGTAAAACTGCTTCGATAAACATTCGCCCGGTTTCGGTGGCTATTGAATCGGCATCCTGGGGGTCGCGTACTAACAAAGTTGCCGCAACAAACAGGGGTAACAAAGTTAGAGGTATCAAAAACTGTTCGTAACGCAGCATTTTTAGATAATAACGCCAACGAATCATCAACTGTGCGCCTCTTTCCAATTTAGATAATGCAGTGGGTGTTAAGGCCATTGCACTGCTGATTACTACCGAAACGAGCCAGCCAAGTACCAGCACAAAAGCCGAAGTCAACCAGATTTCACGTCGGATCAAAGGCAGTTGGGCTTTAAGCAACTGCCCCAGTATTCGCAAGCCGTCCCCTCGGCGAGAACGCAACTGTTCAGTCCTCAGTGGGCTATCCTGCGCTGGTAACATTGGCGTCAAATGCGCTACCAGCTTCTGCATCTGGTTTTCGCTGGCAGTTGGAGCAACCCAGTGCTTTAGCTTTTTGAGGGTTGGCAAAAGCTGGGCAGTCTCCCTCTATTTCACTTTCGCTCTCAGCTTTCGA
The DNA here is from genome assembly GCA_038206175.1 of Chloroflexia bacterium. Lineage (GTDB taxonomy): Bacteria > Chloroflexota > Chloroflexia > Chloroheliales > Chloroheliaceae > 54-19. The sequence continues at coordinate 2,345 of JBBRBE010000242.1, forward strand.
GAAGTCGCATTGATGTTAGCCCGGCGGGGTATTCAAGTAACTTACGAAACTATCCGGCAAGGGTGTCTCAAGTTCGGCCAGACCTTTGCAAGCGAACTAGGCCGCCGCCAAGCCTGTCCTGGCGATAAATGGTACCTGGACGAAGTTGTCCTAAAAATCAAGGGGAAAGTGTGCTATTTATGGCGAGCCGTAGACCAACACGGCATAGTTTTAGATATTTTAGGAAAGTCCCGGCGCAATACCAAAGCCGCAACAAGGTTTTTTAAGAAATTACTAAAGGGCTTAGAATATGGGCCGCGGGTGATTATCACGGATAAACTGTGGAGTTACGGAGCCGCCAAAAAGGAATTGCTGCCCAGGGTCGAACATCGCCAGCACAAGCGACTCAATAATCGGGCCGAAAACTCACCCCAGCCGACCAGGGTGCGGGAGAAAGTGATGCGACGATTTAAATCAGTGGGACAAGCCCAACGCTTCCTTTCGGCTCAAGGTCCAATCCGAGAGCACTTTCGACCAAAGAGGCATAAATTTCCGGCCTGGATTTATCGTGCTCAAATGAATGAGCAATTCGAGGTATGGGATGAAATAACGGGGCTTTCTACAGCTGCCTAAAAAGCAAATTACTGGCCACTCTTCTATTAAAAGTGCCTTGAATAAGTTCACCTCTTACCTTGCTTGTTCTAATAAAACAACTTGACAATACCCTTAGCTCATATTGGGCCAGGAGATTAAAAAAGCCCTTCGCACTGGGTGTGAAGGGCTTTTTTATCCGCACAACCTGAATTTTGGGAAGCTACAGCCTAAAAATTAGGGCCGCTTACGAGAAGTGATTGTCGGCGGGTAAAGCTGGCTCTGCGGTATGGTTTCCTTTGTCTGGCTCGGACTCGACCAGGCCAGTTTTGCGACCGCTCCGCCTGTGTTCTCGTAAAACTCCATCTTTACATCGTACTTCTGCCCGGCTGCCAAAGTGATCGTGCCGCTATTTTCGGTTGGGCCGTGGAGGGTCCAGTTGTCTATAACCCTCTGGCCGTTGATCCACAGCCGCACTCCATCATCCGAAGTCGTGTAGAAGGTGTAAGTTTCGGAATAGCGCGGTTGCACTTGACCCGTCCAGCGCACCGAAAAATTATCGGCAGCCAGGGCGGAAGCGGCAGAACCGTTGCCCCAATCAAAGTTAACCGTTCCGTCGGTGCGCGTGAGAGTCAGAGTCGTCAGGTCTTGACCCGTGAAATACTGTCCCTGCAAACCCGTCCCGTTCCCGGTGGGAAGCCCATAAAGTTGGCTTGTCGGCACAATACCTTTGGGTTGGCTCGGACTCGACCAGGCCAGTTTTGCGACCGCTCCGCCGCCATTCTCGTAAAACTCCATCTGGATCGAGTATTTCTGGCCTGCCGTGAGCGCAATCGTGCCGTTATTTTCAGTCGGGCCGTGTAACGTCCAGTTGTCAATAATCTTTTGACCGTTCACCCACAACCGTACTCCGTCGTCTGAGGTCGTGTAAAAGGTGTAGGTCTGCGAATATTTAGGCTGTACCTGGCCTGTCCAGCGCACCGAGAAATTGTCCGCCGGAAGTGATGGATCAGGCGAGCCGTTGCCCCAATCAAAATTTACAGTCCCATCGGTGCGAGTGAGGCCCAGCACCCCAAAGGTTTTATCCTTGAAATATTGAGCCTGCAAACCGGTGCCCGTGCCTGTCGGCGGCGGCGGAGTAGCCGTTGCCGTCGGCGGAACAGGTGTGTTGGTGGGCGTTGGCGGGATTGCTGTACTGGTCGGAGTTGGTGCGCCAGGGGTGTTAGTGGGAGTCGGCCCAAGCGGGGTGTTAGTCGGCGTAGGGGCGAATGGGGTATTGGTCGGCGGGACAGGCGTGTTCGTGGGCGTTGGAGTCGGCGGGGTACTGGGTGCACTCAGGACGACGAGCGTGAGCGAGTTAGCCGGGTAGGTCGCCGTAAAACCACTGGCACTCACGGCCAGGTCTGGCTGGCGAATGATAGCAGTTTTGTTGGCGTTGCTGTAGCGGTAAACCTGGGCTGTACTACCGGGTGTGTAACCTGCCAGAGCCAGGCCGGAAGTCAGATCGCTGCCGCTCTTATTAAGAACCATCACGGTTAAAGCTCCGTCGCTGCCCCGTTGCGCACCGTAGACCGACAACTGGCCGTCATCGGTGCTGCCGGACTGCACATAGGTGTCGCCAAAGCCGCTGCCGTTGCCGTCATAATTGCGGTAGAGCTTGTAAGCATAAGCAGGTTGGGCGTTTACATTGTCCAAACCCCAATAAGCCGCCCACGTCACCCGGTTGCGGGCGTAAAGCCCTAACTGGTCGGCGGTAAAGAGTGCTCCGTCGAGCGGGTCGGCTCCGTTGCCCGTCCATTCGCTGATCGAAATGTTTGTGCCAGGGTAATATTGGTCTACGATCTGACGTAGATGATCTACGTGAGTTAGCCGGGGGTAGTGCGACACGTTGGCGTCCGGGTAATGCACGTCAAAACTGTCCAGGATGCGCTTGCCGTTCTGCCCCTCGTAAGCTTTCATGGCGTTGAGATAGGCAATCGTGTTGGCGTCGCCGCCCCATTCGGGATACCAGCCGAATTGAATTTCGGATGGCCCAGCGACCTGAGCTGTCGGGTCAACCGCTTTGATCGCCGCCGCATATATTTTATTCTGACTGATGATCTCGTCCTCGGTTACAGCGGCGGGATGCACATCGCGGTGCAGATAAGCCCAGTTGTGCGGCTCATTGTCAAGCTGATAAATCGTCACGCCGCCCGCCCCTGCCGAGCCATATCGCCCGATCAGATGGCGCATCCAGTCCTGTTGAATTGCTGGGCTGTTAGGCGTATCGTGCGAGAGTGGGTTCGCGTCAGAGATGTTGTTACCGCTCGCATTGACGCCGTTGCCGCAGTTATCGCCGTTGGGGTGGACATAAGGGTTGTAGCTTTGCTGCGCTCCGTAGACCGATTGGGGAAAGCTACACTGCCACTCGCTCTTTTTGTTGATATACTGGAGCGTCGGAATCGTTAGGACAGTTTTAGCTCCTACCGTGCGGTTAGTATCTATCAGGGCGTCGTTGCTGGCTCCCGGCACAGGGTTAGTCTGACCATTGCCGCCCATGTAATACCAGTCCACCCCGGCATTGGAGGAGTCAACTTGCCAGTTGTAGCGACTGGTGGCGTCACCGCCAAAACGGTTGAGCGGTAGCCGGATCGAGTTGGCATAGGCAATTTGGGCCGCCCTCGTCGAAGGGTTGTCGCTCCAAAAAAAGGTTATACCGTAGATACCGGGGTCAATGAGTTGCCGCCCCGCCGCCGCATTTACGCTGAGGGTCGGGCCAGAGGCCGCCTGCACCTGGCTCTTCTGGTCGAAGTTAATGTTGTAAATTGGTACAGCAAGCAAAGTCAGCAGCAGCACTGCCAGCAACACGCTCCACTTCGACCGCCACCCCGCTAACGGCGCACTTCTGCGCCGTAACAATTTAGGAAGCATAAATTTCGTACTCCTTCACTCTTAAAGTCCTCGTTATTCTGAGCAGAGCAAGTCAGGCCATACTCAGCCCAAAGAAAGGTAATAAAACCATCTATTTTTATTACCGCAAGCCGTAATCTACTTTGAAAACCTACCCAAAAATTAGAAAGCTTGAGCAGAACGAAGCTAAGAAGTAGGAACATAAGGAGTGAGACGGCTGTAACTGGTCGGTTAAAGCGAACGAAGACAAAGCGTGGCAAGTAACAGCAAGCTAAAACAATATACGTATAAAACCAGGCATTACCATTAACCCATAATCTTATGTTTATATTGTACCGCTCTGGCGACGGTCGTAAATAGACAGATGGTACTAGAAAAGTACTATCTCGATTATTAAAATACTTGTTGCTACAGATGAGTTTCTTTGTCAAAGACAAAAAATGCCGCTAACGCTTTATGTAGCACCAGAGTAGGACTACTTTAGAAGGGTTTTGTCAGTTCTCGCTTCGCGGACAATTGAGGGTAGAAAAAGGGCAAGTCCCGAAGCTTCTGTGCCGCCTTACCCTAGTCGGGAAATAAATTGCCTCTTTTCAAAAATTAGGCTATCCTCACTTTATAAGTTACCCTAATCGTTCACAGTGGGTGTTAATCTAAATGGCTCTTCCGCAACTTCGCTGTACCTACCCCGTATTTATAGTGAATACAACTCTGACTGATTTGCCCAGCAGTGGTCGTAGGGTGCAACTCCAGCTTTTGGTTAGACGGTTCTATTGTGATAATTCTCAATGTATACGTCGTATTTTTGCTGAACGTTTTACCAGCCTAACCCGACCATATGCCCAGCGTACTAACCGTTTAGAGCAAGCCCTGCTGCAATTTGGATTGGCACTTGGTGGGGAGGCCGGTGTCAGATTAGCTCAAAAGCTGGGGTTTTACACTAGCCCTGATACCCTTTTACGCCTGGTTAAGACGCCTAAAGTTGGGGCTAATGATGCTGGTGCTAGGGCTGCACCAATTCCGCTTACCAAAGTTGGCATAGACGACTGGAGTTGGAAACGTGGAATGAATTTTGGCACTATTATTATAAATTTAGAGTAACTACACAGCCCCTTGACGAAGCTGCTAAATTAAGAATATGACTTTAGAAGAACAAAACCAACTATTAGCCGAAAATGCGGCCCTCAAGGCCCAACTCGCCCAGTTATTAGAGCGAGTGGGCCGGTTGTGTCAAATCTCGATTCGCGGACAATTAAGAGTGGCGAAAAGGGACACCAGCCGGGCCTTGTAGCTGCCCACGGCTAACTGAAAAATGAATTGCTCGTTTTCAAACTTTGTGCTATCCTCGTTTTAGATGTCAGCCTATTTCTTATAGCCAGCTTTAATCTAAACCACAAGCTAAGGAAATTCAAATAATGGATTGTCCACATTGCTCGTCGGCCAGCACTTATCAAAGAGCTGCCACTACCAAAAAAGGTTATAAATGTTACCACTGCCGAAATTGCGGCAAGTTCTTTAACGAGCGCACGCTTTCTCCCTTCAATCGGCTCTGCCATAAGACCGAACTGATCTTCAAAGCAGTCCTCTTTCGGCTACCTTACAAACTTTCGCTACGCGAGCTGGTGGAAATGTTTGAGACAGAAGGAATTACCCTCTCCCACGAAACTATCCGACTATGGGAAGCTAAGTTTGCCCCTTTAATCGAAAAGGAATTGAAGACTGAGCGTAAAGGGACGGTTTCTTCCTCCTGGCACGCCGATGAGACCCTGATAAAAATCAAAAAAGAATGGCACTATCTTTACCGGGCCATAGACAGCCGGGGCCAACTGGTCGAACCTAAATTAGCCAGGACCCGCGACCTGGCGACGACCACGAACTTTTTCAAAGAAGCAGTCGAAACCGTCGGCCAAACTCCCCACAAAGTGACGACCGATAAGGAAAGCAGCTACCCTGGGGCTATCGAAGCGACCCTGGGCCGAAAAGTTGAACACCAGCTATTAAATACTTAAACAATAAACTTGAGCAAGACCATCGGGGAATTAAAAGCCGGGTGAAACCGATGCTAGGCTTCAAAAGCCCAACCAGTGCCGCCCGCTTTTGG
>JBBRBE010000243.1:0-7797 GCA_038206175.1 Chloroflexia bacterium
CTGGCAATGCGTAAGAACGCCTGGGAACAGGACAAACGCCCCCTTTCTTATTACGATACCAAAAAGTGCATTCCCAGCCTTAAAAAACAAAGACCGAGCTTGAGGCTCGTTCATTCCCAGGTCTTGCAAAACGTGACCGAGCGGGTAGAACTGGCTTACCAGGGCTTCTTCCGTAAGCTTAAAGCCGGTGAAACCCCCGGCCACCCGCGCTTCAAGAGCCACGGTCGCTATGACTCGATGACCTTTACTCAGGCTCCGGGCGGGTGCGGGATCGGGCCGGATGGCAAGCTGGTCGTGGCTAAGGTCGGCCACATCAAGATGGTCTTGCATCGGCCTTTGCCCCAGGCTTGCACTCCTAAAACCGCTACTCTCACCCGTTCCTCTACCGGCAAATGGTACGTTTGTATCGTGGTTGAAACCGAGCCTAAGCGACTTGCTAAGCTTGATAAGTCGGTTGGGATTGATGTAGGACTTAAAACCTTTGCTACTCTTTCGGATGGGCAGGAGATTGAGAACCCCCACTTCTTTCGTAAGGAACAAAAGGCTCTGGCTAAGGTGCAACGCCGTTTGTCCAGAGAAGTTAAAGGAACTAAAGAGCGTCGCAAGCGGCGTAAGCTGGTAGCGCGGGTGCATGAGCGTATCGCCTTTAAGCGGCAAAACTTTAGTCATCAACATTCGCGTAAAGTAGTCAACGAATTCGGGACTATCTTTGTGGAAGATTTGCGGGTCAACCGGATGGTTCTTAATCATCGGCTGGCAAAGAGCATCAGTGACGCGGCCTGGTCGGGCTTTTTCGAGATGGTAAGCTGCAAAGCGGCAGAAGCTGGCAGAATATTCCTTCCGGTTAATCCGGCCTACACTTCTCAGACGTGCAGCAATAGCAAATGCGGGTATCGCAGGGTTGGGGAGGAGAAACTTTCCCTCTCTGAACGAACATTCGATTGCCCTAAGTGTCATTTGCACCTCGATAGAGATTTGAATGCGGCCAGAAACGTCCTTGCTGTGGGATTACACAGCGTGGGTTTGTCCCAGCAAGCCCCGGCGTTTACGCCTGGGGAGTAATCACCAAGACGAGATTGGAGCGCACGAGTTTGCAAGATTTTGGCGACGAACCCATGAATGTAGGTATTCTGATCTTCGATGAGGTAGAAGTGCTGGACTTTTGCGGGCCGTTCGAGGTTTTCTCGGTTGCCCGGCGGCCCGGCCAATCGCTTTTAGACGAGCGGAACCGGCCTTTTGCCGTCTTTACGGTAGCCGAAGGCAACCGCACCGTCCGCGCACGGGGTGGCTTGCTGGTGCAGCCCCACTTTACGCTGGAGAACCACCCGCCGATAGACCTGCTGGTAGTGCCGGGTGGTTGGGGTACGCGCAAAGAAATGGATAATCCGGTGCTGCTGGAATGGTTGAGCCGGACTGTCCGCGAAACTCAACTTAATACCTCGGTCTGCACCGGGGCTTTCCTGCTGGCGAAAGTGGGTCTGCTGGAAGGGCAACCCGCCACGACCCACTGGGGTTCGCTCGACCGGCTGCACGAAACTTTCCCGCAAATTGAGGTTCGCACCGATACACGCTGGGTAGATGCCGGGAACGTGGTTACTTCTGCCGGGGTCTCCGCCGGGATAGATATGTGCTTGCATCTGGTCGAACGGCTGCTGGGCCGCGAGGCCGCCCTCACTACGGCTCGCCAGATGGAATATAGCTGGAACGAAAACTAGCTTTGCCGGGTTTCGGACTTGAAATTCTTCCCGCAATTTGACATAATAGGGGCAGTCGGTATATCTGCCCCGTTCGGGGTAGAATTGAATTAGCTACGGCAAACGGTTTTTCGGGAAAGGACACTCTATACAATGGCGGGGCGAAGCACAAGCCGGAAGCGACCAAACTGGACAGGGTTGATGGCGGCAATGCTGCTGAGTATGCTGGTGCTGGGAGCCTGTGGAGGCGAAGAAGCCCGGCCCACCCCGGACTATTCGAGTGTGCTGACCCCTCTGGAACGCGGCCAGGCTACCGTTACGCCCCCTTTCCAGGCGGCGACCAATATCACAATTACGCCCGGCCCTTCGCCTACAAGCCCGCCGGACACTGCCCGCCCTAGTCCGACCCTGAGTTTACCGCCCGCCACGCCTGTAATCAAGCCGACGCCTACCAGCCTAACCGAAGATGTGCTTACTTCCGACGACCTGGGAATCGGGGTTTGGACTGATACCGATGTGTTATGGTCGCCTACCGGGGATGTTTTTGTGCTGCACGTAGCGCGTGAAGGCACCGACAGCGATTTCTTCTACCTGGTGCGCCCGCCGGATAGCGTGCAGAACAGCTTACGCCTCCCCGGTAGCGTTTTTGGCTCGATGGCCTGGTCGCCCGATGGCCGCTACCTGAGCTATATCGAGAAAGACAACACTGGCGGGGTTGGCCCGGTGCGATTGGTGGATATGAACCGGGGCGCGACCGACCGCAAGCTTTTTAGCGGGCCGTGTACGGCGGCTACCTGGCTGGCGACGGGTAAACTACTGGCGACCTGTGGGCTGGCGGTTTACCTGTTCGAGGACGAACTGGAAGCGGGCGCGAAATCGGATGGGCCGCAGGTTCTGTACAAGCTTGAAAACAACCGCTTTCCCGGTTCGCAGGTCGAGTTAAGCTTACTGTTCCAGGCTTTGCCGTCGCCCAACGGTCAGCAGGTGGCTATTTATGGCCTCCGCAAGCAAAGCGGGCCGCTCCCGGTGGGCGAAATCGCTTTTTTTAACGTGGCAACCAAAAAGATCAATCTGTTGGAGCGCAACAATCGCCCCGTTACCATGACCGATTGGACGCCCGATAGCAAGTATTTGATCTTGCGGAACCTGACTGGCGATCAGGCGGTGGTTTACACCTTTGATTTTTATCTGGCCGACCCGCTAAGCTTCAAAATCACCCAGAATTTGACCAAATCTAACGACAAGTGCGACCCGGTGCTGGGAGCTAAACCGGACTGCCAGGGCCAGAACCCTTCGACTTCGCAAAGCTACCGGGTTCTTTTTTCGCCGGAGGGCGACCGCTACTTTTTTAGTAGTTTACGCTATGTTTCCAAGCCCGGCCAACCCCTGACTACAATCGAACGGCTTTCCAGCACCAAAATTGGCGGTAAGGCCGAGCAACTTGTCGAAACGGGCGCAGGAGAGCGGATTATTAGCCTGGAATGGCTACCCAACGGGCATTATTTCTACAGCGTGGGCGGTGGAACTGCCCCGGCCAAAGCGGTGCTGGACGGCAAGACGCTGGAAGTTAAAAGCAAGGCGGGGCCGCTTCCAGCCACTACCCCTAAAGGTTCTCCCGCCGCGACGACGCCCCTTACGCGGGCCGGGGCGGGAGCGTTGAGCGGGTTGCTACAGGCCACTACTGCTCCGGCCCAGACTACGGCTGCGCCCGCAACGACTCAACCGCCCGCCGCGCCTTCTACTGCCCCGGCCACCACTGCCCCGGCCCTGACCACTCCGGCCCTGACAACCGCACCCCCCGACCCTACCACTCCGCCTGGCCCGACCGAACCTCCGGCGACCGCGCCCCCGGCGACCCCTAGCCTGACTGCCGCGCCGCAAGGTACTTCACTGCTTGGCTTCGATACCGCCACCGCCAAAGCCCGCACTACCCAGGCCCAGGTTGTCGTTACCCGCGCTCCGTCCGATACGACGACTACTCCGACTCCCCTGGCTAATGTTTATCCCCGCCCGAATGCTTACTACCTGTCACCGAGCGGAAACTGGTTGCTTTCGGTCGAACGGGTGGCGGCCTCGGACAAGGTGGTGCAATTTCAGGTGCGGCTGTTGCCTTTCAGCCTGAAATAACCTTACCTGTTCGCCTTTAAGCTATCGGCAGCCTGACGACCAGCCGAGTACCGCCTTCTGCCGGAAATTCGGCCTGGATGCTACCGCCGTGTAGTTCGACAATCTGCCGACTGATGTAGAGGCCCAGGCCTATCCCGCTCCGATGTTCTTCCGGGTGAGCCTGGTAAAACCGCTCGAAGATGCGGGCGCGATGCTCCGCTTCGATCCCGATGCCCTGGTCGCTTACACTCAACCGGGCCGTATCGTCCTCCCGATCTAGCTCGACCAGAATTGTCCCGCCGTCTGGACTGTACTTGATCGCGTTGCCCAGGAGGTTATTGACCACCTGCTCGATCCGCACCGGGTCAACCGAGGCTATCAAGGGAGTTGCGGGCAGATGAATTTCCCAGACATGGTTACTGGTTGTATTGACCCGATTAGCCCCGATTGCTTCTTCCACCAGCCCGTTCAGATTGGTTTCCTGGCGGCTCAGGCTTAACTTACCCGCATCCAGCCTGCCGACATCCAGAAGTTGGCCCACCAGACCGGCCAGCTTGCCCGATTGCAGGTCAATTACCTGCATCGCTCGTTCGATCCGTTGTGGGTCGGGCATTATCCCCTTTACCAGTTGCCGGTTGATCAATTGAGCGTAGCCGCGCAGACTCGTAATAGGTGTTTTAAGCTCGTGCGCGGCCGTAGAAAGAAACTCGTTGCGCAACTGGATCGCTTCCTGAGCTTCCTGGTATAGCCGGGCGTTATCTACCGCTAAGGCCGACCTCCGCGCCAGTTCCTGAGCCAGAGCCAGGTCGCCTTCGTCATAATGGCGACCAGACTCGCTGGTAGTGACAAACTGCATTACTCCCAGCACCCGCCCTCGCGCCGCTAACGGCACGATCATCACCGAACTGTAACCGATTTCCCGCAAAAGCCGCAGTTGCTCTGTGTCCTGTGCGGTCGCTACCAGCAGTTCGTCCGGGATGTCGGCGTACAACTCCGGCTGACCGCTTCGCAATACCTGGGGCATCCCCTGTTTTTCATCCGGGTTGTAGGGATAGCGTTCCTCAAGCTTGCGGCCTATTTCCGTGGCCCACTCTATACGGGCCGGGTCGGCGTGGGCCAGGGCCACCTGTTGCGGCCAGCCTTTATTATCCAACACATGCACGGTACACCAGTCAGCCAGGCGTGGCACGACCATTTTCGCCACGCTTTGCAAAGTATCACCGTAATTCAAGGAAGCTGCCAGTAAGCTGCTGGCTTCGGCCAGGAAGGCCAACCGGGAGCGGGCAACCTCGGCCTGTTGCCGAGATTTTTGTTCCGCTTCGTACAAGCGCGCACGCTCCAACGCCTGGCCGCAGCCTCGCGCCAGGGCCAGCATAAAACCCTGCTCCTCCTGGCTAAATTGGCGTATTTCCTTGAAACTAAACCCGATTCCGCCGATGACCCGGCCTTGCACCGCCATTGGCAAAGCAGCTAAACCTTGCAGCGTCTCCATACTGACTTCGTCTTCCTTGCGGATCGGGTAATAGCGCAGTACCGTCGCCCGGTCCTCACAAAAGACCGCCTCGCCTGTCCGCACTGCTTCGGCTATCGGAACCGGGGCCGTTAAAGGAAAATGCCGCCAGCCTTCTATCGATTCTGCCGGATAGCCGGTGCTGCCGACCAGTTCTAAGGCCAGTCCTTGTTCGTCCAGGCGTTCCGACACCATCACTATCAGCCCACTAACGGCATCTAAAGCCCGCACTCCCTCGTGCATGGCGGCTTCTATCACCTGGGTGGGGGTGAGAGCTTCCGAAAAAGCCGTCGTCACTGCCTGTAAGCGGGTTGTCAGCGCGGCGGCAACTTCGATCTCTCGCCGGGCCTGTTGTTCGGCCACGTACAGGCGGGCGTTATCAATTGCCAGAGCCGACCGGCGCGCTAGTTCCTCGCTCAGTCGCACCTCGTCCGGCCCTAGCACCCGCTTCGACTCGGCTGTATTGAGAGTAAGTAAGCCCAGTCGTCGTCCACGGGCCACCAGTGGCACATACAGAGCCGATTTCAGGTCTAATTCTCGCAATATGCGCCGGATTTCCGGGTCTTCCGTCACGGCATCGATCAATTCGGTCGGTATTTCAGGAATTAACTTTGTTTCGCCGGTCAACAAAGCTTGCATCATCGGGTTATCTTCTTCCAGGTATGGAATCATCGGCTCTCGAAACTGCTGTACCATCTGCTCTTTAGAAGGGTCGGTATGAACCACTACTAAAGGTTGCAAAACCAGCCGACCTTGCTCTGCCGCCGCCTCATCTACAATATCTACCGTACACCAATCGGCCAGGTAGGGTACCACCAGCCGCGCCAGATTTTTCAGGGTCGTGCCATAATCAAGCGAAGAGCTTAACATCTGGCTGGCTTCGGCCAGGAAATGCTGGTCTTTCTCGATTTTCTTACGCTCTGTTATGTCGGTGGAAATTCCGCATAATCCGTATGGCCGGCCATCCTTGCCAAACAGCGGGAATTTTAGCGAAAGATAAGTGTGCGGCCCATCCGCCTCCGGCACTAACTCTTCAATTTCGCTGGGTTGGCCGCTATCCAGCACCGCCTGGTCGTTCTTTCGCCACTCCACGGAGGCTTCCGGCGAGAACAATTCAGCGTCCGTCCGGCCCAGCCACATATCTCGGCTGCGGCCATACTGCTGTTCAATGCGTTTATTTACCAGTATGTAGCGGCCTTCGAGGTCTTTCACATAGACATGGGCCGGTGAGTTGTCTAAAATCGCCTGTAGCCGCTGTTCGCCCTCACGCAACTGCTCCTCGCCCCGCTTGCGTTCGCTAATGTCCAGCACATAGCCAACCGCCCGGTCAGGCGAACTTTCTAACCAGGCGGCCCCGCCCAGCACTTGAACCCGACTACCGTCCTTACGAAAGTATTCTTTTTCGTAAGGAGTTAAAGTTCCGGTTGCCTGTAATTCCAACTGGCCTTGCCGGTCTCGCTCGGCGTACTCTGGCGGGGTCAGGTCTTGCCAGTAGCGTGGCGCAGTTTCCCAATCGGCCCGGCTCCAGCCGATGATGTTTAAAAAAGTGCCGTTTGCTTTTAGTATTCGCCCCGTACTGTCTGCCTCGATAATTCCAATCAGGCTCGACTCGATCACTTGTTGAAGTTCTTGTTCGTTCTGCCGTAACAACGTTTCGGCTCGCTGAGTTTCCGTTACATCATGTGAGACCACCAGGGCAAACTCAACCGATCCATTTATCCCCGCTTGTGGTCGAGCCTGCACTTCATAAATCCGCCTCTGACCGTCCAGCCCTACAAAAGAGTTTTCCCAGGATGCGCTTTGGCCCGTCTCGAAGACGCTTCGTAGTTTTTCTTCCCACAGGTCTACCTGCTCCGGGTCAAACCCTAGCTCGGTCAGACGCTTGCCGATCCAATCCTGGGGAGCCAGGAAGACGTTTCGCCTGATGGCTGAATTGGCATAGACAAAGCGCAGGTCTCGGTCGGCCCGCACCAGTACGTCCGGCAAGCTATCCAACATTCCCTGGTAAAGGAAATTCTGCTGTTCCAGGTAGGCCACCCGCGCTCTTAATGCCTCTATCTCGGTCTGCTGACTCTGGCCTTCAAGCCCATTGCGTTTTGCCTTTGCCTGTGGCGATTGATTTAAAGCTTCCACTTCTACCATCAGTTCTTTCTTTGCCCTCTTCCAGGCTATCCTTTAACTTAAATATTATATAAACTTTTGCTCTTGAAACACTCTGAGTTGTCTCCACCTTTCGCTACCAAAGGTGGTGCGGCACTTCATTTAAGCTTAAAGTAACATTTCTGTATACGGCAAATCTGATAAAATTTTAATGGCTAAACGCTCGGAACAGATTTGTTGACTGCAAAAGTCGTGCCACCGTTTTCAGGCTGAATTTTGCCCTTTGCAATAGCCTAAACTCGCAGGCAAGTCCCAACCTCCCGAACTTCGTAAGCACATTGTCGTCAGGGAGCCACTTTTGCATTTGCAAGTGTGGGTGCCTAAAGG
>JBBRBE010000244.1:0-7728 GCA_038206175.1 Chloroflexia bacterium
CAAGCAGGCTTAAAGCATACAAACGATGGATGCACGACATAAAGCTATATTCTCCAAATGATTTTAGGGGGAAACCCTCGGAGCAGACTAATTTTGATCAAGAAGAAACTTCACGGCTGAATTATTAACATTGTCTTCTCACGATCAGCTGCGTAACTCAAACAGGCAAGAACGTCCTCTTTGGTGAGATAGGGGAAATCAGCTAGAATTTGCTCATAAGTCATGCCAGAGGCGAGATATTCAAGTACATCGTAAACTGTTATCCGCATCCCTCTTATTGTAGGTTTGCCGCTTCGCTTACCCGGTTCTACTGTAATAATACCTGAATAGTTCATAACGTTGCTTTCTTCTAAAGCGTTTAGCAACCCTCAAAACGACCTATAACACTTTACCTTGCTAAAATTATAACATACAGCTATAACATTCGTGTGGTTTAGACTTTGGCGTAAAAATATAGCTGACACCAAAAGACTCTTTCTTAGATCAGCTTGCCTCTGGTCGAAGCAGGCTTAACAAGAAAAAAGCGAGCCTCGCTAAAAGCAGCCAGGCTCACTTAAAGGGACGAATACTGAACTGAGAATTAGTTGCGTAGAGGCTTGCCCTTCATGAGAAGGTGTTGCATCCGTTCCTGCGTCTTGGGTTGTTTGGACAGGAAGACAAAAGCCTCCCGTTCGAGGTCGAGCAGGTATTGCTCGGAGACTTCCCGCACCGGACTGGCTTCGTCGCCGCCGGTCAGGACGTAGGCCAGTCGCCGGGCGACCAGCCCATCGTGTTCGCTAATTGTCTTGGTAAGTTGCAGCCCTTCGATAGCTTGCTCGATTGCCAACCGACCGCCTTCGCCGGGTAGCTTGAGCGTCGGCGGGGTGGGCGGGCTATAGCCGCCGGGTTGGTGGGCCAGTTCCAGCGCGTCGGCCTTCGCTTCGACGATCAGCCGTTCGCGGGAGAGCGTGACAACATCGTTCTTGCCCAAAAAGCCCATCGAGCGAGCTTCCTCGGCACTGGTCGAAACTTTGGCAAAAGAGATTGTCTCGAAAGCCTTCTGGACGGCAGGCATCGGCCCGCCCATACCGCGCATGCGGGCGGCCTGCCGCAAGAGGAGTTCTTTACAGCCGCCACCGCCTGGAATCAAGCCTGCGCCGACTTCGACCAGACCGATATAGCTTTCACCGTAAGCGCGGACTTTAGCTCCGCTCATCACGATTTCGGCTCCCCCGCCCAGAGTGCGGCCAAAAGGGGCAACCACAATCGGTTTGGGCGAATACTTAATCGCCATGTTCAAGTCTTGAAAATCGCGGGTCAGCTTTTCCAGTTGCGCCCACTGCTCCTGGCTGGCCGCCATCATTACCAGGAAAAGGTTCGCCCCTGCCGAGAAATCCGCCGCTTCATTCGAGATTACCAGAGCCTGATACTTGTCGCCATCGTTCAAAGCGGCCAACGCCCTCCGACCGATCTCGCTCATGTCGGCGTCAAGCGCGTTTAGCTTGGTGTGAAATTCTAGCAGCAGCACCCCGTCGCCGATATTCAGGAGCGAAGCACTGTCGTTGGAGCGCAGGACATTCGCCTTCTCTCCCTTCAGCTTCGCCAGGCTAATCAGGCCGGGCGTCTCAGGCAACGTCTTGTAGCGTTCGTCTTGCAAGTCCCAATATTTCTTCTTCCCGTTTTGTTCGATATAGAAGAAATCCTGGCCCCGGTTGATGAACGTGAGAATCCAGGCGGGAATTTCGCGGCCTTCCTTACGCATCCGTTGCACGCTTTTAAGCGGGCCGATAGCGTCCCACATCTCGAAGATGCCTAAATCCCAGTTGTAGCCCCACTTCATCGCGTTATCCACCGTCAGGATGTCATCGGCGATTTCGGGCAGACGGTTAGCCGTGTACAGCAGCGTATCGGCCATAAGATTCCAGGCGAATTGCCCGGCCCGGTCGTCCAGGTAAGCCAGCGTTTCGACCCGTTTGCGAGGGTCAGAACGGCGTTCGGCTCCTTCCAGGCCGGTATCGGCCAGTGGCTTCTCGTCCTGTTCGTGGTACTCCAGCGTGGCCGGGTCGAGAGCCAGAATTTTAGTCTGACCGTCAACTTTGGTTTTCTTATAAAACCCCTGGCCGGTTTTGTCGCCCAACCATTTGTTGTCGGCCATCTTTTGCAACCACTCCGGGACGCGGAACAGTTCGCGCTGCTCGTCATCGGGGGCGTTGTCGTAGACGTTGCGGGCGACGTGGAGCGAAGTATCCAGACCTACCAGGTCGCTGGTGCGGAAAGCCGCACTCTTGGGTCGGCCACTGGCCCGGCCCAGCACCGCGTCCACTTCCTCGATTTTCAGCCCGCTCTCGGCCATGCGGTTGAGGGTTGCCATCATCCCGAAGATACCGATGCGGTTGGCGACAAAGTTTGGCGTATCTTTCGCCATAATAACGCCTTTACCGAGCCGCTCCTCGAAGAAAGTCCGCATGAACGTTACCAGTTCGGGGTCGGTCTGCTGGCCCGCTACCAGTTCCATCAGCTTCATATAACGGGGTGGGTTGAAGAAATGGGTGATCAAGAAGCGACGCTGAAAATCTTCCGGCATCCCTTCCAGCATCGAAGCCAGGCTAATGCCGCTCGTATTGCTGGAAACAATCGCGTCCGGGCGCAACACTTCGGTCAGCCGTTTGAAAACAGCCCGCTTGATCTCCAGCCGTTCAACTACCACTTCGATCACCCAGTCGCACTCGGCCAGGGCCGCCCAATCGTCCTCGAAGTTACCCGTAGTGATGCGCTCGGCAAACTTAGGGCTGTAAAAAGCCGCCGGGCTGGACTTCAGGGCCGTCTGAACTCCGGCGTCTGCCAGCTTATTTCGCTCGGCTTTAGGGGCGTCTGCCGCCAGACCGGGCGGCACAATATCGAGCAGCAAGGAGGGAATACCGGCATTTGCAAGGTGCGCTGCAATTCCCGCGCCCATCACGCCCGCGCCCAGAACGCCTACTCGTTCAATTTTATATGCCATTTTTCTACACCCCCCTAGTTCAGCCGCTCGACAATAGTCGCCAGACCCTGCCCGCCGCCGACGCACATCGTTTCGATAGCGAGATGGGCATCGTACTGGCGCAAGTCGTTCATCAGAGTTGCCATGATCCTGGCTCCGCTACAGCCGAGTGGGTGGCCGATAGCGATGGCTCCGCCTTTGCGGTTGAGCTGGTTTTCGTGGTCTATGCCCAGTTCGCGCATAACTACGATAGCTTGACTGGCAAAGGCTTCGTTGAGTTCGATCACGTCAATGTCTTGAATTTTCAGGCCGGCCCGTTCGAGGGCTTTGCGTACCGCCGGGATCGGCCCGATGCCCATAATTTCCGGCTCTACGCCCGAAACCGCCATCGTGACGATCCGGGCGAGGGGTTTGAGGCCGAGTTCGCGGGCTTTGCCCAGGCTCATCACCACTGCCGCCGCCGCGCCGTCGTTGAGTGGACTGCTGTTACCTGCCGTCACTGTGCCGCCTTCGACAAAGACCGGCTTGAGGGTTGCCAGTTTTTCCTTCGTGGTATCGCCGCGTGGCCCGTCGTCTTTATCCATAATCGAGCCATCCGGCAGCGTAACCGGCACGATCTCGTCCTTGAACAAACCTTCTTGCTGGGCTTTGACCGCCCGCATGTGGGATTCGTAGGCGAAAGCGTCCTGATCTTCGCGGCTAACGTCCCATTTTTTGGCGACGTTCTCGGCGGTCAGGCCCATCGGGATATAAACTTCGGGGAATCCGGCTTTGCCGCCGACCAGCTTTTTATTAAAAGAAGGGTTGAAGCCGCCCATCGGAACCCGACTCATGCTCTCGACCCCGCCCGCGATGAAGACGTCGCCCAGGCCCAGCATAATGTTCTGGGCCGCCATATTAATTGATTGCAAGCCACTGGCGCAGAAGCGATTGACCGTTACGCCCGCGGCGGTGTTGGGGATACCGGCCAGGATACCGATGTTGCGGGCGACATTGAGACCCTGTTCGCCTTCGGGCATCGCGCAACCCATAATAACATCTTCGATCAGCGACGGGTCGAGGCCGCCCGCCCGTTCCAGGGCCGCCCGGATAACCAGGGCGCCCAGGTCGTCAATGCGTAAATCTTTGAGGCTGCCTTTCGAGGCCCGGCCTACCGGCGTGCGCACCGCGCTAACAATAACCGCCTCGCGGTCGCCCAGAGCAGCCTGGCTCGTACCGACTTTGCTTGGTTCTGGCATAAGTGTTTAATCTCCTTTGATTCTTGCTCGCCGGTCGGCGAGGTTACGCTAACACTAAAAATTCGCTTTTGCAGGGCCAGGATCAATTTTTAAATTTAGAGATTTGTCAGACAAATAGCATAAATACAACGGTGTCGCCATTGTAGCACCTTCCGCTAGAAATGCAAACGCCCCAGGGCGGTTGCAAGGTGGTGAAGCCAGAGCGAATGCAAAGTCCGGGTTTTGGCCTTTGTCACACCCGCAGAGCGTGACATGGCAAAACCGGGTGCGGAAAGTAAGACCCTCACTCGACTTTGCAACAACCCTGCCGCGCCAGACAGGGCAATTGCAAAGTCCGATTCTGGGCTGGCTTTGCGCGGCAGGTCTGGCCCTATCACGCCCGGTCATTCTGAGCGACGCTAAAGTAGGTCTTGAATACCTTCGATCTAAGCGAAGAATCTTCTTGACTAAGCAAGATCGAGGTAAATCAAGAAGATTCTTCGCTTCGCTCAGAATGATCGGGCGTGATAGGGCGTGACCGGGGCAAAACTCGGACTTTGCAACCGCCCGGTCTGCTTCATTTTCTAACTTGACCGGGGCGGGCCTTTGCGGTATTCTAAACCTGACTTTTGGTAAAAGAATCATTAAAAGCCTGGGCGAGATATGCCGTAGCGGTTCCACGCCGCCAGAGATTTGCCGGTCGGTGCGAGGCAAAGCGTGGGCGCGGTCGGTTCCCCTCGCAAGCTGTCCCAACTAAACGACCTTTGCTTATTTCCTTTACTTTATAAGTTTATAAGCAAGGGCCGGAGTAACTGCGGGCCGGGTCTTCCCGTTAACGAAGGCGTGTAGAAAGCGAGAACTGCCCGGTTCTTTTTCTACCGCACGAGGTCGTCCAGGCTTGGGCGGCGAACAAAGGTGGCAACACGAGATGGCTGGGCCGCTCGTCCTTTGAAAGAAGAGCTTTCAAGGAGGTGCGGCTTTTTTGTTGCCAGCCTCCCCAAATTAGAGAGGAGACAAGAGTGCTAGACCTGAAATTTATCCGCGACAACGCCGACAAGGTGCGCTGGGCTATCGAAGTCAAGCGAGTCGAGCTGAACCTGGACGATTTGCTGGCAGTGGATAGCGAAGTCCTCAAGCTCAAACGCGAGATTCAGCTTCTTAACGAAGAGAAGAATGCTAACTCGAAGCGGATGGGCAAAGCCAGCCCGGACGAACGCCCTGGGATTATCGAGCGCGGCAAGGCTATCGGTGAAGAACTCAAAGGGTTGGAGCCGCAACTGCGCGAGGCCGAGGAGCGGTTGCGGGGCCTGTTGCTGCTAACGCCCAACATCCCGGCAGACGATGTGCCAATCGGGGCCGACGACAGCGAGAACGTCGAGGTGAAACGCTGGGGCGAACAAACTCAATTTGATTTCGCGCCACTCGACCATGTGCAAATCCTGGATAAGCACGGTTGGGCCGAGTTCGAGCGCATCGCCAAAATCTCAGGCAGCCGCAGCTATATCCTGAAGAACGAAATGGCGATCCTCGAATACGCTCTCCATCGCTTCGCTATGGATCGGCTGATGGCGAAGGGTTTTACGGTTATGACCATGCCTTCGATGGCCCGCGAATTTGCCCTGGAAGGAACCGGCCACTTTCCCGCCGGGCGCGACCAGGTTTATTACCTGCCCGCCGACGACCTCTACCTGACCGGCACTGCCGAAGTGCCGGTCAATAGTTTGCATAGTGGCGAAATCCTGGCCGAAACCGACCTGCCCCTGACCTATGCCGCCATTTCGCCCTGCTTCCGCCGCGAGGCCGGGAGTGGTGGCCGGGATGTGCGCGGCTTGATCCGGGTGCATCAATTTACAAAGGTCGAGCAATATATCCTGTGCCGCAACGACCCCGCCGAGTCTGCTCGGTGGCACGCCACTATTCTGGGCAACGCCGAGGAGATTTTGCAGGCTCTCGAATTGCCCTACCGGGTGGTCGAGGTTTGTACCGGCGATATGGGCGCGGGCAAAGTGAAGATGCACGACATTGAAAGCTGGGTTCCCAGCGAGGGCAAGTACCGCGAGACGCACTCTTGTTCGTCCCTGGGCGACTGGCAGGCCCGCCGCAGTGGACTGCGCTACCGCGACGCCGAGGGCAAGGTGCAGTTCTGCCATACCCTCAACAATACCGCTATCGCCACGCCGCGCATCCTGGTGCCATTCCTGGAAAACCACCAGCAAGCGGACGGCTCGATCCGGGTTCCGGCGGCCCTTCAAGCGTACCTGGGCGGTCAGGAGCGGTTGGGCTAATTAGCAGCAGTTGTGGGCAGTAGAGTAATCGCTACGGCTCGACCTTCCAGATTGTCCCGTCCGGGCGGTCTTCCAGGCGCACGCCGAGCGTTTTGAGGCGGTCGCGGATCGAGTCGGCCAGGGCGAACTGTTTGGCCGCTTTGAGGTCGCGGCGTACCTCCACCAGCAGCGCGATAAACGGTTCTGCCGCCTGTTCGCCGCCGCCCTGCGGTAGCTCTTTCATCCGCAAGCCCAGAATACCGCCGAGTTCGGCCAGGGTTTCGCGGGCGAGATGCAGGTTGGCAGGGCTGGCTCCGCTATCTCGGCCCTTGAAGATTTCGCGTTTGAGGTCGAACAGGTGGGCCAGAGCTTGCGGCGTATTGAAATCGTCGTCCATTGCTGCCTCGAAACCGGCGCGGGCCGTTTCGGTGGCTTTTTGGAGGGCGGCAGTGGCTTCCGGCTGACCTTCGGTGGAGGCGGGATCGCCCCAGGTTTCGTCCGGCCCGAAGACTGATTTTAGATTGGCAAGGCTTTTGAGAGCTACTTCAAAACTTTCGTCGGTGTAGGTAAGCTGGTTGCGGTAGTGCGAACCCAGCACAAACAGCCGCAGCATATCCGGGTCGCCTTTCGCCAGGATTTTGTCCACCGTCAGGCTATTGCCCAGCGACTTGCTCATCTTCTCGACCACCAGTTTGCCGCTTGCCTCGTCCAGCACCTTTGCCTGCAACATGCCGTTGTGCGCCCAGTAGCGCACGAAAGGGGTCTGGCCGGTCAAACTCTCGCTCTGGGCGATTTCGTTTTCGTGGTGAGGAAAGATCAGGTCGGTGCCGCCGCCGTGCAAATCCAGTTGCGGCCCCAGGTGGTGCAGAGCCATTACGCTGCACTCGATGTGCCAACCGGGCCGCCCTGGCCCCCACGGGCTAGGCCAACTTGGTTCGCCCGGTTTAGCCGCTTTCCACAGCGCAAAATCCAGGTCGTTCTCCTTAATTTCGCCCGTTTCGACCCGCGCTCCACTTTGAAGCTGATCGAGGTTCTGGTGTTTGAGGTCGCCATAGCCTGGTTTGGAGAGAACCCGGAAGTAGACATCTCCCCGCGACTCGTAAGCGAAGCCTTTGTCCACCAGTTCGCCGACTGCCGCCACGATGCCGTCAATCTCCTCGGTCGCCCGTGGGTAAACCGTCGCTCGCCGCACGTTCAAGGCGTCCATCCATTCGAGATACTGGTTGGCGTAGCGATTCGTGATTACGTGCCAGTCCACCCCCTCTTGCTGGGCGCGGCGGATAATCTT
>JBBRBE010000245.1:0-7648 GCA_038206175.1 Chloroflexia bacterium
ATTTTGTCCCAGCCCACTCGCGCCGCTTACACTGGCAAA
This sequence comes from Chloroflexia bacterium, assembly GCA_038206175.1. GTDB lineage: Bacteria > Chloroflexota > Chloroflexia > Chloroheliales > Chloroheliaceae > 54-19. The sequence continues at coordinate 40 of JBBRBE010000245.1, forward strand.
CCAGCGGCAGACCATCCCTGGCGCAAGGCTAAAATTGGGCGGGCTAAATTCAATTTGGCTAAAGCCTCTTGATGTTGATTGCAAAAATCTGTGTCACACCCACTAACTGGATAACGTATCCAAGTCTAAGGGTTTGGTTGGGCCTGTAGTTGGAAGAACGGGTCTTGGCTCTTTTGCCACCAGGTGCCTTTGGCCAACCAGGTGTTAAGCCGTTGGACCGGCAAATAGACCCCTGCGGCGGTTCCCCGCTCGCTGCCCAGACCCCAACCTGCCGGAATTTGCGCCGTAGTTCGCGGTTGGTGCGTTCTAATAACGAGGTCGTCCGAGCTAGTTTACCCACCGTTTCTTCTAAGGAGTAGTAGGTTAGGGTTGTCTCAAAATCACGTTGGAATCCATACGTTATCATTTTGCAACTCTTTCGATTAAGCCCTTCAACTTGGTTGTAATTAGCCCGGTTCATAAAGTGGTAATAAATAATTAACTACCTTGAAAGATTTGTAAGCTGTTCCTCATCGGGTTGTGCTAGAATACTATTAGCATAACCACATAAGTAGTTATAGCTGGTTTGATTGGATTAAAGTTAATAGTACGTCTGTTAGTAATTTCTCCTATCCCAACTTACCCCGATTTGTAACGGCGCTGTTACAAACCGGGGTAAGTTGGGATAAAATATGAAGTCTTAGAAAAGAGAAAAGGCAAATAAAGGTATGTGGAAAAAGTCAGTCAATTTCTACCTGGGACTGGCCTTGACTTTAGGGCTTACGGCGCTACGGATTTATACTGGGATTATTTGGTGGGGACAATTAGGCTGGAAGACCCCGCCCGATTTTGGGTGCGGGCCGCAGGGCTTTAATGCGCCGTCCGCGAAACTGAGCGGGTTATGCGATTGGATGAGCCGCGAAGCTCAGCATCCTTTTATCGGGCTGTACGGCGATTTTGTCAGAAATTTAATAATACCCAATTTTACTTTCTTTGCCTGGCTGACTTTTTTCACCGAAGGCTTTATTGCCTTCAGCCTGATTTTCGGTTTGCTTACCCGCCTGGGTGGAATTACCGGCTTCTTGTGGGCGCTTAGTCTGGTGATTGGGCTGGCCGCCGTACCGGGCGAGGATTTAACTTTTTATCTACCCTTTTTAATTCTGCCACTAATCTTCGCCGTGACCGGGCCAAATTATCAGTACAGCCTGGATGGACTACTGGTTCGTTATTACCAGCGGTTAGCTGAACGACCCGGCTTGTTTGGCAAAATAAGTAGCTTCTTACTTGCCTACCCTCAAACTGAAGATGAAACCCTTACTCCTCCAAAAGAGCCTTTCAACTATAACAAATATTTGCGACGCGGTCTGATTGGTTTAGTGGCTGGCTTAGTAGCCGGAATAGTACTCGCGACAACTTTGGGTAATGTGGCGCTGGGCTTAATACTGGGTGGAATGCTCGGACTGGTTTATGGGCTGGTTTTCCGACCAACCCGCCGGGCGCACCTTGATATGGCGATGAGTGCGGCGGCGCTGGGCGTTCCTTTATGGGTTTTGTTCAGTGTGGTAATCGGGCCCCTGGCAAATGGTAGTGCTCCTCAATGGACGGCTGCCGGAATGCGGGAGCTTTTTCCGGCCCTGGTCGGCTGGGTAATTTATGGGGCCGGGCTAGGTTTATTGGTGCAGCTAATAAACGACCTGGCACTCTGGAAACTAGGGGCGGAACCAACAGCCCGTCCAGTAGAACCACGCCCGGTTACGCGCATTCTTATTTTAGGGGGCGGCTTTGCCGGAGTAACTACCGCCACCCACCTCGAAAAAGAGTTTGGCCCTGACCCTTCGGTCTCTTTTACCCTGGTTAGCGATACTAATGCGCTGCTTTTTACGCCGATGCTGGCTGAAGTAGCCGCCAGTAGCCTCGAACCTACCCATATTTCTAGCCCGCTTCGCACCAGTTTGCGCCGAACGCAGGTGGTAATCGGCACAATCTCTCAAATTGACCTGGCCCAACGTCGTGTAAAGCTAGAACCGGACAGCCGTTCTCCTCAGAACCGCGAACTGGAATACGACCATGTGGTGCTGGCACTGGGGGCGGTTTCCAATTACCGGGGGCTACAGCAGGTCGAAATGAACTCATTCGACTTCAAATCGCTGGCCGATGCGATCCAGATTCGCAATCACATGATTGATATGTTTGAGCGGGCCGACCAGGAAACCAATCCGGCTTTGCGTCAGATGATGTTAAACTTTGTAATCGCGGGGGGCGGATTTGCGGGGGCGGAACTGGCAGGCGGGCTAAATGATTTTGCGCGTGGAATGTTAGCCTATTATCCCAATATTCCCGCCAAAGAAATTAAAATCATTGTAATTCATTCCGGCGATAGAATTTTGCCCGAACTCAGCGCGTCGCTGGCGGAATATGCCCTCAAGCAAATGGAGAAACGGGGGATAACCTTCAAACTCAATAGTCGGGTAGCGGATGCCCGACACGACGCAGTGTTACTAAATTCAGGGGACGAAATTCTAACCCGGACGCTAATCTGGACAGCCGGGACGGAGCCTAATCCGTTAGTGCGAAACTTGCCAATAGAACGGGACAAGCGCGGCGCGGTAGTAGTGGATAGCACTCTGGCAGTCCCCGGTTTTGAGGGAGTGTGGGCCGTAGGCGATTGTGCCTCCGTGACCGATAGCAAGAACGGCCAGCTTTGTCCGCCGACGGCTCAATTTGCTTTGCGGGAAGCCTATCAGTTAGCCTCAAATATTCACGCCAAAATTTATGGCGGAAAGGGTCAACCGTTCCACTTCGACTCGCTCGGTTCGTTGTGTGTGGTGGGGCATCAGAGCGCTTGCGCCGAAGTTAAAGGCTTTCGCTTTTCGGGCTTACTGGCCTGGATGATGTGGCGGGCGATTTATCTGGCTAAACTGCCCGGTCTGGAACGCAAAGTGCGGGTGTTTCTGGAGTGGAACATCGAATTATTTTTCCCGCGCGACATCGTTCAAACCATTGATTTTTCCCAAAAACCCGCCTCTTCCAACAAGCTTGACCCGGCAGCCACTAGCAGTCAGGAAAGGAACTAGCTTCATGCTTTCTTCATCAACTTTTAGGGCTAATCCGGCCTGGGCAGTTTCTAGTCGGCTGATTGGCTGTTTTGTTGTAGGGCTGGCTGGTGGGCTGGCGGCAGCGACGGCTAGTTCGTCGGTATCGGCGATAGGGTTAGTGGGCGGGGCAGCGTTGGGCGGACTATACGGCCTGGGTTTCGGGGTAGCATGTGCTAAACGAGCCAGCAGCCCCGGTGCAGGACTATTGTGGGGCTTGGGTTATGCCTTTTTATTATGGCTGGTCAGCCCGGCCAGTTTGTTTCCGCTTGTGGGGAGCGGGCAGGCCATGGGCGACCTGGACACCACCCGGCTGCATTTTCCTGAACTGGTAGCCTATGTGCTTTACCTGGGTGCGCCTCTGGGACTGGTGCTGGGCTTGTGGGGTGCTTTTTACAAAGTTCAGGCTACCGAATTACCCGCCGAAGCCGCAATACAGTCTCATCGCTTCAGTCTGGCGAAAGCCCTGATAGTTGGCGGCTTGGCCGGATTGGTCGGAGGCTGGGCTTTTAGTAGTTGGATGACCCAGGTTAACTTCTTTCCCACTATTGCCAGTCTGGTCGGTTCCAATTCAAAAGAAGTGGGAATAGTGCTGCATTATATAATTGCGCTGGTTATTGGCATCAGTTTTGGCCTGCTCTTCCAGTTGGATATTCGCAGCTATGGTTCAAGTATGAGTTGGGGAGTAGCCTATGGAATATTCTGGTGGTTTCTTGGCCCTCTAACGCTCTTGCCGCTCTTGCAGGGTAAAACGCCCAACTGGTCGTACCAGCAAGCCGGAACCCTTTTTGGGTCGCTGGTCGGGCATATTATTTATGGCCTTCTGGTCGGGTTGGGTTATGCCGCCCTGAACCGGCTCTGGGTCGGCTTTTTCATCAATTCTGATCCGATTCGACGGGAAGCCGAAGGGCCAGGCACACGCACTTTACAAGCTCTGGGTTGGGGCGCAGTGGGTAGTCTGGCGGGTGGCCTTATCTTTAGTCTGGTGATGCTGGCTACCGGCACGTTGCCCAAAGTAGCTCAGCTAGTTGGGGGGACGAGCGTCGAACTCGGTTTTGTAGTACATCTGCTTATCAGTGCTTTAATCGGCATGAGCTATGGCCTGCTCTTCCGACGAGAAGCACCCGATCTGGGATCAGGGGTCGCCTGGGGTTTGGTTTACGGCTTAATCTGGTGGTTCTTAGGGCCATTAACGCTTTTCCCCGGCTTATTGGGCGGATCGCTTAGCTGGACAGTAGCGGCGGCAGGTCAGGCTCTACCTTCGCTCGTCGGTCATTTACTTTATGGAGCGATTACGGCCCTGGTTTTTCTACTGTTGGAACGCCGCCACGAAGCCTGGTTAAAACTAGACCCCCGCCTGGCGGCTCGTGAACTTCGCTTGCGTCGCCCGGTTGGGACACCCGCTCCGGCTTTGTGGCTATTCGTTTTGGGGCTGGGAGTGTTGTTGCCGGTAATCTTGTCAGTGTAGCGGAGGTTCTATATGGCCTAACTTTCTGGCTGGCAGGTTAGGCCATCGGCCTTTGATTTCTTTAGCCTTACCAGATAATGAGACTGGTCTCGGTACTCCGAACGCCCACGGCGTTCGCTATGCCTGCGGTAATTCAATTACCCAGCGAAGGCAGGTCGGGACTTTCCACCAGCGCGATTAAATCGAACTGGCCGGTGACGGCGTGAACTTTGGTAATCACCGAACCCGCCAGCCGCATCTCGCGCAACTCTTCTACCAACTCCTGCACTCTGGTGGGTTCAGCCTTAATCATTACGTATGCCTGAATCATATCCTGTTTCTTCAACTCCTTCAAACTAAATTTAAGCTGTCAATCTTTCAATCAAACTAAGGCTTCCAGCCTGGAAGCTCCCTATTACTAGCCTCAGGTAAAAGTCATAAGGGGTACGCCCCCTTCGCGGGCCATTATCTCAAGCTGGTTTTGCACTCGCTCGAAAGCGGTTGCGAGTGGGAATATTTTCTTGCTAATTTGCATATCACTATCGGTAGAAAGAGGATGCCAGAAAACCCCATCCAGGTTTACGGTTAGTTCCGGGACGAGGTTTGCCATACCCAGTTCCAGCCCTTCTTTAGAATAACCCCGCTTTGCCAGAGGGCGGACAAAGTGGTCTTCATCAGGAATGCCCAAACTTCGATGAAACTGGCAGATTTGATCCAAATAGGGCGAGTTAGCCGGGGTCTCGGTTGTACTCAGCCGTACCCGAAAACCTTGCGCTTGCAGCAACCCGATACCCTCTACCGTTTTAGCCCAGGCTCCTTTGCCCCGATAAGCATCGTGGTCTTCCGCCCGACCTCCATCTAAACTGACCTGTATAATCAAATTAGGATTGGTGATGGCTACCAGTTTTTCTAAGCGCACCCCATGCAATAACATAGCGTTGGTCAGCACCGTAGTCCTGACCCTGGCCGAGGAATAAGCCAGCATTGTATAAATATCCGGTAGCAAGAAAGGTTCGCCACCCGTAAAAAAGATGTCACTAAAGCCGAGTTCTACCGCTTCATCTACCAGCCGTTGCACGTTAGCCAGACCCAGAGCGCGGCGAGGCGCATTTGGGCTGGATTTGGCGACACAGTAGGTGCAGCGCAAATTACAATCATAATTGGTGTAGAGCCACAATTTCCATTGCAAAGCCGGAGTTGTAACATTATTTTCTGGTTCGGCCAGAGAATTACTCATCTATATTCCTTTGTTTAATTTATTTGGCCTATTATCCATTCCAGCACCCTTTTTTGCAATTCTGCTCTCTACCTGTAACCAATTTTTCAAGTATTGAAATATGATTATGGTAGAGAATTATTCAATAACAAATATTTTTTCGCTGCGATAAATTCGGCTTTGCTCACTCAAATCAAATTGAGCAACCGGAAGATCGGCTACTAATTTACCCGCTTTTAAGCCGATAATCCGGTCAGCAAATTCGGTAGCCAGCTTTACCTGATGTAAGCTGCATATCAGCGCAATATTGTGTTTGTGGGCAATCTCGCGCAGCGTTTCGAGAACCCCCGCCGCCGTCTCTGGATCAAGACTGGCAATCGGCTCGTCCGCCAGGATTAAACGACTTTGCTGGGCCAGCACTCTTGCAATTGCTACCCGCTGCTGTTGTCCTCCCGATAAACTATCGGAACGCTGGTAAGCCTGGGCCAACAACCCCACCTGGTCGAGTGAGGCCAGGGCCAGTTGACGGTCAGCGTAGCTAAAGCGCCGGAGCAAAACTCGCCAGGTCGGGACGTAGCCAAGCCGTCCGGCTAACACGTTTTCAACGGCACTTATACGGCGAATTAAATTAAATTGCTGAAAAATTACCCCGATCTCTCGTCGAAATCGGCGCAATTCGCGCCCTCTGGACGAATGAAGAAGATGACCGCGAATAGAAATTGTTCCCAGATCGGGTTCAACCAGTTGGGTTAAGCAGCGAAACAGGGTAGTTTTCCCCGCTCCACTTGGGCCGAGAACCGCGACAAATTCGCCTGCCCGAACCTCAAACGAGATATTATCCAGCACGACGTTATTACCGTAACGCTTGCTCAGTCCGTCTATCTGGAGTAAAGGCGGCCCTATATTATGAGCGTTACTCATATCAATTTCCGGCGCAACCAGGCACTAAACTGGTCAATGATTGTCACCATCGTCAGAATAATCAGGAGAATAGTTAGCAAGCGAGGAAAATCGAGCAAATCCATGCTATTTTTTAATTCCTGACCGATCCCGCCCGCGCCGACTACTCCCAGGACGGTTGAAGCTCGCACATTAAACTCCCACCAGAAAAGCGTCACCGAAGCCAGACTCGGCAAAATATCGGGCAAAAGGGCGTAGACTACCACTTTAAGGCGGCTGGCCCCGGTAAGCGTGGCGGCTTCGAGTGGCCCGGCAGCGACGGTCTCAATCGCTTCGGCGTATAATTTTGCCATTGAACCCCAGGTGTGCAACCCGATCCCCAGCACCCCGGCGAACGGCCCCAACCCCACCGCTGCTACAAAAAGCAACGCAAAAACAAACGAGTCAATCCCACGCAGCATATTGAGCAGCCATCGCGCCGGGTAATAGAATAGAGGGCCAGGAGTAAGATTTCGGGCCGCGAAGACACATACAAGGAGGGCCAGCACGGTGGCAATGACCGTACCGACGGCAGCCATTGCCACGGTTTCAGCCGCCCGTAGGAGCAGAGTATCCAGCCCTTCGGTCGAGGGGGGCCAGGCTTTGGCAGCCCAGCGACCCATCTTGGGTAGCCCCTCCCACAGTCTACCAGGGTCAACTTTTGCCAGATTTACACTCAGCCACAAGAAACCAAATACTAAAAGCAGCGTCCCCAGTCGTTTGAGCCGCCGAACTGAAAATAAGGGAACGGTTGGCTCCGGGTAGCTATAATCAGATTTAGTTGGAATTTCTTCAGTCAGGCTAGAGTAGGGAAGGCCGGTTATATCCTTATCTTTTTCAAACTTCGGGCCAGCCCGTCTAAAACCGGCCATTCAACCTCACTTTCACTGCGGCCTATAACAAAGAATTAATTCTTTTCAGGTGGCTATCAAAGCC
>JBBRBE010000246.1:0-7639 GCA_038206175.1 Chloroflexia bacterium
CTGGCGGCTTGTGGCGACAATACGGCGACTACCTCGACCGGGGCAGCGACGACGAGTGCTGCCGCGACGACTGCTTCGGCCAGTGCCACCACTGCGGCGGGCGCAACCACTGCCGCAGGTGCCACCACTGCCGCCGCGCCCGGCGCGACAACCGCAGCGGGCGCAACCACTGCCGCCGCAGCGGCACCCGCCCCCACCATCACTCCCGTGCCGCCCGTGGCTCAACCCGCCGGGTCAGTCAAGATTACCTTCTGGTACGGTTTGACCGGTTCGCTGGGCAACGTAGTGCAGCAGGTAGTCAATAAGTACAATAGTAGCCAGACCAAGTATTACGTGGAAGCGGTGCAACAGCCAGATTACGACGCGACGATCAACAAGATCAACGCGGGCCTGGCCGGGCAAGCCCTGCCTAACGTGGCCCAGGTCTACGATATCGGCACCCAGCGCATGATTGACACCAAGAAGATTTTGCCGATGCAGGATTTCATTGACAAGGAAAAACTTGACCTTATCAGCGACCTCGAACCGGCAGTAGCCCGTTACTACACGGTTGGCGGCAAGCTTTACTCGATGCCGTTCAACTCGTCCGCGCCGGTAATGTACTTCAACAAGAAGGCGTTCCAGGAAGTCGGACTTGACCCGGAGAAGAAAACCTGGACTTACGACGAGCTTTTTGACGCTGCCAAGAAGCTGACCAAGAAAGACGCTTCGGGTAAAATTACCCGCAGTGGCGTAGATTTCACGCTCTATAGCTGGATTTTCGAGCAGGAACTGGCGACCCAGAACACTATCTTTGCCGACCCGAACAACGGACGGGATGGCCGGGCCACCAAGCTAATCTTTAATAACGATGCCGGGGCGAACTGGCTAAACTTCCTCAAGAAATTGCAGGATGAGGGAGTAGGACGGAGCCTGGGCCGGGACGGTGGCGCGAACAGTACCACGCGGGATACCAACTTTGTCAAGGGCGATGCGGCCATCACCTTCAACTCGATTGCTGGTTTGCGCGGTTACATCAGTGGCGCACAAACTGCCGGAAACGGCGTCGAAGTAGGCGTGGCCTACATTCCGCGCCCGACCGGAGCAAAGGGTGGCGTGGTTATCGGCGGAGCATCCCTGTGGATTACGAACCAGGGCAGTGCCGAGCAGCAAGCAGGCGCATGGGATTTTGTAAAATTCACCAGCACGCCGGAAACCCAGGCTTACTGGTCGTCCAACACCGGCTACTACCCGATCCGCAAGGGAGCTTATAACGTGCAGGAAATGAAGGACACCCTGGCTAAGTTCCCGCAATTCCAGGTCGCCATTGACCAGTTGCGGGCGACCGAAGCGACTCCGGCCACCCAGGGAGCAGTCTTTGGCACCTTCACTCCTACCCGTCAGGCTATCGAAGGAGCGATGGAAAACTTCATGACCGGCAAAACGCCCACGGCTAAAGCGGCCCTGGACGAAGCGGCCAAGAAAGCCAACGATAATCTTTCGGAGTACAACTCGACCATCAAGTAGGAATCGGGGTTGGATCAGGCTCTTCGATAGAGCGAAGTTTAACCTTTGATAGCGATAATAAAACCCGGCAACCAGGTGGTCGCCGGGTTTTATTTATGCTCAGTTACAATCAATCCATAGGACAAAAGTTTATTTCAGGATTTTGTCGAGCTTGGGCTGTAGCACGCTCTCGGTGAGCGAACCCGGCTGAATACTCGAAATCACGCCGGTTTTGTCGAGGAAAAAGCTGGTTGGATAGCCTCTAACCTGGTAAAGTGTGGTTACTTTCATGTCCCGGTCGAGCAGGTTAGGGTAACTCAGGCCCACCTCTTTGACTTTGAGACGCACCAGGGGTTCCTCTTCGCCTACGTCCACCCCGACCAGCTCGAATTTCCCGGCAGCGGCGGCGTAAGTTTTTTGCAGAAGGGGCAACTCGGCTTTGCATGGGCCGCACCAGGTAGCCCAGAAATTGATCACAACCGGCTTACCGCGATACTGGCTAAGCTTGACGGCTTTGGCCTGGAGGCTTTGCAGGGTGAAATCAGGCGCGGAATAGCCGATTGCCACCTTTTCCGCCGGGCGGTTGCCGGTAGCGAGGGGCGTAACATCCGGCTCCGGGGTTGGAGTTGCATCTGAACCGGGCGTACCGTTAGGCGTAGCAAAGACGATACTACCGGCCTGATCTGGCGGGGTCGCCTGGGCCGCGTCGGAGAGTTTCAAGCTAGTGTCGTTACTTTCGCCACAAGCAGCCAACAACAGGCTTAGCAACATTACCAGGGTTAGTCCCCAATTCTTTTTAGGCATAACGACCACTCTCCATTTCTGATACAGTTTCCGATGTTTCCAAAATAACCCCAAGTGTCTAAGGCCAGGGAACTGTCAGGGCAAACCCAAATGATAGTTATCTTCAGATGGTGTCCTAAAAATTATAGCATCTTTAAGAAGCCTTCACAATTACTTCATAATTTTGTTACAAAATATTGAAGGTAGAATTCCTCTCCCACGTTACTTAGAGGATTTTTGAATAAATTAGCACAGGATACGAAAGGAGTTGTTAATTGAAAGCGTGGTTGTGGATTGGTTTAGCATTTTTAGTAACTATTCCAGCCTTAGGGGTTAAATTTTTTGGTCCGGCTAGCATTGACCAAACCGCTCCTCTGACCGGAGCAATCGTCTTTGGATTAGCGGTTTTAGGCTCAGCTTTCTTACTGGCCTGGGCGACAGAAGCCGCTCAGCACGATGTACCTCAGGCGTTGGCAATTTCAGTAATGGCCCTAATCGCAGTCTTGCCCGAATATGCGGTTGATTTCGCGCTTACGTTTGAGGCTGGTACAAACCCGGCTTACAAAGAATACGCGATTGCCAACATGATTGGCGCAAACCGCATGATAGTTGGTTTTGCCTGGCCGCTAGTAATTTTGCTATTCGCGCTCAAATTTCGCAAACGTCATATTCAACTGGGCAAAGGCCACCGTGTAGAAGTCGGCTTTTTGCTGGTAGCCGGGCTTTATTCAATAATTTTGCCAATTAAAGGCTATATCGCCCTTTATGACCTGGTTTTTCTGGTCGGGCTTTTCATTATATATAGCTTCCGCCTGATGAAAGCGCAAGTACACGAACCGGAGCTAGTCGGGCCAGCACGATTAATTGGCGAATTACCACGTAGCCAACGAATTGCGACTTACAGTGGCATGATAATTTTTGCCGGTTTTGTGATCTTTATGGTCGCTAAACCGTTTGCTAAGTCGTTGATTACTACTGGCACTGATTTAGGAATTGACCCGGTTTTTCTGGTAAAGTGGTTTGCACCGCTTGCTTCCGAAGCTCCCGAAATTGTTATCTGTGTAATCTTTACGCTGCGGGCGTTGGCAGCGGAAGGTTTGGGTGCATTGGTTGCCAGCAAAGTTAATCAATGGACTCTATTAGTTGGTACATTGCCGCTAGTATTTAGCCTCGGTTCAGGCTATTTACGCGATTTGCCTTTGCGCGGAGAAATTGTCACCGATGGCGTGGTCAAGCAATTTGATCTGGTTGGCCCGATGTTAACGACCTCGGCCCAAACTTTGTTAGCAGTCATGATTGTAATGAATTTGCGCGCCGGTCTGTGGGGAGCGGGTACGCTTTTCGGGTTGTTAATGGCTCAATTTTTCTTCCCGGATAGCGATTATTGGTTTTCAGCTATCTATTTTGGGCTGGCCCTTATACTGGCAATCCGGGTGCGCCACCATTTCGGGCCAACCTTCAAGAGCATGATTAGCCCAAAATATGTGCGCGAACAAACCTACACGGAGGAACATTTAGAGGCGACACCTGAAAAAACTAAAGTGATAGCCGGGGTTTAAGAGCAAGAGTTTAACAAAGGAGGTACTTTATTATGCGCTGTCCGCTTGATGGAACTGAATTAAAAATTGCTGATCGGCAAGGTGTCGAAGTTGATTACTGCCCACAATGCCGGGGAGTCTGGCTTGACCGAGGCGAGTTGGATAAATTTTTAGAGCGGGCCGGGCAAATGGCCCAGGGGTATCCGCCCAATCCTACCAATCCAGTTTATACACCTGCGCCGTCTAATCCGGCTTACCCGCCGCAACCTTCACGGGGTTATGCTTCTGATGACGATGAGGATTATCGCTATCGCCAGGCCCCTTACGGCCAGCCCGGTTCGGGTAATCAGGGGTATCCACCTCATAAAAAACGTAAATCGTTTCTGAACGATTTCTTTGATTTTGATTAACCTCCTTTCAGGAGTTCGGCGGCTGAGGTTGCAAAACCATGTAACGGGCTGGTTCGGGCAGGGGTACAAAACCAAACTGCGCGTAAAGACCGTGAGCGTCACGAGTGACGAGCGACCAACGCCGCAACCCCTGCAAATCGGGGTGCGCCAGGATAGTCGCCATTAGCCACTTAGACAGACCCTGACCGCGATATTCTTCGAGAATATAAACGTCGCATAGGTAAGCGTAGGTTGCAAAATCCGAGATTACCCGGCTTAACCCGATTTGTTCGGTCTGCCGGTAAAGGCCAAAACACAGCGAATGGATCAGCGAACGGGCGACAACTTCTTTAGACCGCCCGGCGGCCCAGTATGAGCGGGAGAGATAGCTATAAATCGCTTCCAGAACGAGCCGGGCCGGGTCGGTACTGATGCTAAAATCACCTCGCTGATACTCCTCAAAAGCCATTTCGCCCTTTTCCTCCTGGCTAATATTTAGCAGCTAACTTTTACACTGTTAGAAAGCCGAAATTATTTCAAGGTTGATAATGGTCGTAAAAGAGGGTATCCAGCAACGTTTTACCGACAAAGCAGACCAGTAGAAAAATGATGATCGGGTTTTTCCAGTTCTGGAGCGGGGTCGGTAACGTCTCCACCGGGAGCAATACAAAGAGCCAGGTCGCGGCGAAAGCCAGGCCAAGTTTTAAGACCAGGGCCACCCACCGCCAGGCGTGGCCGCGCCTCCGGGCAGGATAACAGCGCACCCATTCCGCCTCGACCACTTCGGGCGGCTTCGGGGCAGGCTCGGCCCGGCCCGAATCCAGGGCAACCTGTTCTGAAGCCGCCAACGGCACAATCTCGAATAGCTCGCCCGTTCCCTTGTCGCTCATACTTTCCACCTGTACCCTGGAACAGCAAACTTTTACCGTCCGCGCTGCCCGGCAACCCAGGCCAACCCTTGCCGGGCGCGGTCGTTGCTGGGATTGGTCGCCAGGCAGTTTTGCAAAGCTACCTCGATGTCATCCAGTTCGGTTACGGCTCCACTCAGCCACAGCCAGGCTTCTTCGTTAGCTTCATCCTGTTGCACATAGCTCAACAAAAGCTCCTGAGCCTGGGAACGGCGTCCAGCCAGGAGTGCCTGAACACCATCTACCAGCAAACGCCGTCGTTCGCGCTCCTCGTCGGTCATAGCCATTAAACTTTCCTCCTGATATTTAAGCCCGGTTATTTATCCCGATTCAGCAGAAGTAGAAAAGGGCCAAGCATTAATAAAACGAAGCCCAGGCCGGTTACTGCCAGGTCGGCGGGGAAAGGTAACAGCCGATTGATCAAAAGCATCAGAGCCAGGCCGACCGCCTCGCAGAGTATTGCCGCAATGATTGCCTCTTGTCTATTCAAAATTTAGGAACCTCGCTAGAACTGTCTGCTACGACCTTGACACTCTGCCGCTTTGTAGTATAATGCGATGGTTTACTCAGGGCAGTTAGCTCAGTTGGTAGAGCACCACGCTTACACCGTGGCTGTCAGAGGTTCGAGTCCTCTACTGCCCATAAATATAGGATGTAAAGCAGGATAAGGCTTGCCAGGATGCTTGTCAAGACCCTTTTCCTCAGATGAGAAGAAAGTAACCTTAAACAAAAACCTCTCCCGCCTGGGAGAGGTTTTTTGCTAGGTGTTGCTAAAGCTAGCGGCTGATTTTGCGACGACGAGCAATCAAGGCCACCGTGGACATAGCCGAGATCAGAGCCAACGGAAGCAACAACCACAACGGGCTTAACCCGCCATCGCTACTACCACCAACGCCGGAAGCAGGTGCGCCACCTGGGGTACCGCCACCCTGGGCCGCCGTAGTCGCCACTGCCGTAGTCGCGGCCAGTGCGGGTACTTTGATGTCGCTGAGGAGAGCTACCAGAGTGTCGTTAGCCGCAGGCGAACCGCTCACTACGGCGGGCTTGAGGGTGTCCAGCAAAGATTGAGGAATCGGACCGATTAAAGCTACGCCGTAGACATCCGCGCCTTTGTTATACAAGTACACCTTTGCCGGTGCGCCACCAAGCTGTTCCTGGGGAAAGGAAGCCGGAGTAACCGTGAGACGTTTGAAGCCCAGGCTCGTCATAGCGTTGTCGTAGAAAGCGACAATCTGCGCTTCCGTACCGCCGGTAAAGAACAGGTCGTACTTGGCGTTAGCCACAAAATCGCCGCCAGCTTTCTTGACTGCCGCTTGAAGGTTGTCAATGAAGCCCTGGTTCACGCCGACAATCTTGTTGGGCTGGAAGAAAGGCAGCTTGGTGAAATCACCTGCTGTCTTGGTCGCTGCCGCCGTAGTTGCGGCAGTAGTAGTCGCTGCCGCCGTAGTGGTGGTCGCCGCAGTGGTGGTCGCTGCCGCCGTAGTGGTCGCTGCCGCCGTAGTGGTCGCGGCGGCGGTTGTGGTAGCCTGGGCCGCAACTTCAGCCTGGGCATCCACCGCAGTCAGGAACAGCATGGCGATCAGGGCAACCAGGGCCATCGCACTGGAACCCAGAACCAGCTTATTTAAGCTCTTCAAGTTACTTTAACTCCTTTTGTTGCTTCAATTCTTAATCTTAGCTTATTTTAGCGATGAACCAACCTGCCAACCTATTTAAATAGTACCGATCTCTGGTTGCCAGGTCGGATCACCGCGCACAAGTGAGGTAGTTAGCTAGAACCAGAAAATGTATATTCAAGGCTTAACAGAGTATTCCGGCCAGACTAATCCTCCTGACTTAATCTGCCGGGAACGTCCTAGATACGGATAGAACCAGTGTAGTATGTTTCCAGGTCGATTTTAACCCTCTCAAGGGGGTTTTGGCAAGGCTAGAAATGCTTAAAATAAGGCTGGTAGGGCTTTGTATACTAAACTTTAATTTTGAGGAATTAAAAATATATTGACACTTATTCGCTCAGAGCCTGGTTTTCCTGGAGGCGTTTGTTGGTATCACGCAAGAGGCGGCTAAGCACCCGGATTACCTCGGCAGCCATTTCAGGCCGTTCGCGCAAAATTCGCTTGAACTCGTCGGCACTAAGGATCAAGAGGCGCACCGGCCCACCGTGAGCGCGAAGGGTTGCGCTACGGGGAATATCATCCAGAATAGCCATCATCCCGACTGCTTCGCCTTCGCCGTTCACCGCCAGCACCCGGTGCGTCTCGCTCCCAAAGCCCGTCACGACTTGCACCTGGCCTGAAACGACAATGTAAAGCTCGTCGCCGGGATCATCTTCGTAGCAAATGATGTCGCCAGGGGCAAACAACCGCTCTTTACAAACCAGGGCTACCCGGCGCAAATCCTCCGGGCGGAGACCGGCAAAAATCGGAACCTTTTGCAAAAGTAAAATCCGTGACATAGTAGAGAGGGTGGCCGAAATTGACATAGCTGTGTCCTTATTGAGATCGAGCAAGGCTGTTCCAGCCGCTACAGGGTGAGC
>JBBRBE010000247.1:0-7591 GCA_038206175.1 Chloroflexia bacterium
ACAAGGCGGGATAGGAGCATTTGCTTGGAAGTATCTAAATAATGAATCTTAAATTCTGTCCCTAATTGCTCCGCACGTAAACGATATTCATCGCGTTGAATACGTACCCAACAGCCAAAATCTAAAATTACATCTACACCAAGAATTAAAGCGCGAGTTGCTACATCCCACTGAATAGCTTCAATTAGCTCATGTCGGGCATCGTGTTCTTCTTCCGCTGCGTCTTGTCCGTACAGCCGAACGTGCCATTCGTCGGGCGTAAAGCGGAGAGCCGAATATTTACGTTCGAGTTGTCTGGCAAGGGTAGTTTTTCCGCTACATGGAAGGCCAACCATCAGGTGCAGGGTCACGCTAATTTTTACTCCTCAATTTTCTAGTATTGTTGTGTCCATAAAACTATGGTGCCAAATGGATGTTCTTATTGCAACTCATTTCTTAGCTCGCCCCATAGCTTCACCGTTGCTTGTGGCTATACCAATTCGCGGCACCGCTCATTTAAAGCTTATTAATTTAACCGGGCTTGCGACAGTTTGGCTGGACTTTTGTTATCTTCAGGCCAGCACTTCTTCGGATAACATACTCAACCGGTTTTCTTCGGAGAGCGGATAATACTGGTCCAGTTGGTGCAACTGTACCGGCGTGAGGGCAGACCGTAACAAGCTGGTTTGTACTGGACTTAAGTATATCAAAACTTAAAATGCTGGCAATCAATAACCTGACAGTTGCCTAAATATTTCACAAACATAAAAACCTGTTTGACCGTTCGACCGCCCGGTCTTTGGGGATACTAACTATTCTTGACGCCGGGCGGTCTTGAATAACGCCCGGCCTTCCCCTCCAAAACCGAACGCTCGCCGAAGCGGTCATCACCCGCGCCCGATTTCTATTTATTATGAAGCAACCCGCCCTTCCTACGCTCGTAAGTAACTCGATCCAGAAACCACGCCGCATGACTAATTACATGTATATGAAGCAACCCCGCGTTTCTTACCTCAACTTAAACACACACCGGCCACAACCGCACACCCTGACCGTGCTGCCGCTCTAGCTGTCCGGCTAAAGCTTCCATATAAGAAGCAGCGTAGCGGGCATCGAAAGCATTGCGGAAGAAAATGATTATGTCAAGCTGATCGGGCCGGGCTGGTTTCAGGCGCAAGCGGGCCAGCAACTGCGCCTCGGCCAACCGCGCCTCCAGGCCAAAGCTGCGCCGGGCGATGGCCCGCAAGCGGTCGTCCTCGATCCCGGCCAGCACAGCCTCCCACTCTGCCAGCGAAGTTTCCGCCGCCCGCGACCAGCGTTCGGCCCAGGCCCGGCGCATCGGAGCATGTTCGTCGGGTGGAGGGGTCGCCGCCGGAAGGATCGGTGCATGCTCGTGGTCGTCGGGCGGAGGGGTCGCCGCCGGAAGGATCGGCGCATGCTCGTGGTCGTCGGGCGGAGTGGTTGCCGGAAAGGGTCGCAGGTGGTCGCCGGAAAAGATGGTTGGAGGTATGGCAGCCGATAATGCGGGCGATATTTCCAGCTTGCTCTCTCTACCACCCGCCAATACTTCCATCTGGGGATATGTGTTACAGGTTCCGGCTGGCGCGGCTCCGTCAAATTCCACGCTCGAAACTTCCGTCGCCTCCACCCGGCCTGACGGGGCCGCTTCTAACGCCTCGGCCAACGCCACCGCAGAAAGGGACAGGCTGACCGCGCTTGTCGCCGAAGAAACTTCGGGCCGAACTACCGGGCCGGAGAGGGCTTCCCGCGCCGGGTTCGTCCTGGCTGCGCGGCGTCCCTGGCTTTCAGACCCCGGCAGGCGGCAATCCGGCCCGGCCCCCTCAAGCCTGGTTTCGGGCTTCTTTTCCGCGCCAACCTCGCCACCTCGCACCAATCCTTCCAGCACTCGGAAGAAATAAGGCATCCGGTTGCGCGGGCCAGCATTTTGAGCCGGAGCTGGGGCCAGAGCTTGCCAGGAGGCGGGCAGCGCGGTTTTAGGCTTTGCAACAGCCTCGGCGGACAGCGCGTTGGTGCAGGCGCGGGTTTTGTCGCGGGCCTGATAAAGCAAACCCACAAACTCGCGTTCGCTCAAGGTCTGGGCATCCCACAGGTTCAAAGCGTGCTTAATGTTGGGCAGACGATGCTCGGCGTCACCCAGGCTCTCGCCAATCTCGGTCACGACGTTGCCGATGTAAACCGAAAATTTAGCAGGCGTAGCGGTCTTAGCGTCGCTGGAACTGGCCTTTATTTCCACTAACTTTGTTTTAGATTCGGCTTTATTTCTCATGTCTCTGATTTTCAGAGCAGCCTCGGCCCCGCCGCTACTCTGCTTTTCGGAGTGGCCCTCGCTCTGTTTTTCGGAGTAACCCTCGCTTTGCTTCCTGGAGTGGCCCTTACTCTGCTTTTTGGAGTGGCTCTCGCTGCTCTGCTTTTCAGGACGGGCTGCCAGACGCGGGCCGGGTTCGCCCGCCGCCCAGCGCAAGCCGTACCAGGCTCCTTCCGGTGCGCCGGTCTGTGGGCCGCGCAGCGTGCCGGGCTTGACCCGCACGATGTAGCCTTTTTCCAGAGCCGCTTTCAGACCGTCCGCGACCGCTTGCATGCTCATGTTCATTTCGCGGGCGAACTCGCTGTAGGCCACCTGGTCTTGCTGGCGACGCTGCCCGCGCTCGTCAATCCAGCCCAGAGTGCGGCGCAAAATCAGGCAAACTACCTTCGTGACGCACGGTTTCTCGAACGGCACGATTTCATCCAAAAACTGGTTCGGTACCATCGTAAAGGCAAAATTGCCACCCGGCCCCTGGCGAAATCCGGCAAAACTGGTCCCATTCTCAGGCATAGCTAATCTCCTACCCGCCCCGCCTATTGACATGGACTTACCCAGGGGTTATAATTAATCTGGCTCAAGAAGCCAAAAAGACAATTAAAAACCAGGGCATCCTTCGCGGGTGCTTGTGTCTTTTGAAAACAACCCTTCTAGCTTGGCGGCACGGGGGTTGTTTTTGTTTTATATCTCCGCTACACTCTTACTATACTTAGATCATCTGTTCTATAATACCACATTATTTACCACTTTTCACAAATTTTTACCCCCATTTTTTTCAGCCCGCACCCGGCGCAGCTTCGACAAATCTTTCTCGTACACCTCGATCAGCCGGTCGAGTTCTTCGACCGAAAGCGGGCGGCTTTCAGTCGGGGCGGACGGCTGCCACTGGTGGCTCCACTGGTGGAAGACTTCTAGCTCCTCCACCCCCAGGTCTACAAAAGAAAGCTGGTAGCCCTCCCCGCCGCGCTCGGCCTTGATCAGTTCGATAATATCCTTGACCGAAAGCTTGACCTGCGCGTTGAGCCGTTGACCGATTTTCAGCAAAAGTTCGTCCTGCTGCTGAGCGGGCAGCGTGGTCAGGCGGCGAATGACTTCGACATTGTTCAAAGGCGCGACCGACCCCGGCGCGGCGGTCAGGTAATCGTCGCCCTCGGCGGCTTTTTCGCTGGCTGCTTTCTCGCCCACCCCTTGATTGTGAAATTCCTCACTTGCTGGCACGAGCGTACCCAATTCAGGGTTCGAGCCGCTTAAAACCAGCCAGTTCCCGGTTGCCAGCACTTCCTTGACGCGGGGCGACAGCTTTTCGGCAGCCCGGATGCGGGTGGAGACGTAAGAGCGGCTTTTGCCGATTTTCCGCCCGATCTCGTCGTGCGTCCAGCCGAACTCGTCGGCCAGTTGCGCGTAGGCTACGCCCTCTTCCCAGGCTTCCAGGTTGCGGCGTTGGATATTTTCGATCACCGCATCAATCACGGTGTCTTCTTCTTTAAGCTGGTCTACCAGCACCACCGGCACGCGAGGCAGGCCCAACTCGCGGGCGGCTTGCAAGCGGCGATGCCCTGCCACCAGCAGCACCCGGCCCGCGCCGGACTTCGCGCCCAGGAGCGGTTGCAAAATGCCCCGCGCCCGGATGCTCTGCTTCAACTCTTCCAGGGCCGACCGCTCGATCTGGCGGCGCGGTTGGTTCGGGTTCGGGTCAATCCGGTCGGGCGCGACGTAAGCCAGCACCCAGTTTCCGGCCTGGGCGCGGGCCGCGAACAGATCGCGCCGGGTCGCCCGGCCCTCGCTCGGCCCGACCGTCGGATTAGCCGGGGTTCCGGCCTCAAGTGCGGCGGCGGGCGGGATGCGGTTATGTCTACCT
Organism: Chloroflexia bacterium; assembly: GCA_038206175.1. Taxonomy (GTDB): domain Bacteria; phylum Chloroflexota; class Chloroflexia; order Chloroheliales; family Chloroheliaceae; genus 54-19. The sequence continues at coordinate 4,161 of JBBRBE010000247.1, forward strand.
TTGATTGCCATCGGCTAGGCTTCCAGCCTGAAACTACCGGCGGCGGCTTCGACTGTTTCGGTGCTGATGGTTTTTTCCTGCCGGGCCGTGCCGATCAGCAGGGTGTTATAGCCGATTTTGCAAACCTCGCGGGGTATCCCTTTCGATAGTTCGACAAAGCGTTCGAGTGCATCCGGGCTGTAAAACTCCGCCCCCGCCCCGGCCACGCCTAGCCGGAAAGCAATCATCGCCCGCGTCTCGTCGGCACTGAGCGGCTTGAGCCAGTTCGTGCTGACCACCCGGCTGGCGAGATTCTCCCGGCTGGCGACCATGCGGGCCAGTTCGGGCTGACCAAACAGGATGACCTGGATCAGCTTGTCGCCATCGGCCTCGAAGTTGAGCAACAGCCGGATTAACTCCATCGCTCGCTTGCTGGCGGTCTGCGCTTCGTCTATCAGAAGAACGACCGTGCGGTGATTATTCTGGGTCTCTTCTATTAGAAGCTTCTTGAACTGCCCTTTGAGTGGTTCGACCTGGCGACTAAGCGGGCTGTTGCCAAATTCCAACAAGAGGTTAGTCATAACCTGGCTGTTAGTGCCTTCCAGATCATCGAGGTAGCCGACAGCGTATTTTTCGGGAAAAGCGGCCAGCCGATCATAAAGGATGCTGGCTATCGAAGATTTGCCGCTCCCGACCGCTCCCAGCACCATGCCCAGGCCCATGCGGTCGCGGATAAGCTGCAAGCAATTCTCGATGATTTGCCGGTTCAGCCCGGTCAGGTGGACGAAGCGGCGGTTAGTCCCGCTCACCTGGAAAGGCGGCTCCCACAGGCCAAAGTGCTGCAAATACTGCTCTTTAGTCTCTATCTCGCGCAGGGCTTCGGAAGCACTATCGCTTTCGGCTACTCCTGCGCCGTCGTCTGTTCCCGCCACTTGCCCTTCGAGTGCTTGCATATACTTGCCTTTTACCGTAACTATTCAACTGCTGAATACCGATGTTCTAATCGAGAAAGGCAAATTACGCCTTACAAGCATGATTATACCGCACTGAGTCAAGGGGTAAAGGGGTCAATTTGCGCGGTCGGGACAAAAAGGGCTAAAATTGTCCCATTTCTGCTTTCTAACAGGCTTTACTCGCCGCGCAGCTTACTATAAAGTATCAAATCGTGCCAATCGCCGTTGCGCCATTGGGCCTGCCGCAGCACTCCTTCGCGGGTAAATCCGGCCCGTATCAGGGCGTGCTGCTCCGGCACATTCTCCAGATCGGTCGAAGCTTCCACCCGCTTGATCGGGTAGGTGGCAAAAAGGTAAGCAGTCAGCATCTTTTGCGCTTCCGTGCCATAACCCTGGCCCCGGTATCTGGCATCGAGCGTAATCCCGATATTGAAAGCGCGGCTACCTTCGTTCGGGCCATAAGCCGTTTGATTATAGCTAACCAGCCCGACCACTTCGTGCATTTTGGTCTCGGCCAGCAGCACCCCCCGCTTGCTACTGAGCAAGCCATCTTCCTCGAAGCCTTTATTCATGTGGCCCGGAACCTGCAAACTAAAAGTATTATAATTTACGTCCTCCTCCCACTCATTGAACAACGGCAAATCCACCCGCGTGACAGGTCGCAAATTTAGCTTTTCGCCCGTTAACATTCCTTTTATCCTCGCTCTTTAAGTTATCCTCGCTCTTTAAGTTATCCTCAAAATTTATAGCTGGTCAGAGGGGTAAAAGTATCTAAGTATCTCACTAAAACAAACCCTTTTTGGCAAAGCTACCCCGAATAATTGAGACGATGCCTCCTAACCACGGTCATTCTGAGCGTAGCGAAGAATCTTCTTGACTGAGCAAGATCGAGGTAAATCAAGAAGATTCTTCGCTTAGATTGCAGGTATTCAAGACCTACTTGAACGTCGCTCAGAATGACATGGCGCATGAGAGGGTAAAACTCACACTTTGCAATTGCCCTGGCGGTCGAACGTCAAATAAATTTGACAACTTCTGCACAATCTTAAGTTGTAGCCTATGGTTCTAGGCCAACGAATTATGCCAGAGGTGAACCCTGTCCGCAATCATTTACTTTGAAAAGTGCAAACACAGTGGTCTTTACTTCCAAAACCGAGAAAAGATTCTGATAAGATAGTATAAAATACCAATAGCAACAAAAATGTAAAACCCAAGTGATGAGAAAGGAAGTCCCAAAATGGTTGACAAAATTAAGATAATGCCTAGAAAAATAGCTCCTAATGTGAGGCCATACAAAAAGTTTCTTAATGTGAGGTTATTATTGTTCAATTATAGAAACTCCAAATTGTATGTTTCGCCCACTGGATTTTACTACCTTTCAGGGCTTAACCCCGGCTTCTTGTTTTCACGTGAAGCTTTTTCTCCAACCGGGCAAGCTCTTCTTTGAGGCTGGCGACGTCCTGCGCCAGAGCCTGACGGCTTTCTTCGTTCTGCACCTGCTCCCAGTTCTCGATAGTTTCGCTGATGTAAGTGCGCAGCCGCTCGAAGTTCTGAGGCCGATACCGCCAGGCTTTGGGCGCGGCAGGAGCAGGTCGTTCGCTGACAACCGGGGTTGTTCTGGCTCCGCCCGGCCTGGTCGCCTCCGGCAGGGGTTCTTCGGCCTGGCCGATACCGCGCATCCGTTCGTTGACATAGCCGGGCGAGCGGTTGATCATCCGGGCAATGTCGCGGTTCGACATGTTGTACTCGTTGGAGAGTTTGAGGAAGAATTGAGCCTCGTCGGTCGGGTCAAGGTCGAGGCGTTGAAGATTTTCGACCAGAGAAATAAGGCGGGCTTCCTGGTCGTCCACCTCCTTGATAATCACCGGCACTTCGTCCAGGCCCGCTTCTTTAGCCGCTCGCCAGCGTCGTTCTCCGGCGATAATCTGGAACTGGTTCTCGCGTCCGTCCGGGTGAGGGCGCACCAGGATTGGTTGCAGGATACCGCGCCAGTTAATATCGGCGGCGAGTTCGGCGTCTTTTTCCGGGCTAGAGCGTTTGCGCGGTTGCTGCGGGTTTGGCTCGACCTGCTTGAGCGGCAACAAGCGGGCTTCTTTTAGAACATCCCCTTCCTGGGGCGTTGGATTTTTAAGGCCCAGACCGCCGAAGAAAGGGTCTTTATTGGTCGGAACGCGGCTATTTCTCGACACGGCTGATCACCTCCTGGCCGAACTGATTGTATTGCAGGGCTGCCTGATGGCGCGGCTCGTAAGCCTGGATTGGCCCCTGGTTGCGTACCCGCACGAGAGCCGAATAGTCGCCGATGCGGGCCGGAAAGACCACATCGCCCAGGATTTCCCGCACCCGGCCTTCGATTTCGCGGCTAACATTCGTGCGGGCATCGTACATCGTCAGCAGCACGCCGAGCAAGCGTAACTTGCGATTGAGCTTGCGTCGCACCAGTTCGATCACATCGTTGAAAGCTTTGAGACCGTCCACCGCGAAAAACTGGCATTGCAG
>JBBRBE010000248.1:0-7586 GCA_038206175.1 Chloroflexia bacterium
GCCGCTAAACAGCCCGACCGAGCCTTGCGGAATGTCGCTAAAGAAGCCGGTATAAAAAGTCAGGTAGAAGGCCAGGGCCAGCGTCAGGCCCAGCAAGGTGGTGCGGCGGTGTCGTCCCAGCCAACCGACCGCGTAAGCGACAGTTCCTTCTTCCTGGTAGGGCATAAACAGGGCGGTTGAGGAGCGCAGACCGGGAGCAGCCCAGCCCTGGCTCAATACGAACCGCCGCCGGTTGACCGCTACTTCCTTGAATGCCAGCCACGCTACTACACCGCCCAGGATTGCCAGAATAACGAAGGCCCAGAAGACCGGGTGCATCAAAAGGCTGCCCACGTAATCGCTCAGGGCCGACCCGGTGACAGTCTCGAAGGGAATCGTGGGCGGCGGGTAGAGGCTCATCACGAAGAAGAAAACCAGTAGCGCGACCAGGGCGTAGCCGCCCAGGATTAGCAACAGGCGGGGGGCAAGTTGCCAGCCCAGCCAGGCCAGCATAAAGCCACCAAACAGCGCGATATAGAAAAAGCTGACTTCTTTGGTGCAAATCAACAGAGCCAGGCTGACCATTGCCAGGTTCCACCACAACACGCGAGGCCGGTCTACGAAGCGGATCAGGCAGATTGCCAGACTGAAGGTGGCGAAGGCTACAAAAATATCTTCGCGCAAGAAGCGGCTGTAATAGAGGAACATGGGCGAGACCAGCAGTAAGAACGAAGCGGTCAAGGCTCCCCAGCGGCCTAGTTCCTTGCGTAAGCCCATCGGCAGGAGGCAGGTCAGGACGCCAAAGAGTGCGGTAGAGAGGCGGGCCGTCTGGTCGCTATCGCCAAAAATCCAGAAGACCAGAGCCTGGATATGATAGAGGAAGGGGCCGTGCTTCCAGGGTTCCTGTTCGTAGCCGCCGCCGTTGAAGAATTTCCAGGAGTAATAAGCGTGAACGCCTTCGTCGTGGTGGAGGGCGCGATAGCTCAAATCGTAGAAACGGGTGAAGATAGCCAGACCCAGGAGCAGGCCGTACAGGGCCGCTTCTACCGTCAAGAGGTAGCGGAAGGAATGGCCCAGACGTTCGCGGGCCGGTATCCGCACCGGCGGGTAAGCCTGGTAGCGGTCGGTCAGGTCGTTCTGGGTCTGGGTTGCTGTTTCCAACCCGGCGTTTGTCCCGGCGTCGGCGGCGGTCTCCGTGCTGGAGAGCTTAGCCGACCTCAAAGCTTGTTCTTTCTCGCTTGCCATCAGTCCTGAAATCTAAAATAAAATGTTTACAGAGCAAAACCGTCTTCATCTTCGTATACAACACTATATATACAAGACGCCTGCCTCGGCTCAAAAGTTACGACCCAATTCTACTATAAAAGCCCCTGAGCGTCGAACTCTGCCTCAAGTTTTGCGTATTAATAAGTATGAGACTTTACCAAAGCTGACACTTCATGCCCTGGAGTGAGGGAGAATGACCTGTTTTGAGGAAAAGTATGCAGGTGGGTCGGTCTTGATTGGTCGCGGCAAGGCGTGAGGGGCAGTGAGCCTGGCTGTGGGCCGGGCAACGGCTCTTTAGAAGCGTTTTGCAGATATATATACTAGCCGGAAAGTCGGTCAGGAAAGTAAAATATAACAGAAGTAGTAAAGCCATGAAAAAAGAAATAACTGCAAATAATATAGAAGATAATGCGGTAGCTTTGCGCGTGCTGATCGCGGCGGCGAAGGATCAACCGCATAACGCGCCGACGCTGTGGCAGGCCGCTCGGATGATTCTTAATCACCCGGTTGCGCTGGCCTCGGCCTTGACTGCGGCGCATCGGCCCGCGTCAGAGGGCGGGGATGGCCTATCACATCCGGCTAAGACTGAGCAGGATATTTCGGCTCTCAAAGCCGAGTTCGATTATGCCGATGAGAACGGGTTACACAGTCACCGCACCGTCATTTTAATGGCTCTGACCGACGGGCGCGATGTCAAGCGTAACACTAATGTGCCGGTGGCCGACCGTTACGGCTACCTTCTGACGGGGTATTGTACTCTCCGCAAGCAGATTCGCTCTTTCCGTTCCAGCCGCATCTCGAACCTGCGTACCTTTATCGAGGGCAGCCCGGAGCAGCCCAACCGCCAGTGGTTTCCGCAAAGAGAGCTTGAGAGCGTTGCAATAGCCAGTTGAGCCGTTTTTAAAGTACGTTGTAATACGCAAGGTTTTTAGCTCGGTCAGGGTCAAGTGTGATCGAGCTTATTGTGAGAGGGGTAGGCAGCCTCTAAAATAGGGCAGGTTCGGTATTCTGATTATCCAAAGAACGAACAAGGAGAGGCCTGCCAATGACTCCTCACAAAGCGAATTTCTTTTCTCGCCCGTCCGTCGTCATGCTGGTAATTGTGACGGTGGCCGGGCTATTTTTGACGGCCTGTGGCGAAAGCGGGGTGGCTGTAGTTTCTTCTGACCCGGCCACGCCCGGTCCGGCCACCAGTACCGCTTCCCCTTCAACCACAGCAGTTTTGACTACGGCTCCAGCCTCCACAACCGCTCCGGCTACGACCGCCGCCAGTCGTCCGACGATTGAAACAGGCCGGATCGGGGTAGTTGACCCGCCAACCAGTGCCGCCGCCACAAGTGCCGCTCCTATCCAAACCACGGCAGCCCCAACCACTACCCAACCTGTGCCGACGACCGAGCTTCCCACCACGCTGCCTGCAACGGCAATCGCTCCTCGCACGGTGACACCTGCCGCCACGATTGCCGTTGCCGCGCCGAGCCGTGGGCCGGGCAAATTAGCTTTTGCAGCCAAAGACGGCAATATCTACACGGTCAACCCGGACGGTAGCAATGAGACCAGGCTTGTGCGGGGTTTTTCGCCGCAGTTTTCGCCCGATGGTACACGCATCGCTTTTCTGACCTTTGAGCCTCGTCCTGGCAATGCTTTTCCAGGCTTGATCACCTTTCGCTCAATTAGAACGGACGGAACCGACCGGCAAGATTACTGCACGAATGCCCCGACTTACAGTGCTAACATTTCTCAAATCTTGCGCTGGTCGCCCCGTTCGCGCTACCTGGCTTTTAGTGGTTATGCGGTTGGGGCGGACGGCCCTGGTTTTGTGGGCCTGTGCGATCTGGCCGATAAAAGCATCAGCCAGGTCAAGCGCGGGCTGGAGTTAGTATCGAGTCTTTACGACTGGACGGCAGACGGCGAGAAGGCTCTGTGGTTGAACGGGCCGGAGATTTTCTATGGCGACCCGGACAAGGCGGGAGCCGGACCGGTTGCCCTTACCAAAGGCCAGTTCCGCAACGGCGGAGAGGGAGCCAGTGCGTTTTACACTCCTTATGATTTTGCCCGCTTTTCGCCGGATGGCCGCACGGTCGCTATTGGTGGAAGCAAAATCTTTTTTGTGAGCGTGCCGGGCCAGCCCAAAAGCCCCCTCGAAGGCAAGAGTATCGAACTGCCACCTCAGACACTGCATATCGGCAGCCTGGCCTGGTCGCCGGACGGTCAACGGCTGGCAATCTCTTACTACGGTCAGCTTAGTTTTTCAGTTCTGGGTTTGATTGACCTGAGTGGAGCTAAATTTGGTCGTCTCAGCCGACTACCGGGGCCATACGAAGATTTGCACATTGGCGACCTGGACTGGTCGCGCTAGAGACAGGGGTTAAACCAGGGGTTAAACCAAAAGTTCGAGCCAACAACCGATTGGATTCCATCGAGTTTCGATTGTCGGCCCAATTATAAACAATAGGAATAAAGATGTACATCTCTGTTCCTATTGTTATTAGTCTGCTTATAACTTAATCCAGCAAGCTTATTCCGAACAGGCCCAGCACCTGCGTCAGGAGGAAGAAGATCGAAAGCAGGCTGACCAGCCCGGCCAATCCGTAGGCCAGCACGTTGTAGACCTTGCCGTTGGTATACTCTCCCATTACGTGCCGGTCGTTGATCAGCCGCAAGATCGAGAACAGGATAATCGGCAAGATTATACCGTTCAGGAGGTAAAGGTTGACCAGAATATCTACTACTGGCAAACCCGGTATCATAGCGATAATCACGCCTATCACGATTAAAACGGTAAACATGATCCAGAAAGCCGGAGCTTCCTTCCAGCTTTTACTCACGCCGTTTTCAAGACCTAACGCCTCGGTGATAGAGTAGCAGGTCGTGAGGGGCAGCACACCCGCCGCCAGAAACGAGGCTCCCAACAGGCCGAGGGCGAAAATATATTTGGCAAAATCACCCAGGAAGGGCGTCAGAGCCTGGGCTGCGTCTGCCGCCGACCCCAGAGCCGTCCCGCGTCCGCCACTGGCCTGGAAAATCGTCGCGCCGGTCGCAATGATAATAAAATAAGCGATGCCTATCGAAAAGGCCGAGCCGGAGTAAACATCCAGACGCTGGTATTTGTAGTCGCGCATAGTTACGCCGCGCTCGACCACAGCACTCTGCACGTAGATTTGCATATAAGGGCTGATCGTAGTGCCGACGGCGGCAATCAATAGCTGGATGAAAGCTCCGTTGAACTGGATCGTTGGCACAAAGGTATGGCCCAGCACTTCGCCCCAGTTAGGCTTTGCCAGAAACGCCGCCACGATATAGGCGAAAAAAGCTACGGTCAGGACTAGAAAGACTTTCTCGACCCGATTGTACGAGCCGCGAGCGATCAAAAACCAGACCAGCAGCCCGGCAATCGGCGCACCGATCCATTGCGGAATACCAAAGATCAAGAGGGCCGAAGCAATTCCGATAAACTCTGAAACGATCACCCCGCCGTTAGCGACCAGGAAAGCCAGCATTACAAAGGCGGTCAGGCGGATCGAAAAGTTCTCGCGGATCAGGTCGCTTAACCCTTTGCCGGTAGCCGCTCCCATGCGGGCGCACATCTCCTGTACCACGGCCACGCCAATTCCCACAATCACCATAACCCACAGCATCTGAAAGCCAAACTGCGCTCCCATTGTGCTGTAGGTGGCGATACCACCGGCATCGTTGCCCGCATTAGCGGCGATCAGGCCCGGCCCTAGCACGCCCAGGTAAAAGAGCAGACTAAACCGTTTGCGCCTGGGAGCCGGATGGTTTTCGGGCGGTGGCGGCAAAGCGGTCGGCAGCAGAGTCAGATCAGGCTCTAGCGGCAAAGGTGTCGTCGCCTTGATCGAAGACGAAGGTTTGCTAATTTTGTCCGCCATAAAACTCCTTCTGGATTAGCTGGCTTTTGGGAGTTGCTTGATAGAGCGGCCCTGGTGCAGGCGGAAGATTTTCGGCACGCGCCGCCGCAAATCTTCTGGCAGAATGAGATCGAGCGCGTCATCAAAGGTAATGATCCCCTGGATTTCGTCTCGCTCGTTCATCACCGGCATCGCTCGAAAGCCGTAATCGGCCAGGAGTGCCGCCGCATCTTCGGCGCGGGTGTCGGCACTGACGCTAACAAAATCGCGCATAGCCAGGTCGCCCAGGAGACGCCCTCGCACCGGGCTAAAGACGACATCGCGCAGGGCTGCCACGCCTACCAGTCGTTCGCTGCCCGGCTCGACCACATAAATATAATCTACAAATTCGGGTTGGGCTTCCATCATCCGAATGTTTTGCAAAGCGTCGGCGGCAGCCATATCCGCCGGAAGCATCACAAAATCGTTGGTCATCATGCCACCGGCGGTATCCTCGTCGTAAGCCAGCAATTCGCGTACTTCTTGCGACTCCTCGATTTCCATCAAACCCAGCAAAGCCTGGGCTTTGTCCTTGTCCACCTCGGCCAGCAGGTCGGCGGCATCGTCAGGTTGCATCTCCTCCAGAATGTCCGCCGCCCGGTCTTCGTTAAAACCTTCCAGAATATCGGCGGCATCGTCGGGCTGCATTTCTTCGAGTGTATCGGCGGCTGTTTCGTCGTCCAGGGCGTTCACGATTTCGGCTCCTTGCACATACGAAAGCTCGTCCAACAGGCGGGCAATATCCACCGGATGAAGCCGGGCCAACCGTTCGTGGGAAACATTGAGGCGAACTGCCGGGGCACTGGAAGCAAAATACTCTACATCGGCCCAATCGAGCAAATCTTCTCCCCGGTTGATCTGGCGGGCCGGGCGGGTTTTGCCAAAGGAAAAGATACGCCGCCAGATCGCGCCAAAAGCCACATCTACCGCCAGCAACCGCAAGGCGGTTTCCTCCCGCGCACCGAGGGCCAGGTCGTTTACCCGAATAACCCGCCGCCCTTCTACGTCAACGAGTTGCTTGTCCAGCAAATCTCGCCCTAACAGAATTTCGCCATCGCGTCGCTCGAAACGGGCCAGGCTAAGCTCGGCGGTATGTAGTTTGACCCCGTCGGCCTCGAAAAGCTGCACTTTATCCAGGGGAATCCAGAATTCCCGGCCTGATGCGCGGGCCAGCAGCCCGGCCACTGGGGGGTATTTTTCTTCACTCTTGCCCACATCCGGGTTGATCCGCACGATTAAGTCTTTGAGAACCGCGATTTTTTCGCCCTGGCGGTCGCGCACCGCCTTGCCAACTAACTGGCTAAAGAAAAGTAACATCATCTCGCTTCACTCCCTCTTCTACTCAATTTTCAGCTTTGCTTGCCGCAACAAAACACAACAACACAAGCTGATACCACGCTTAGTCCAGACCAAAAAGATAAAATGGGCATTTATCTTTAATATGTGTGTTAAGTGAAGAGTAATAAACGGGAAGTGCCGAGCGATGAGGGGGAAACCGGGTCGCGGCAGAGTGGTCTACCGGCGGAGGGGTTTGGGGCGAAACTTAGAGGTTATCTTGCGCCTCCCCTATTCCTCTAACGTTCAGGCAACTTCCCGAACTACTACCATCCATGCAAAGTTCTCCTTCGTTAGGCTAAACAGCCCTCCCCGGCCCGTATTAATTTTTACCAGGAGGTAAAGCAACGGGTGCGGAAACAAAAAAGCGGCGGGCTGTTAGCCGCCATCCACTATAACCCACCTGAATTTTAACACCAGGCGTGCTAACGGTCAACTGTAGTTTAGCCGGGTGCAGGGCGGTTGCAAAGTCGGGTTCTGACCTTTTCTGTCACGCCATGTCACGCCCTGTCATTCTGAGCGTAGCGAAGAATCTTCTTGAAAGAGCAAAATTGTGCCTTGCCAAGAAGATTCTTCGCTTCGCTCAGAATGACAGGGCGTGACACCTCGACTTTGCAATCACCCTGTAGCTGGGCCGGTTCTTTTCCTGGCCGGGCTAAACCTTTTTACGAGCGTGCCACGGCCCTGGGCGCGGTGGCGTCCAGATTAGCCTGTACCAGGCTTCGCACTTCCTGGAGCAGTTCCTCGCGGCTGTAGGCTCCTTTTTGCAAAATCCGCTCGACATAACCGTTGAGACGGTAGCGATCCTGGGCCGAGATTTCTTTAGCCGTGATTACCACGACCGGGATTTTCGAGAGGCTGAGGTCAGGGTGTTTTTGCAACTGGTCAACGAACTCGAAGCCGTCCATTTCGGGCATCATCAAATCGAGCAAGATTAGCTGGGGCGGGTTAGCAATCACCTTTTCCAGGGCGACCCGCCCGTTATCGGCCTGGCTGACGGCCCAGCCTTCCTTTTCGAGAGTGCGACAAAGCATGTGCCGGGTTGTTTCGTCGTCTTCGATCACCAGGGCCGCGCCGTAAGAGTGGCCGGGCCGGTAT
>JBBRBE010000249.1:0-7511 GCA_038206175.1 Chloroflexia bacterium
CCCTTGACGCTGAAGGTTCCGTTCTCGAACACGATATCTTCTTCCGCTGCCTCAAGTTGGAAAGCCGCAATTTTCTTGGCCTTCTCCTTGACCGTATCCACCGCCAGCATCAAGGCTCCGCTACCAACGGCGGTTCCCCGGCTACCGTAAGTACCCATACCATAAGGAGTGTTGGCAGTATCGCCGTGCTTGACTACCACATCCTCAATCGGGATGCCGAAGTTCTCGGAGACGATCTGGGCAAACGTAGTCTCCTGGCCCTGACCATGCGGGCTAACCCCGGTGAAAACAGTTACTTTGCCGGTTACTTCGGTGCGAACAACCGCACAGTCATAGCCGCGTCCGGTCGGCATACCGCTACCTGGCCCCAGGCCGCAAACTTCGACGTAAGTGCTTTGACCGATACCGATATAGCGACCCTGCTTGAGAGCCTCGGCCTGGGTCTTGCGCATTTCGTCGTAACCGAACAGTTCCAAAGCCTTGTCCATGGCCGGTTCATAGTTGCCGCTATCGTAGGTCAAACCGAGGGGGGTCGAGTAGGGAAATTTGGAGGTTGGAATGAAGTTCATGCGGCGCACTGCCATCGGATCCATGCCCAGCCTGTCGGCCAGCATCGAAACGATCCGCTCGATCAAATAGGTGGCTTCCGGGCGACCCGCTCCCCGGTAGGCATCGGTCGGGGTGGTGTTGGTAAACACGCACAGAGCCTTGAAGTGAGCGTTGGGAATCTCGTAACAGCCAGTCACGATCAGGCCACACAGCACCGGAATAGCGGTAGTCAAAAGTTGGAGGTAAGCTCCTGTGTTGCTAAAACCCGTCACGTCCAGGCCGGTGATTTTACCTTCTTTGGTAGCGGCCAGCTTCACATCGAAAGTCATGTCGCGGCCATGAATAGTTGCCACCATGCTCTCGCTGCGGGTTTCCGACCACTTGATAGACTTGCCAAGCTTTTTGGCAGCGTAGCAAGCGATGACTTCCTCGGCGTACAGGTTAAGCTTGCAACCGAAGCCGCCGCCTACTTCCGGCGCGACTACCCGCACCATATGCTCCGGCACGCTCATCACCATCGAGAGCAGCGTCCGCAGAATATGGGGAATCTGAGTGCTGGTGTAAACCGTCAGGGCATCTTCGCCGGTCTGCCACTGTGCCATTACCACTCTGGTTTCCATCGGGTTAGGAGCCAGACGCTGGTTGACAAAGCGAGCTTCGATCAGCACTTCAGGGTTGACAAATGCCGGAGCCGAGTCGTTGCCAAAGTGAAGCTCGACCGCCAGGTTGCGGGCGAAATTCTCGTGAAGCTGGACGGCTCCCTCTTTATAGGCTTGCTCGCAATCGGTGACAACCGGGAGTTGTTCGTACTCAACCTCGATCAATTCCCCGACATCTCGCGCTCCGTAGCGGCCATCTACTACCACCGCCGCCACAATTTCGCCGACGCAACGTACCCGGTCTACCGCAATGGCGTAGTGGTTGGGTACTTCGTGGCCGACCGGCACATTCACGAGCGGCGCGACATGCTGTTTAAGCTCTTCGCCGGTGATAACCGCCAGCACACCCGGCATCTTTTTGGCCGCGTCAGAATTGATGGACTTGATGTTGGCGTGGGCGTAGGGGCTACGAACCATGTGAACGTAAGCAATTCCGGTTGGGTTCATGTCGTCGGTGTAGACGGCGTGGCCGGTGATCAGGCGAGGGTCTTCACGACGCTTCACCGGCGAGCCGATACCAGACATAGTTGCCATAACTTAAATCTCCTCATCGAGCTATCTAGCCGCCAGTTCTTATTTATGGCGGATGTTACTACTAAACACTTCTTAAATCAGGAAAACCAACTACCGGACAAAATCGAGCAGTAATTGTCTTAAAACCAGTTTTGAGTTATCTGGATACCTGACCACGCGGTCTTGAATTAGGGCATCCCAACGAGATCAGCCGGGTTTACTTCTGGAGCGTCAGCCATCGGGATTTCGGTTGCGCCTTCGCTGCGATGTTTGGCGGCCCACTGGATCGCCTTGACGATGTTCTGGTAGCCGGTGCAACGGCACAAATTGCCTTCGATGCCGTGCCGGATTTCGGTTTCGCTTGGGTGAGCATTCCGGTCGAGCAACTGTTTGGCTTGCATGATCATACCAGGGGTGCAGTAACCGCATTGCAAGCCGTGTTCTTCCCAAAAACCTTTCTGGATCGGGTCGAGTTCGCCTTCTTTCGCCAGACCTTCGATGGTCTGAACTTCCGAACCGTTTAGCTGAACGGCAAAAGCCGTGCAACTTTTGAGGCTTTGGTTGTTGACGATTACGGTACAGGCTCCGCACTGGCTGGTATCACAGCCAATGTGAGTGCCGGTCAGCCCTAATTCGTCGCGCAGAAAATGTACTAACAGCATCCGTGGCTCTACGTCGCGCTCGTAAGCGACGCCGTTAATATTCAGTTTGACAGTTCGCTTCACTTGTCTTTGCTCCCTCTCTTTTCTATATGCCTGGCTAACTCACCGTCGAATTAGCCGCTCATAAACACATACTTGAAACAATCTAAAGGGGATTGAACGATGACCCAGGCCAAAGCCAGGGCCGGATAAATTCAGTCGGTATTCAGTTAGAAATCGGGCTAATGCTAATGAATTAATACGTTGTTTTTCTAGTTTGGGATTAATGGATTTCGCCAAAAATGCTAAAGAGTAAAAACTGGGCGCAACCTCTCAGGAGGCTTTAGCCTCGGTGTCGGCTTCTTTCTCGCCTGAGTCGTCTGCGCTGCCTTCGCCTTGCAGTTGCTTGTCCATTTTTTTGAAGAAATCACCGGCCATTTTCTTGGCGACGGGCGAAAGCATACGCGCCCCGATCCCGGCCAACGTGCCGCCGACATTGGCCGAACCTTTGTACTTCACGACCGTCTTGAGGTTATCACCGTCACCCTCTTCAGCCAGGTCAAAAGTGCCTTCCCCATTGAGGAAACCACTGCCACCCTGACCACCAACGATCAGCTTATAGTGCTTCGGCTCTTCGATGTCCGCGATCTGAATGTGGCCGTTGTAAGTGCCTTTGATGGAAGCGACCCCGACTTTCATGGTCACGTCGTAGCTATTCGGTTCGGTCTCCTCGAACCTTTCGCAACCGGGCAAAGCGGCTTTAAGGGCAGACTGGCTCATAAGGGTCTGCCAGACTTTATCTATTGGGGCCTTAAACTTATAATCGCCGTTAACTTCCATTGTTTGTTCGTTCCTCTTCACTGAGTTGTTATGGAATTGGTAACTCATAACTTAAACTAAGAAATAACTAAGCCTGGGTTTCTTGCGCTCGCGTTTCCAGCCGTCCTAACAGTTCCTCGAAACCATCTTTAACCTTGCCCTTGAAGCCATCCAGCATAGCATTGAAGAAAGGATTCCCGGCGTCCGCTTCTAATTTGTAGTACAACACCGTTTTGGTTCCTTCGGGCGGGGCAACCACAGCGTTATCCTTCGCTTCGCCTTCGGTAGAGGAGATTTCGCCAGGGTCTTTCAGGTCAAAGCAGCCTCTCGCGGTCTTGATCAACGAGTTTTGGAGATCGAAATTGCAGCTATTAGGGGCTTCGATTTCGCTAAATTGAATTTTGACCGTCTGGTTGCCCTTGATCGGGCCAATATCCACTTTAACGGTCATCTCGTAGAGGTCAGGGCCAATTTGCTCGTACTTCTCGGCGTCGGGGATCGCTCCCTTCCAATATTCGGCGTTCATCAATGCATTCCACAATTGCTGCCGTTCGACCTGGGAAGCCAGGCTGCCGGTCACTTCCATTTATTCACCCTTTTAAAATATTAACTGTTAAATGCCTTCACGGTCAAACTTGATTAATCGTGTGTTTCTAAGCCATAAGGCGGAAAGCGGAAAGCCATCTCGCGAGTAAAAAAGCCTCCGTAACCTATCCGAGCGATAGTTTGGGCGGTCAGGTGTTCGCCTGCCATCAGGCGGGCCAGGAACAAATCGCCCAGCGTCGTTTTCGAGAACATTCCGCAGGAGGCCAGGCCAAAAAGGGCCGTTTCGCCCCAGTAAGCCAGCCAGAACAGCGTGCCAGGATGGGCCGGTGCGCCGTGCCGCTCCATCTCGACGCCGAGGCTGTGCAGAGCCGGGAAAATCAGGTCGAGCGGATCGCTGGAATGGCCGCCTACGTGCAGGATTAACTCCGCGCCACGCGCCTTAAAATCGCTCAGCCGGGCTGCGATAGCTTCCGCGCTATCCACTACCGCAATATCGAGCAATTCGGCTCCGAACCAGGCCAGCTTATGACTGACCGCTCCGCTAAAGCGGGCGCGTGGGCCGGGTTTTAAATGCTCTCGCACCAGCACTGCTACACGCAAAGGCCGGAACGGCACTACATCTACGACCGGCTTCTGGGCCACGATCTCGGCCACTTCGTCCAGCCGGGTAGACGGGTAAACCAGTGGAATTACTTTTGCCCCGGCTACTTCTGTCCCGGCATTAACCGCCATCCCATCGTACAGAGTAAAAACTGCGACGCCCGGTACCTCGTTAAGCCGGTCCAACCGCGCCTGGTCTACCCGCAACAGACCGCGCCCCTTCGCAACCAGGTTCACCCGGCTTTCGACCGGCCCTTGAAGCTCTACTCCCGGCCCAGCGACCAGTCCGGCCAGGCGCAATCCGGCTTCGTCTTCGCTGATCTCATCCGCTTCCATCTGGAGTAGATGCAAAGAATAGCCTGCCGGGGCATGGGCTATTAGCGATTCGAGCCGGGCGGAAAGACTCGATCCATCGCTATTCCCTAAAATATCACCTTTGCGAAATAAAAAGCCGGTGCCACGTGCGAAATCTGGGACGTTAGTAGCCGAAACGCTACCGGGCAACTTCGCCCAATCTGGCCGTAGTTCTTCCACCGGCACAGCAATAGCTTTCACGCTTATACCACGCTATCCATTGCAATTTTCACCTGATCGAAAAAATCAGATGCCTACTGTCAAAACGACACCAAACTATAGCGAATGAGCCAATAAGAGGTCGCTATAAGCTCTCTCCGGTTTCTCAAAGGCCGGAGGGAATAAAGGGATTTTAGCAGTACCGCTCAGGTTTGTAAATAGCAAAACGCTTTGACCCGCCGTTCAATCTTCGTCTTCGCCCTCGAAAAGAGCTATATCCGGCAGACCTGGCCCGTCGCCAGGAGGCGTCAGCGCAAATTTTAAGAACTCGCGCACCAGGAGCGAGCCAGTTTGGTCGCGCCCTTCCTCGAAAATAATGTAGAGCGAACGGCGGAGCGGTAGCCCGGCCAACCGAAGCGAAACCACCCGCCCGCCGAGTTCTTCGGTCGCCAGGGTCGAAACGAAACCGATGCCCAGCCCACCCGCCACCGCTCCAACGATAGCATGAGTGCTGCCGAGGGCCATCGCTACCCGGAGAGGCGGCAGGCTCTGGCCGTGTTCGGCCAGAATGCTCCGCACGCTTTGCATCGTGCCACTGCCTTCTTCGCGCTCAACCAGAACCTGGCCTTCCAGTTCGGCCAGATCAATCTCGCGTCGCCCGCCCGCCGCCAGCCGATGCTGAGGCGGCACAATCAGCACGATCTCATCCTGGACAATTTGTCGGGCTACTAGCTGCGGCTTGTGGCTGGGCCGCCCTACAAACCCGACATCATAATCGTGGGCCAGGACTCGCGCTTCTACCTCGTCGCTATCGAGAATTGCCAGGCTCGGTTGTACCTGGGGATAGCGGGCCGTAAAATCGGCCAGCAGGCGCGGCACAACAAACTCGCCGGGAGTAGTGCTGGCGGCCAGATGCAACGGCCCCTGAACGTCGTGGCGTTGCGACCGCCAGCCCTCCTGCAAAGCGGCATAGTCCAGCAACACGCGCTCGGTAAAGGCCAGGAAATCTCGACCCAGAGTGGTCAGGGCAGTTTGATTGCCTTCGCCGCGCTCGAACAAATCAATACCCAATTCTTTTTCAAGCCGTTGCATCTTGCGCGTCACGGCAGGCTGAGTTAGACCCTGCTGCCGGGCTGCTTCGCTCAGGCTACCCCGCCGCACTACCTCCAGGAACATTCGCATCTGGCTAAAATTCATCCGGCGGCTCCTATTTCTTCTATGCTGAATCGCTATGTATGCTCTTTTTATTATAGCAGTAAAGGGTATGTCTGTCAGACGTGTTATGGTTTGGCGGGGTGCAAAGCCCGGAACTCATCTTCAAGCAGGCTCATCATGATCTCGTCGTGGTAGTGGTGGTCGGAGAAGAGAGCATCACGGCGTAGCCCTTCGCGCCGGAAGCCTAGCTTTTCGTAAACGTGGGCCGCACGCGGGTTAAAATCGTACACGCCAAGCTCGATACGGTGCAGGTTCAGGTTGCCAAAGCCGTAATGCAGCATTAAAAGCATGGCCTCGCTACCGTAACCCTTGCCAAAATAAGCGTCATCGAAAAGGCCGATCCTGATATTAGCACTGCGGTTGAGCCGGTCAATCGAGTTTAGCACTACCTCACCTGCGACCTCGTTGCTCTCGTGCAGAACAATCACGAAATCCACCCGGCTAGAATCTTCCATCGAAGCGATCTTTGCTACAAAATCTTGGACTATTTGAGGCGAAAAAAGCCGTTGAGTGCCGGTTAAACGCCGACCCTCTCCAACATAAGTCGCTCTATAGACAAGCGCGGCATCCTCTTGTTGAAAAGGCCGCAAATAAACGCGCTGGCCCTCCAAAAACTTGAGCGGAGTCGTCCCCTCAGCTTCCATAAAACTTATCCTCTCGTTAACGCTGCTTCAATTCCAGGTTAGATACACCGAAGGACAGGAGGCGTTGGTCGCTGCCCAGGCCCAGCGAAGCCGGACTTTGAGGCGGATCGAGGGTCGAACGTAACTCGATTTGATGGCGGCCCGGCGTCAGGGTCAGGGGCAGGCTGAAATGCTGCAAATCCTTGACCGTCCATGTCCCGACATCGCTGCCATCCACCCGCACCGCCAGACGGCGGGCGTCCTGATGAAAGCTCCACACATCAAAATCAAAAGAGACATTTTGGGAGCGGTCGCTGATATTCCAACCATAAATGCCGCCGCGCCGCTCGAACCAGCGCATGCGATGGGTAGGCCCTTCCGAGAAAGGTTCCGGCTCGTGCCAACCGCCCTTGATTTCGAGGGTATAGCGCGGCAGGGCCGGTTCGGTCGGCGGTTGAGGCCGATAAACGATCATATCGGCGTCCTGGTAGAGCGGGGTGGGCTGGGCGAACTGCTCGATGAATTTGGGTAAACCAGGGCGGTTGAGCAAAGGATCACGCAGGCGGATAACGATCCAGCGTATTCCGGCGTACTGCATCATGTGCCGACCGATCTCGGCTTCGCTGGTCTTTACGACGGTAATATCTTTGCCGTCGGCATTAGGCAATTCTTTCAGGGGCGGCAAATCCAGTACCGGGTAATCAATTTCCCGCGAAAGATAACCGCCGATGATCGGGTGCTGGTGCTGGGTCTGCTGGTAGAGCGAGATGGCCCGGTTGCGGGTGTAAGGAATTTCCAGGATCGTACCAGGCTCGGCGGACGCGCCTAATTGC
>JBBRBE010000250.1:0-7353 GCA_038206175.1 Chloroflexia bacterium
ATGCTCAGCCGCCGGTTTGCTTGACCGGCCTTCCTCGCTTTTAGAGGCTGCAATTATCACCTTCACTCTGGCTTCATTCTCCTCCGCCTCTGTTTGGGCTTTGACTTCCCGGTCTACCTTACCTTTACCGCTTCGGCCCTCCTCAACCTCAGCCAGAGCCAGTCCGCTGGGCTGGCTCACCACCGCGCTGGCTCTGGCTCTGGCTCTGGCTCTGGCTGCTCCTAATTGCCAGTCCCGACACGCTTGCCAACCCTCTTCCCAGCGGTCATTACACACCAGGTTTCGTAAGGCCAACATTGGGTTCACGTTTGGCTCAGCCCAGCGCATCCCGGTTCCTTTTAAGCGGGCTTCTACTACGTTTTTGTTACCACTTTCGACCGCCCCACTCCCTACTGGATAGCCTGTCGCTTCAAACTCAGCTTAGCGCCTTTGCCCCTGACGAACCCTCAAGTAGGCTTGTTCCTGCCTCACCACCTCGGCTAACTCCCTCACGCTTTTGAGCCTGGGCTACCTTACCAAGCTGTCCCAGCTCGTCCAATACCACTTGTGAATCACCTTTTCGCAATTGTTCGCGCTGCTGTTTGTGCCAGCCTTCAAACTCACTTGTGCCAGTTTCCCAAACACGGCCCGACCGGCCTTCGCCACGTGTTCAAAGGCGTGGGGCTGCTCTAAAATGCAAACCGCATCGGGCCGATGATAAGCTACAAAACTTTGACACCACTCCGCTCCCTCATTGACCGCACAGACCTGCTCGGCCCTAAAAATGTTGCGCCGCTCTAGCTCAAGGGTGGCCGCTTCTTCAAATTCCCGCACCGTGGTCATCCTTGAAAAATAGCTCAAGGCCGTACTGTACTATGCACCCCCATTTTACCTTTTTCGAGGATCGGTGGTTCGATTTGACCAACCACCAATGTTTTAACTTCGCGCCACTCACCCCCAACTAATTGTACAAAGGCCCATCTAGGCTCATTAAGGCTTTGGTCGGGGCCGGGGAAGGGTTGGAAGGTTGGTTTGGCAGGGTGGTTACTTGTTCAGCCTGGAGTTGGACACAGGCTGCTCCGCTCAACTCAGTTTGGCGACGCAAGGTGGCTTCCCCAACCGTCGTGCCAGTAAAAAAGGCTAGTTGAGCGCGGGCTGGCTCAAAGGGTAGCCAACTGCCCAGCCGCACCATCCCTTCTTCTAAACATAGAGTATAAACGTGGTTAGCTAGTAAGCCTAATTCACGATCCAGGGGGGAAAAGCCCCTTTTGACACTTGGGGCAGTAAGCATAGCTACGTTGTAAATGGAGGGTCTGATGAGGCTGTATAATCACTTCGCGCTGGTGCAGTCCGCGCGAGAGTAAGGGGTTGCCACAATTGGGACAGAGGCTGCTCTGGGCGGCCGTTCTGAGGTTAGCGGCCTCACTCGCTAGGGCCATATCTTGCATAAATTTAGCCCGCGCGACGGCCCAACGCTGATCTAAAACCGTTTCAATTTCGGTTAAAGTGGCTTTAGGATGTTGCAAACGCCACTCTTTAATCCCACTCAAAACCTTACCCGCTAGTTGCGTCCAATCAGCATCAAAATCTTCGCTCACCTTACCCACCTCCTAACATCTCACTGGCCTAATTTCTCACTGCTTATTCTACCATGCAAAAATCTGAGGCTCACCCATTTTTCATCTGGTGGTTGACAGTCCGCCTTACCGAACCTATAATACACCCCACTTTTATTTTATTAGTTCAAACCTTGTTTTGGGCTAATCCGACGGAGCGAAGAGAGGAAGCATAAATTATGGCGATGAAACTGGTAGTAGCCATCGTCCAAAATGAGGACGCCGACGACCTGATTGACGGCTTGACTGCCGCCCATTACGGAGCAACCAGACTGGCCTCTACCGGCGGCTTCCTGCGTCAGGGCAACACTACCGTCATCGTCGGCGTACTGGACGAAGCGGTGCAGAACGTGCTGGATATTGTCGCCCGCCATAGCCAGAGCCGCCGCCAGCCTGTCACCAATCCCTTCCCGGATAGTGCAACGCTGGCGGCCAAAAAATCAGCCTCGGCTTCCACTCCGCTTGAGCATATTCTGACCGGCGGGAGCGAAATCCAGACCGGGCGGGCGACTATTTTCGTCCTCAATCTCGACCGCTACGAGCGCGTCTAACCTCATGACCACTAATTTTGACCACTTCTACCTGACCGACCCGGCTCTTATCGAGGAAATCAAGCAGGGTTTTGTGGGTACTTACCTGCGTTACGCCGACCCTGCCTGGGTCAGTTCCGAGGCGGGCCAGGCGGAAATCCACCGCGAAATCGCCGATAAATACAACCAGTGCGTCCGCTATATCTTCCCCTGGCTCTACACTACCGGGGACGATTTTAGGGACAAGGTAGTAATGGAAATCGGCTGCGGCACTGGCTCCAAAGCAGCCGCCTTTGCCCAAATCTGTCAGACCGTCTACGGCTGTGACTATAGCGGCCCGCACGTCGAAGCCGCACGCCTGCGTACTCAGGCTATGGGCCTTCAAAACGTTCATCTTTTTCATCTGCCCGATGGTGAATTCTTAGAGCAAATGGAGCAGACGGTCAAGCGGGTAGACATTGTGCTACTTTACGCGGTGCTGGAACACCTTACTTTGGAGGAGCGGCTTTCGACCTTGCGGCGGGCCTGGGGATTACTGCGCGAGGGTGGACTGATGCTGATCGCTGAAACTCCCAACCGGCTTTTGCCCTGGGATTACCATACCTCCCGCTTGCCCTTCTTCAATATGCTTCCCGATGACCTGGCCCTACTCTACGCCGATAAAAGTCCCCGGCCTTACTTTGCGGAGGCTTTGCGCCAGTCTGCCGACCCGCACGAGAGCCTGGCCCGGCAGGGGCGGGGAGTGTCGTATCACGAGTTCGAGCTAGCGTTGGGTGATCTGGATTTTTTAGGCCGGTCTATCGTCGCCGATAGTTACGATGTCAACATTCTCAACTTCGAGACGATTTCACCGGACGAACTGATCCTCAAAGATTTCATCCGCCGCGAAAAACTGGTCATTCCACCCGCTTTTACCCGCTACTGGCTCAAACTTATTCTGCAAAAGCAGCCTGCCGGAGAAGGACAACCCCTGGCAGTTCCTCTCACTCCCACCCTGCTCGACAGCGCGGGCCTGGCCTACGATGGCGAGTACACGATCCTCACCAGGGCCGGAAGTTGGGTTAGCTATGGGCTGCCACCTACCGCCCGCGAACTCGTCCTGGGCATCAACCGCCATCCGCACAACAACGGCCTGTGCCGGATCGAAAGCGATCAGGGCCAGACTTTGCTCGAACTGGATTTATATCAAATCGAGCAGGAGGCCAGCCCACACTGGCACGGAGATCAATATTTTCGGCTCGAACTTCCCGCCGACACCACCCGCGTCACCGCTACCAATCATTCCACCCAGGCGGAGCGGCAGGTCTGGCTTAAATATCTGCACTCCCGCTAAGGTCTGCTCGTTAGAACTTTCTCTATCAGGACTTGACCGGCAGCGCAAACCAGAAGGTCGCGCCCTGGCCGGGGTTGTTGCGAACCCCGATCTGCCCGCCGTGTAATTCGACCATCTGACGACAAATTGCCAGGCCCAACCCCGAACTTTTCTCGCCGCCTGTGGGCCGGTTGCTCAACCGGGCATATTTGCCAAAGACCCGCTTCATGTCTTCATCGCGCAAACCCGGCCCGCAATCGGCCACCTCGACCAGCACCGCGCCCGGTTCGACCTGAGTCCGCACGACCACTTCGCCACTACCTTTAGGGCTAAACTTGATCGCGTTGCTTACAAAATTCTGGATGACCTGAGACAATCGGGCGGGGTCGACCCGGAGCGGGGGCATGGCCTCGGTCAGAGCCAGTTCCAGAGCAATCCCTTTGCGGGCAGCGTAGTCAATATTAATTTCGACCGCAGCGCGGGCGATCTCGTTCAGGTCGGTTGGAGCCAGGGTCAGGATAAGCTGACCGTCTTCGATAGCCTGGAAATCTAAAAAGTCCGAAATGATGCGCTGCATTTCGGTCGCTTGCCGCGAAATCATCCCGAACATTTTACTGGCTTGCTCGGTCATTGTCCCACCCACCGGAACTAACTCTTCGATCATCTGGGCCGCCGTCTGCACCGACCAGAGCGGGTTCTTCAGGTCGTGGCTGGCTATGCGCAGGAACTCATCTTTTAGCTGCGAAAGATTTTTGAGCGTCAGATGAGTCTGGACACGGGCCACCAGTACCGCAAAATCTATCGGTTTAGTAACGTAATCGTTGGCTCCTAGCTTGAGAGCGCGTACAATATCTTGGCTTTCGTCCTTAGCCGTCGCCATAATTACCGGCAGGTCGGCAATACTATACTCTTTGCGAATCCGTTCCAGCACCTCGAAACCATCTACATCCGGCATCATAATATCCAGCAGCACAAGGTCATATTTCTGCTTTTCCAGCATATCTAAAGCTTTTGGCCCACTCGTGGCGAGAGCAACCTCGTAGCCGCGCCGGTTGAGCCGCAAAGAAAGCATCCGAAGGTTATCTTCATTATCATCTACCAACAACAGCGTAGATTCTTCCGTTTTCATCTATGACCTTTTGTAAACAGTGGAACATCTTGATTTTAAGTTTGCCCCAACATTATACACTAGAAATGGATAGGCCCAACTGTAAATTTTCGTTTAGTTGCCGAAGCTAGGAGTATTTGGCTATGCTGCCTCTACAATTGGGTTACAATATTTTCTGCGATGAAACCACTGTTTAGAATTTTGAATGTCACCGGGTCAGAGTTATCAACACTTTTCAGTTTTGAGTGTGGCGTATTATTAAATCATTTTAATGTATACTAACTTTTTTATCATAAATGATATGATAAGGCTAGTTAAAACATACTGTACCACTAATTTTTTCAAATTAGAATGTAATAATACTGGCCGCTACGGACACTGGAAAGAAGGAGTGCAGATTTGGTCTCAAACAAAACCAAACGCCAGCAGTCTGGATTTGGAGTTAGGTCTAAGTTAGTGCGTCTTAAGGGGTTAATAAGAGTCATGCTTACAAGCGTGACTCTTATTACAACAGCCTGTGGCTCGGTACAATCAAATGATGTAGCAACTTACAACCCCTCAGTTCCACCCCTGACAGCTCCTTTCACGCTCAACCAAACCATTCCATCAACACTACAAATTACCCCATTAAGTGTTACTCATACAATCAATCCAACTGCTTCAAAGTCCGGCAATTCTCAAGTCCCTGCACCTTCGGCGATACCTGCCCGTTGGAGTGCCAATATGGGCTACGACAAAACCAATGGAGCTGTCCTGGTTTTTGGAGGTGTAGGAAGAGGCTTAAACCCCGAAATGCTTAATGACACCTGGTTGTGGAAGGGGCAGAATTGGGTACAACTTCATCCTAAAACTACACCCTTAGCCCGGTCTGGTGCTACTTTAGCACCGGACAAGACTGGCAGATTGATCTTGTTTGGAGGAGACAACGGTAGTGGCACGACTCTAGCTGAAACTTGGGCCTGGGATGGTCAGGACTGGAAGCAGCTTCAACCGACGCACTCGCCTTCAGCTCGAAGTGGGACAGCAATGGTTTACGACACTGCCCACCAACAGCTTGTACTATTTGGCGGTGAAGCCCCAGACCCTAAAGGCAAAATATCTACAAAGTTTGATGATACCTGGGCCTGGGACGGTCAAGACTGGAAGCAGCTTCAATCCACTCATTCGCCTTCCGCTTGCACTAGAGCAGCAATGGCCTATCACGCCGCACAGCAGCAACTAATTCTCTTTGGTGGTGATGACAATAATGGTGCGGTAGGTGATACTTGGACTTGGAATGGTCAGGATTGGTTGAAGTTGCAGCTAACTAACTCCCCTACCCCACGTTCTTATGCTGGTTTTGTTTACGATAGCAAATTGCAACAAGCTGTGTTATTTGGCGGGGTCGGAGCGGGTTTAGCAGAAGGTCTTGACACCTGGACTTGGGAGGGCAAAACCTGGACGAAACAACCAACTAGCGGGCCATCCAGTACAGTCAATTACCCCAGTGCTGCTTACGATGAAACTAAGCAAGCCTTAGTGCTTTTGTTATCGGAAGGTGACAAAGACAAACGACACTCAATTTCCCAAACCTGGTTTTGGATTGGTACAGGTTGGATTAGTGCTTTAAACTAATTAAAAGTTGTTACCTTTATTTGACACACCTGCGACTCCGCTTTATAATTGAGTGTAATTAAAACACTTTTTATAGCGAGGAAACAATGGCAAGAGCCAAAACTGAGGCAGCTTACTCTACCCAGAGCGACCAGGATTTTCTGGCAACCTACAACCCGGCAGACTACGACCGGCCTTCCGTAACGGTAGACATCGTAATTTTTACTGTGCGCGAAAACGACCTGAAAGTGCTGTTAATCCAGCGTAAAGGGCCGCCCTATCAGGGCGTGTGGGCCTTGCCGGGCGGCTTTATCAATATGGGCGAAAGCCTTGAAGCTGCTGCTCTGCGCGAACTGCACGAAGAAACCGGCGTGCAAGAGGTCTACCTGGAACAGCTTTACACCTTTGGCGACCCTGGTCGGGACCCGCGCACCCGTGTTATTACGGTGGCGTATCTGGCCCTGGTCGAAGCAGGACAGGTCAGGCCGTTACAGGCCGGAAGTGATGCAGCCCAGGCCCGCTGGTTCTCGATGTACGGGCTGCCCGATCTGGCTTTTGACCACCGGGCGATCCTGGATTATGCCTTACAAAGATTGCGCTCGAAGCTGGAATACACCAACGTAGCCTTTCAGCTTGTGCCGGAGAAATTTACCCTGCGCGAGTTGCAAAGAATTTACGAAATTATTTGGAATGAAAAGCTCGATAAGCGTAATTTCCGCAAACGACTGACGATCCGCGAACCGGGTAAGGCCGAACTGCCCGACCCCGAACATCCGCCCATGCTGGAAGAACTGGCCGAAACCCGGCCCGGCGGCAACTATGGCCCAACCAAACTATACCGCTTCGTTGACCGAGTGGAACGGGTAATTAAGTAAGGAGCTTTTCTTCTATGGTACAGACGATACGGGATGAGGAAATCGAGAACCGCAAGCTACAGGTAGTGCTGGGGCAATTCCAGCCCAAAAAGGGCGATTACGCCGCTAACATTGCCCGCATCGGCGATATATTCGAGCAGTTGGGGGACGAAGGCCGGGCGGTAGATGTGCTGACCTTGCCTGAAACGGCTACCAGTGGCTACTTTCTGGAAGGCGGAGTGCGGGAAGCGGCGGTACGGCAGGAAAAACTCTTTGCCGACCTGCAAGGAGCCTACCTCACTCGGCGTGGCCCGCAGGCTCCCCCCCTGGATATTACGCTGGGCTATTACGAGGAATATCG
>JBBRBE010000251.1:0-7205 GCA_038206175.1 Chloroflexia bacterium
TTGGTGCTGGCCGTCCCCATAA
This sequence comes from Chloroflexia bacterium, assembly GCA_038206175.1. GTDB lineage: Bacteria > Chloroflexota > Chloroflexia > Chloroheliales > Chloroheliaceae > 54-19. The sequence continues at coordinate 23 of JBBRBE010000251.1, forward strand.
ACTGACAGGCTCCGCAGGTAGGGCTGGCTCCCTTCTGGGCCGCCAGAAGTTCGTCGGCGGAGATTTTGCCCTGGTCGAACTCGTCGCCCAGATGATACATATGTTCGCTGGTCAGGCCGTCCGGGGCATTTAGCTGCGTACCGCCCGGCACGTGGATCGCCGGTAGATTGACGCGGGCCAGGCCGATCAGGTGGGCGGGGATACCCTTGTCGCAGCTTGAGACGGCTACTACGCCGTCGTGCGGATGGGCCAGTGCGTGAATTTCCAGCATCGCCGCCAGCACGTCCCGGCTCACCAGGCTATAGCTCATTCCCTCGTGGGCCTGAGCCTGTCCGTCGCAAACATCAGTGGCCGTAAAGACTGCCGGTTTGCCACCCTGCTGATAAACCCCGATCTTGACCTGCTCGACTACGCCACCCAGGTGTGTCCCGCTAGGGTGGGCGTCGCCCATCGTACTTTCGATTAGAATCTGGGGTTTGCCCAGGTCGTCCACGCTCCAACCCATGCCCAGCCGCAAAGCGTCGCCTTGCCGGTTGATAAGCCTGATCTGCTGACTTTTGAGGCTCCTTGCCATAAAATTTCCTCTTAAATCTCAAATGACTCAATAAATTATCCGACACCGGGCCAGAATTAGTTCCCAGTACGCGGGTAGGGTCGTTCTGACAAGTAATAGCCAGATTATCATAACCGATCTAATCCCTGATTCAAATTCTATTCGTTCTCAGGGCAGGGCGAATGCAAAGTTCGCGTCATTTAAAGCGAAGCGAAGAATGACATGGGCAGACCAGGTTATCGGGGTTAATTCGGTTGAGAATTTGTTGCAATGTCAAAGATTGCTTCTAAAACTATTGACCTGATAAAACGTTTGAGGTATATTTGCTGTGTCAAAGATTGATAGCACAACAAACTTTTTATGCTCTAGCAGGAACTTCTTATGACTTCAGCAACTGACAAAGAAAACCGGGAAGAGCTAAACCGTAATGAAATGGAAACAACCCGGTTTCTGTGGGAAGATTTCCTCCAGGATAGCCCCTCGCCGATGCCTCATTACCTGGGCCGCGCACTAGGGGTTTTCAAGCTGGCTTTCGAGCGTGAACTGGGGATCAACAGCCTGACGGTTAGAATACTTTTGATGCTGAAGCGCGAGGATGGGTTAAGCCAGCACTTTCTGACCAATTTCCTGCAAGTAGACCCCAGCATGATTACGCGCTCGGTCAAGGAACTGGAAAGTAAGCACGGCTGGATTCGGCGCGAACGTGACCCGCAGGACAACCGGGTGGTACGGGTTTATTTGACCGAAGCGGGCCGCGCCCAGATTAAAGGACTGCCGGAAAAAGCCGCTTCAATCGAGCGGCGCGTGACGAGTCGGTTCAGCCCGGAGGAATTAAACGAACTTCGCCGTCTGCTTCACAAATTGCTGGAAGCGGCCAGGGACGAGCAGGAAGACAAAGTAGTCTGAGTGCAACCCCTTATTTTGATTCAATCAGTCAAACAGGTTTGGCATGTGGTTTGAACGGTAATAGGATATTTTTGAGAGGCACACGAATTGAGAAAGATACCTTATAGATACGCGGTGGCCCTGGTAGCCGCCCTCGGCCTGTTTATGGCCGTGCTGGATAATACGATTGTGAACGTCGCCCTGACCGCGATGCAGAACTCTTTTAAAAAGCAAGACCCCAACGTTGATATTAACACAATCCAGTGGGTCATCACGGGCTATTTCCTGGCCCAGGCCGCCATTATTCCGGTGGCGGGTTATGCCGGGTATCGCTTCGGGGTCAAGCGCATGTTCATTGTCGCACTGGCCCTCTTTACCGTAGGTAGCTTCCTGTGTGGTATGTCGCACTACATAGACCAGTGGTTTGGCGGTGGCGGCGTGCCGTTGCTGGTAGCCTTCCGGCTTTTCCAGGGTATTGGCGGCGGAATGCTATTTCCCCTGGCGACCTCGATTTCATTTAGCGTTTTCCCCCCCGCCGAACGAGCGGCCAGTTCTGCCGTGATCGCGATCCCGGTGCTGCTGGCTCCGACGCTCGGCCCAACCGTGGGCGGTCTCCTGGTGGATAGCAGTTTTGAATGGCCTTCGATTTTCTTTATCAACGTGCCGGTGGGTCTGGCGGCGATAGTTCTAATCTCGATGATCTACAAGCCCGAAGCGACTCCCCAGAGAGCGGGCGCACCGGGCGGATCTAACCCAAACGCTGCTGCCCAGGCGCAATCTGCCGCCGATGCCGGAAGCAATCCCGGCGGTCAGGCTGGAACTATGGCTGGTGGTCGCCCGCAGGCTGCTGGAGCGGGTACGCCAGGCGGCGCAGTGGCGCGTCCGAAAGGGTTTGATTTTGTAGGGTTGTTGCTTTCGATAGTTGGTACGGTAATGGTAGTTTACGCCTTTAATATCGTCGGGCAGACCAAAAATCCCGTCACCCGCGAGGTTAACGGCTGGGGTGAACCGTCGGTCTGGGCTTTCCTGGTGGGGGGCCTGGTGGTGCTGCTGGCTTTTGGCTGGTACGAAACCCGCGTTTCCAAAGACCCGGTACTGGACTTGCGGCTGTTCAAATCTAACACTTTCCTGGTGACTTCAATCGTCACCTGGGTCGTGCGGGCCGTAATCTTTGGAAGCTTCTTTATCCTGCCGCTCTTCTTGCAACAATTCAAAGGTCAGGATGCCGTCAGTACCGGCCTGGCCCTGATGCCGCAAGGAATAGGCGCAACTATCGGCATCATCAGTGGCAGCCGCCTTTACGATATAATCGGGCCACGCGCTCAGGTTGTTATCGGTATTATCGCTCTGACGATTAGCTCAGCCTGGCTGATTGGAATCAGTCCGAGTACCGACGGTTGGAGCCTCGTACCGATCCTGCTGATCCGAGGAATTGGCTTCGGCTGGTCGAACCTGCCTTTGCAGACGGTCGCGCTTTCGAGTGTCACCGGCCCGGCTTTACCCAAAGCCAGTTCGCTTTACAACGCGACCGCCCAGATTTTTAGCTCTATCGGTATTGCTGTCCTGGCGGTAGTCTTTTCGCAAAGCCTGGCGGATCGGCTTGGGGCAGTTGCCCGCGCCACGGGTGGTCAAATTTCACCGGCAGCCCGACTGGATGCCGGGGTAGGCGCGGTTAGCACCCTTTTCGTAGTGGTTACAATCGGCACGGCTTTGACTATCCTGGTAGCCTTCTTGCTTCCAGCCAAGAGCCTCAAGCAACAGCAACAGGCCAACGCTGGCTCCAAAACCGAAGGCGAAAGCAAAGAAGCCCCGGCTCCTGCACCAGTCTTCGACTAAAATTACTATCGTAAATAAAAAGAGCCAGCTTACGGCAAGCTGGCTCTTTTTATTTATCTTTCACTTCATACCATATCGCTTTTAAGATCTGAGCTTATTGGCAAAGCTCTATTTTTGGTGTATGCTAGGCTCAGGCTTGATTAAAATTTGAGCTAACTTTCCGAATCTTTTTAATCTCTATCTAAAAAAGGCAACCTGTTAAAACGTTCGAGCTATAGCCAGCACCACCAGGAGCTATTGCCATGCCCGCTAACCTTAGCGATCCTCGGCTGCAAACGGCCTTGAACCGGGTTAACTTTTACCGTCAGCAAGCCGGGGTCAGACCAGCGAGCCTGCACCCGGCCCTGGTCGCCTCCGCGCAGGGTCACGCCGATTATTTCCGCCAGAACTTCCCCTTGCCAGGCAACCCGCACGTCCAGACGCCCGGAAAACCCGGCTTTACCGGCGAGACTTTCTTCATGCGTTGCAAGGCGGCGGGCTATCCTTCCGAATCGGTCAACGAAAACATCGCTTACGTAGCCGAACCGGGCGCGGCGGTAGATGCTTTCATGCCCATGCTCAACCACCGTATTGTAATCATTGATCCGCGCTACCCTGATGTCGGTTTTGGCTTCGCTGCTACCCCGGACGGCAAAGGTGTTATCACTGTCATTGATTTTGGAATACCCGTCTTTAAGGAAGTTTTCGAGCCAGCCTGGGTACTTTATCCCCCGGAGGGTGGGGTTAATTTTGGGCGGCAGTGTCGCCTGGATAGCCCGGACGCTTTTGGAGCGTCGCATCCGCAATATCCGCTGGGTAATCCTATTTCGATCCAGTATCGTGGCCCCGGTGCGGTCGAATACGATCCCGGCCTCTTTTCGCTTACCGATGCAAACGGTACGCCTCTGCCGGTCTACTCTTCGGTTAAACCACTCACTTATGCTTTCGAGCGCGGCGCGACTTTTGCGGCTCAAAAGCCGCTCCAACCCAACATCACCTACACGGCTTCTTTTGGCTACCGACTTAACGGCGGAAATACTCAGGTACGACGCTGGCGGTTCAGCACCGGCCCGACCCTCGATAACGGAGGGAGCCTGTATGAAGGAGCGGGCCTGGCCGGTGCCGACGAGAACGTGCGCAACCTGTGGTTCGCGGCGGACGGGCCGTTGGCCGGTGGCAAAGTTACGCGTAGCTGGCTTTATGGCCCTAAAGCGTTCGATATTCGGCAAGAACCCTACATCGAGTCGCCCGGCGGCCAGCGGGCCGTTTTTTACTTCGATAAAGCCCGCATGGAAATTAACGACCCGGCGGGCGACCGGGCCAGCCAGTGGTTTGTCAGCACCGGCCTGCTGGTCTACGAACTGATCAGCGGCCAGATGCAACTCGGTAATACCCGGTTCGAGCCGCGCCAGGCCGCCGTCGTGCAGGTCGCGGGCGACCCGCTATCGGTCAACCTGGACGCGCCGACTTATGCCAGCTTTGGGGCGGTTGCCTCGCTTAACAACGACCGTCGGATGCCCAACCGGGTCGGTCAGGCCGTAACCGAGACAATTGATAAAAACGGTCAGGTTGGAACGTTGCCTGATCCGCCGGGGCCGGTTAAATACAGTTCGTATGACAATATTCTCGGTCATAATATCCCGGACGTAATCGTGAATTGGTCTGACAGTCTGCCCAATCCCCTGACTTATCTCGTGGGCCTGCCCCTGACTGAAGCGTACTGGGCAAAGGTCAGGCTAGGCGGCCAGGAACAACTTGTGTTGATCCAGGTTTTTCAACGCCGCACCGTTACTTACACCCCCTCGAACGCTCCGGGCTGGCAAGTTGAAATGGGCAATGTCGGGCAGCATTACCACGTCTGGCGATACGGGTAAAAGCCGGCAACCTTGCCGCTTGTGGCGTTAGTAGCCATAGAGGTAAAGAAATAGGAAAAATTAAGGTTTTAGACGCACCAGATTAAGTTGGCCGGTACTTTAAATTTTGGTAAGTTGTGAGTGTTATTGCGGAGGAAAAGCAATGCTAGAGGAACGATTAGCCTATTTACAGGACGTGTACCGCATTACCGGGCGTAAGTTCGGCTACTTTCTGCGTCACGTCGCGGCAGGAACCCTGACCGAACGACGGAAGGCTCCCAGTGCTTCAACCAGCCTGTGGAACCTCGAATACGAGCCGGATTTTGCCAAAGGACGGCGGCTTTACGAAGTGGCGAAGCGCAAAGCCTGGAACCCTCAGACCGACATTACCTGGACCCCGATTGATGACACAAAACCTTTGTTGCGGGACGAGTATTGGGGAGCCGCGCAGATGGGCCTGACCGATTGCCTGAGCCTGAGCGAGCGCGAAGTCCTGGCCCGGCGCGAGACTGGCTGGGTTTTAAGCCAACTTCTGCACGGCGAGCAAGGTTCTCTGCTCATTTGCGCCCAACTGGTAAATATGCGCCCGGATATGGATGGTAAGCTTTTCCTGGCTTCACAGGTCATGGACGAGGCCCGCCATATCGAAGTCTTTCGCCGCTACCTGGACCGTATGGAAGTCTTCCCGGTAGATTTGAACGTAAAATTTATTATAGATAGCATCCTGGGGACTCCTAACTGGCACAAGAAAGCAATCGGTATGCTGGTGCTGGTCGAAGGCTACGCAATGGGTGCGTTCAGTTACGCCAAGCGAGTCAATACCGACCCGTGCCTCAACCAGGTGCTTGACCTGGTGATGCAGGACGAAGGACGGCACGTCGGTTTCGGCATTGACAGCATTGCCGAAGAAGTGAGCCACGTGGACGAAGCGGAGCGGCACGAACTGGAAGACTACGCTTTTAGCCTGTGCCGCACCCTCTTTCTAGGGCGAGAACGCGGCGGCTTCCGCAGCCAGATTGACCTTTACTGGCAAAGCGGCGGAGAGCGTATGGGCCTCAACCGAGCCGATTTCGATCATGCTGCCGTCACCAACCGGGCCATGAACGAGTTCCAGAACGATGTCTTTCAAAACCACCTGATGGCAAACCTCAAGCGGTTAAACCTGCTGAGTGAACGTATCGCGCCGCGTTACGCCGGGTTGGGGTTGGGAGCGGCCCTGGCCTCCGACCCCGTTTTAGCCCGAAGCCAGGACACGGTAGTTCGTTAAGGCTCAGGCAAAACATTAGTTATGTAAAGCTATTCAGACTAGGCCAGTTGAGCCAGGCTTACTTTAGATGAAAGAAAAATCAGTTTTGCCGGTCGAAGTCTGCCTGGACGTTAGTGCTGCTATCGGCGAGACTGCCGGTATCGCTCGCTATTCACGTCAACTCGGCCAGGAGCTAGTAAAGTTAGAGCTTGAAAAGCCGGTGTCAGGCGTTCCGCTTGACTACCGGCTTTTCTACAATCGTCAGCCACCGCCACCAAACGCACTGAACGCTGCCGGAGAAGGCTTGAACGGTCTGTCTCCAGCCCTGCGCGGGTTGCCCCTGCGTTCGGTAAACCTGGACAACCGGCAGTGGCGGATGCTGTTACAGATGGCCCATCGCCTGCCCGCTCCGGTGCAAGCTCTATTCGACTTCGACCGCAAGGTATTTGGAGCCGGGACAGGCCGCCGAATTTATCACGGCCTGTCTTTTATTGCTCCACCTTTTCGGCAGACCGCCAGCGTAATAACCATTTACGATCTCTCGTTCTTACTCTATCCCCACCTGCACACCCGCCTCAACCGCCTCAATCTGCGAACGCTGGTACCGTTATGTGCAAACAAAGCCGCCCGAATAATCGTGATCTCGCAGAGTACCCGGCAAGATTTGATCAGGTGGCTCGGCCCGGAGATCGGCCCGAAAACGCGGGTGATTTACCCTGGCGTGTCGGAAGCTTTTTTCCAGCCGCCCGACCTTGAGGTTCGGCGGGCAGTACGGGCAAGTTACGCTCTGGACGATGAGCGGCCCCTGATCTTGCAGGTTAGTACCATCGA
>JBBRBE010000252.1:0-7031 GCA_038206175.1 Chloroflexia bacterium
GAACTTTACCCAGAAGTTCGGCTAATTCCATGCAACTTAATTCGTCGTGTTGCCTTAATAGCCCCACGATCCGCAAGCGCGTAGGTTCTCCCAACGCCTTGTAAAGCCTGGCTAGTTCTTGAACCTTTTTAGCTTGTTTCGTTATTTCGTCATCCATAGAAATAATAATAACAAATTCGCTTCACTATGTCAACAAGTTAGAATAAACATTCAGGGCGAATGCAAAGTCGAGGTGTCACGCCCTGCGGGTGTGAGCGTAGCGAAGAATCTTTTTGACTAAGCAAGATCGAGGTAGTTCAAGAAGATTCTTCGCTTAGATTTGCTTTTAGTCAAGACCTGGCTTAATTCTCGCTCACACCCGTAGGGCGTGACATGGGCAAAACTTGGACTTTGCATTCCCCCTGTATAAACATTGCAGGTCTAATTCTTAATACTTGGAAATTGCATAAAAATTGCACCAAGAGGCAGACCCTCTATTAGGCTCGACCGCCCGGCCCTAAAGAGCCGGGCTACCTCAACGAAGACCCATAAATGGGCCTAATACAGGGACACCGATGTACACACAGGATAGGGCGCAAGGGCATTAGCCCCGTTCACGGGGCTTCGTTGGGGTAGCCCGGCCTACGCCATAGGGGTGTGGCTGGACGGTTGAGCCTAATAGAGGGTCTGCCTCTTTGTGAATTATTTATGCAATTCTTGAGTTAATAGATCAGACCTCGAATTTGAGGTTATTGAGCCAGGCGCGGGTCTGGGCCAGGAGCGCGTCGGCTCCTTCCAGGGCGGCCTGTACCTGACCAGGGGCGGTTCCACCGTAGGTGTTGCGGGCCGCCAGCGAACTGGCCGTCGTAATCTGGCGGGCGTCTTCTTCAAAGAGCGGCGAGAAAGTTTGAAATTCAGCCAGGCTCAGGGTTGCGAAAGTCTGGCCGCGCTCGATAGCGTAGCGCACTAGCTTGCCGACTACTTCGTGGGCCTGACGAAAGGGCAAACCTTTCTTGACCAGGTAATCGGCCAGGTCGGTCGCCGTTGCAAAAGAACCTTCCGCCGCTTTCGCCATCACCCCGCCGCGTATCTTCATGGTCGAAAGCATACCCTGAAAGACGATCAAGCAGTTGAGCAGAGTGTCGGAAGCATCGAAGAAACCTTCTTTGTCCTCTTGCATGTCCTTGTTGTAAGCCAGAGGCAAACCTTTGAGCATCACCAGAGCGGCGGTAAGATGTCCGACCATCCGCCCGGTTTTGCCACGCACCAGTTCGGCCATATCGGGGTTTTTCTTCTGCGGCATAATGCTGCTGCCGGTCGAATACGAGTCGTCCAGTTCCACAAAGCCAAACTCGCCGGTACTCCACAGGATAATCTCTTCGGCCAGCCGCGACAAATGCACCGAGCAAAGAGCCGCCGCCGCCAGATACTCCACCACAAAATCGCGGTCGCTTACCGCGTCGAGGCTATTGCGGCTAACCGCACCCATTCCCAGGTTGGCCGCCACAAAATCGCGGTCGAGCGGGTAAGGCGTCCCGGCCAGTGCGCCGCTACCCAGGGGCGAAACGTCGGTGCGGGCGTAGCAATCCACCAGACGGCCCGCGTCGCGCTGCAACATCTCGAAATAAGCCAGCAAATGATGCGAGAGTAGCACTGGCTGGGCGCGTTGCAGATGGGTGTACCCCGGCAAGATCACGCCGTGCCAGCCGTTCGCCAGGCGCACCAGAGTTTCTTGCAGGTGTAAAATCTGCCGCACAGTTAGAGCAATCGTCCGGCGGGCGTAAAGCCGCATATCCAGCGCGACCTGATCGTTACGGCTCCGCCCGGTATGCAGACGGCCCGCCGCCTCGCCAATATCCTCGCGCAAGGCCGCTTCGATGTTAAGGTGAATATCTTCCCGGTCGAGCCGAAACTCGAACTGACCCTTATCAATCCGCTCCCGAATCCGTTCCAGACCCGCCACGATCTTTTCGGCGTCCTCGGCGGGTATAATCCCCTGCCGGGCCAGCATCCGGGCGTGCGCGATTGACCCGGCCACATCCTCGCGGTAAAGCCGCCGGTCGAAAGAAATCGAGGCTCCAAACTCTTCGGCGGTCTTATCTACCGGCTTATCGAACCGCCCGCCCCATAACTTGTTAGCTTCGCTCATGCTTTTTCCCGGTTCTTTTCCTGGCTCTTATCCAGGTTCTTTTCCAAAGTGCGCTGGTAATGCACCGTCATGGCCCAGGCCCACCATAAAGTACGCTAAACCAGGCCCAGCCGTTCGCGGAACAGGCTTACAAAAGCCGGAGCATCCAGGCCCAGGCAGACGTCGGCATTGGAAGGATGCTCCTCGCGGATGCCGATTGCGTCATCATACTCGCCAAAATCTTGCAAAGTATCTACTGCAATCTTAGAAAAACCGACCGATTGGCCGCGAGTGAGCCGTCCCTGCGTCTCGACTTCGACCTGCATTCGTTCGGTCTGGACAAGCTCAGGCTGTACCACGATGCCGACTGCAAGCGGGTCGTGCAGGTTCGCGCCACCGTCTGGGCCGTAAGGCTGGGTGTAAAAGCGCAACAGTTCGAGCGAAGCCAGCGCAACCGGGTCTAACTGGCTCTTTCGGTCGTCCAGATGAACAATTTCAGCCCACTTGAGGTTAGCCTGCAAGGTGACATCCAATCCAACCAGGCTAATCGCCGCGCCGCAAGTCATGACCGCCTGGGCTGCTTCGGGGTCGTTGTAGAAATTAGCCTCCGCCACGGGCGTAATATTCCCGCCTACCCGCACCGCCCCGCCCATAATGACGAGGTGGCCCAACTTACGCCCAAAGTGCGGGTCGAGCAGGAGAGCCATTGCCAGGTTGGTAAGCGGCCCGACCGCGATCAGCGTCAACTCGCCTGCGTAGCGGTTCGCCATCTCGACCAGATATTGCGGAGCCGGGGTCGCAAGCGGGGCGGCTTTGGGCGCGGGCAGGTCGAGCCGACCCAACCCTTGCGGCCCGTGGAAATAAGTCGCCGTGGTCAGGCGGCGCACCAGAGGCCGGGCCGCCCCGACCGCCACTGGAACCTCACCGCGTCCGGCCAACTCCAGCACCGCCAGGGTGTTGCGGGTAGTTTGCTCGACGGTTACATTTCCGGCTACGCTGGTGCAGCCTAACAGTTCTATTTCGGGCGAACGCGCCGCCAGCATCAGAGCCAGGGCGTCGTCAATGCCGGTATCTACGTCCATCAAAACAGGTCTGGGCAAGAAAAGCTCCTTCGGTTACTTCGATATTTAATTCGATTCGGTTCACTTCGACACTTGATTCAAGTTCGATGCGGTTCAATCCGATAAAAACCCGCGCCTGGATCGGACTTACAGCCCGTAACTGCGGGTCAATTCTTGATGCCCCTTGACTTCCAGGCGACAAATAAAGCGAAGCCGGGGCGTATGCTCGATCTCGACAATATCCCCGACCTGAAGCTGGTCAAAAAGCGTCGGGCTGAGGTCAAACTTGCGGATGCCTGCTTCCCCCGCCGCCAGCCCGCCATCGGCCACCACGATCAGCCGCCGGTTGTCGTTGCTAGTGCCAGTCACCCGCCATTTACTCAACACCGGGCCATTGATAATCCGCTTGGGGCCTGTTACATCTTGCAGCTTACGGCGGAAGCGGCCCAGCAGGTAAACCGAAGCTGAAAAAGATAGAATCATCAGCAGAACCAGCAGCATGTAGTGAACCGGCTCGACCTGAAACGCATTATCCCAGAAGGGCAGATAGAGCAGTCCCACCGCCACCGTCACGCTCAAAAGGCCCAACGCCAGCAGCCCGTCGGTGTAGAGAAAAGCCCGCAACCGCCAACCGGGAGCATAGCTCAGGCGGATCGCCTCGCCAGAAATGCCCCGGAGGACGGCCTGAGCAGAAAGGGGCAATTCGTCCAAAGTCAGAGAGCGCACTCGCCGCACGTAGCGCAAAAAGCGGGTGTAATTTACTTCCAGGTAATCCGCCCCGTCGGTCGCCAGGAAATCGGTCTGGCCGAGGTCGAATTGCATCTGCTTGCCCGCCCGGTTAGCTTGCCAGGGCCGCACGATCACGCTAAAACCGTCCGAGCTACTTTCGGTGCGCTCGATCCGGGCCACCAGAAGGCCGAGCAAAGTTTGGACCGGCCAAAACCAGTCCACCAGGGTCAGGGCGGCGTAAAGCAGGGCCAACACGCCGAATAAACCCAGGGCAGCCAGCATATAAGCCGGTACACGCTGCCAGGCTTGCAAAGGTTGGCCCGGTTCGTAGGCATCTTGCACCAGAGGCAATTGGCCGTCTACCTGGACAGTGTAAACATTATGGAGGTGGGGTGAAAATGTTACAGTTATGGTCGGTGGGGGAGTAACATTGCGTAAGGCGCGATTTAGCCCATTGAGCAGGCTATTTTTAAGCTCGAAATCGGTCGTCTGTCCTTGTGTTGTAATCAGCCGGAAGCGACCGGCGATAACGCTGGCGGTAGGGCGCGAAAGTAGCTGAACCTGGCCTTCCAGTTGGGCCGGGGCGCGCCGCCCGTCTTCCCAAAAATCAGCACCGTAAACCAGCGCGGCCAGGATAGTTCCGACTGCCGCCAGGGCAATGCCCAGACCGATCATTAACCTGGCTAAGGGATGTTTTCGCCACATAATCCAAAGCTAACAGGACAAATGGTAAAGCGGAGCAAGCCTCAAGCACTTCCAGAAGGGCCGGTTGGTGGCTAAAATTTACTATTTACCAGCTTCCCGGCTCTTCTTTTCACTTCTCAACCTTGCTCCAGCCTCCTTTATCCCTTAATAAGGCAATCCAGGACCGCCTTTGTCATAACTCGTGTGCCGATTGCCAGTGAAGCTTCGTCCAGGTCGAAGCCTGGGTGGTGATGCGGAAAGCTCTGACCGTCGCTGCGCCCGGAACCGACTACAAAATAACAACCCGGTACTTCTTTGAGAAAAAGCGACATGTCATCGCTCCCCATCACCGGCGGTGAGTCCAGCACCTGCTTTTCGCCCAACACAGTCCCGGCACTGGTCCGCACCAGTTCGGTCACGTCCCGGTCGTTTACGACCGCCGGGCAGCTATAGATCACCTCGAAACCTACCTCACAGCGCAAAGCTTTGCCCAGCCCAACCGCAATTTCCTCGATCCGGCGCAGCATCGTCTCGCGCACTTCGGGCAAGAACGAGCGCACCGTGCCAGTCAGCAGCACTTCCGGGGCAATGATATTCGAGGCAAACCCGCCGTTGATCGTGCCAAAGCTCAGCACCCCGGCGTGGTTGGGCGAAATCTCCCGGCTTATAATCGTTTGCAGCGTGTTTACGATCTGGCAAGCCGCCATCACCGAGTCAACCGCTTTTTCAGGCTGGCTACCGTGACCGCCCCGCCCGCGCACGCTCAGCCGGATCGAGTCTACGTTCGCCATTGACGGCCCGACGTGCATACCGGCGAAACCCGCCGGAGCATCGTTCCACAGGTGCAAACCAAGAGCCAGGTCTACGCCCGCCATTACACCCTGCTCGATCATCGGTTTTGCGCCGCCCACTATTTCCTCGGCGGGCTGAAAGACAAACTTGACGTTTCCGGCCAGGTTCTCACGCTGTCCGGCCAGCAGTTCCGCCACGGTCAGGCCAATCGTGATATGCCCGTCGTGGCCGCAAGCGTGCATGACGCCCTGGTTCTGGCTCTGGTACGACCCGCCGCCTTCCTCGATGATAGGCAAAGCGTCAATGTCGGCCCGCACCAGGACTGTTTTACCCGGCTGACCGCCCCGTAACATCGCCACTACCCCGGTTTCGGCTATGCCGGTCTGCACTTCCAGCCCCAGCACCCGCAAGCTATCGGCGATAATGGAAGCGGTGCGGCTTTCTTTGAAGGCCAGTTCCGGGTAGCGATGGAAATCCCGGCGCATTTCGATCATGTTCGAGTTGCGGGCCTCGGTCAGGCGGGCAATCTCGGCGTTATCAAACATTAGCAAGCTCTCTTCCCTTAAAAATGCGTAAATAGCGAACTACTTCGTCCAGGCTTTCCGGCCCGGCGAAGGAATGCGCGACACCTTAGACGGCTTAAAGGTCGCTACCCCTAAAGTTCTTCGGCGGCGTAGCGGGGAATGTACCCGACCTGACCGTTGTTGAGCGATACCTGGAAAAAGAAGCTGTCTTTGCTGACAATGGTGGCCTGTTCGCCCCGCCGCAGCTTACCGACCTGCCGCCCGACAATTCCTGGCTGGTCGAACACGGCAATTTCGCCACTGGTAATCACGACCGCCGAACCCGCCCGGCCCGTACCGTTCTGGCGGGAAGTACCGTTGCTGGCGGTGTTATAGCTCGCTCCGTTGCGGGACGGACGCACCGGCGGCGCATAGGCCGGGCGGCTCTGGGATGGTCGCGTACCGGGGTTGCGGGCCGGGGCCACGTCGCCTGCTCCCGGTGCGGTACTGCTGTTCCCGTTTCCCTCTCCCACCAGCGGGACGTCACCGCTCATAGGCGGAGTGGATTTGGTCCGTGCCGCCGCCGAAGGCCGGTCAATGCTCAGCCGTAAGCCGTTAAGACCCCCGACAGGTTCGCCTGCATCCTTGTAGACGTAACCTTCCAGGCCATTGTCGAGCCGCACACTATAATAATAGGGATGGTCGTCACCGATTATTTCCATTACGGCTCCCTTGCGCAAGGTTCCCAGATAACCCGAAATAGCACTAGGTTCGCTGTGAATAGCCGTTTCTTTGTACTTGATCCGGAATTGTGTCGCGCCGCCGATCCCTCTGCTGCGTTCCATAGTCATCGCCCTCGTTCTCCACTCATCGGCCTCTGAAAGTTATAGTAGCTTTTGTTTCTATTCTGGTGATGCTGATGCCGGTAAACTTTTTTCATCGTGCTTTATCGTGCTTTGTAGGCTCAATTTTAGCAGATAAACTTTGACAACGCTAGTAACAACGTCGTAACTACAGGGCGAATGCAAAGTCCGGGGTTTAGCCATATCACGCCCTGTCCCTGTCATTCTGAGCGAAGCGAAGAATCTTCTTGACTAAGCAAAGTTGGGCCTTGCCAAGAAGATTCTTCGCTATGCTCACACCCGTAGGGCATGA
>JBBRBE010000253.1:0-7026 GCA_038206175.1 Chloroflexia bacterium
TTTAATTGCTTCCAAAGCAACCTTGGATTTGAAGTCGGCGCTGTAATGTTTGCGTGGGGTCGTCATTATGCTTGCTCCTTTTGTGCGACCCAGCTATTTTACCACTTTAACTTTTCGTCCAGTTTCCTGGGGACATTATAACCTTTCGCCACAAAGCTGGCGAAAAACCTGGATGCTAAGATTTTGCTGTTACGCTCTACTAAACCAGGTGGGCTGCATCAGCATACGGCTGAAAGTGAATTAGAAGTTATTAACACTGCGGAGGCTTATTTGGGGCAGGTGCGCGAAGCTATTACTGACCCAACAGCCGCCAACGCCATCGAACCGGCAAAGGTGCAAGATCTGGTAATTTACAAAGAACAGATGCACGAACTGCCGGAAATAGCGGCCTTCGAGAAGGCTGATTTAATTGTAATGACCACTCACGGGCGAACCGGCCTTTCGCGGGTGGTGCTGGGTAGTACCGCCAGCATTATTTTGCAACATTCTAGGCTACCGGTTGTGTTGATACGCCCGGAGACGCTAGACGAAGCCTTACCTTTGCCTAAACCGCTGACCGATTTGGCAAACCTGGAACTCCCGGCTAGTGAGGAGCGGATTGTGGTCACGCTGGATGGTTCAGCCACAGCAGAGTTAGCACTACCACCATCGCTAGAGCTGGCCCGTCGGCTAAACGCGACTATCTGCCTTTTACAGGTAATTCCACCTTACACGCCGCTTTATTACGCTGATATTGGTGTTTTCTATGCCTATGAGGAAGAATTTACCGAACAAAAAGCCACGGAACGCCGCGAGAGTGCCTACCAATATCTGAGTACAGTGCAGGATGGTCTGGTAGCGCAAGGCCTGAAATGCGTTAAAGAGGTACAAGAAGGCCATCCTGGGCCAGTAATAACTGGCTACGCTCAGGCTCTACAGGCCAGTATGTTAGTGATGGCAACTCACGCTCGTAATAATGCTGGGCGGGCCTTGTTAGGCAGTGTGGCTGATGAGGTAATGCGCTTAAGCAAACTACCGGTACTAATGGTCAACACCCGGCTTTGTCCTAAACTCCCGGTGCAGACCGCACTCGCAGCGGTTGCTAGTAAAAGCTTCAAGCAAGAATCTTGAAACCAGTTCCTTAATTTAGGGCGTGGTCTAAGTCAGCTACCCTATAGCTGAAGGCAAGCGCATTGTTAAGGATTTAAGGTAACAAAACCGCCAGCTTGTTCAGGCTACCCATTTGTGGGCCGCCAGGGCCAAAATTGAAACCAGGTAAAGCAAGGAGCTAAAACTTGAGTAGCAATAATGAATTACAGGTTATTTTCGGCACTGGCCCGCTTGGGTCAGCCGTAATGCGTGAACTGGTCAGACAGGGTAAGCGCGTGCGAATGGTTAATCGCCAGGGTAAAGCTGCCGAAGTATTGAGCGAAGTAGAAGTGGTAAAGGGCGATGCCACTGACCCGGCCAATGTGCGAGAGGTTTGTCAGGGCGCGACGGTAGTTTATCTGTGCGCCCAACCCGCCTTTAACCGCTGGGCTGAGGATTTTCCGCCGATTATGTCCGGCCTTATCGAAGGGGTCGCGGCGGTCGGCGCAAACCCTGGCCTTTGGCCTGAACGACTCGCCGGTTGGGCTGGCCGCCTGGCTAATTAGCTTTGGCAGCAGCGGAACGAAAGGCAAAGCGGAGTTTAAAACCCGGTTTAGTAACGACGAGGTCCTGACCAATGTCATGATTTACTGGGTAACGCAAACAATTTACTCGGCGGCTCGCGGCTATAATGTTTCGGCCCAGGTTGAACCCGGCCACAATTACGCCAGGAGCGAGGGTGTACCGGCCGCAGTTGCCCACTGTCCTTACGATCCGCCTCTGCCGCGAGAATGGGCCGCCCGCTTCGTGGACCTGGTCCATTTTACAGAATTTCCACGGGGTGGCCACTTTATGGCCTGGGAAGAACCCGAACTCTATGCCGCCGACCTTTCGGATTTTGTCAGCCAACTGCGAAAACCCTGTTTAAATCCAGCCGGTCGGAAATTAAAACAGGCGGGTCGAATGGCCCGCCTGTCCTGACAAATGAAGCTAGACACCCGTGGCGGCTACTCCTGGTGTGTGGGTAACAACAGAACGGGTTACTACGTATCGAACAATAATACTAAATTTGATGACGAATATTAGTGTTATTAACAAAATCGGAAACATCCAGCCTCTATAATATCAAAGCTGAGTATGTTAGCCAGCAAATGAGCAGTAACGGAAAGGGAATTGAGCTTATTCCTGCTTTTGCCACACCTGTAAAGCTCGCAATTGTGGGGTTTTCTTCATCTGATGATCTTGCATCCGGGTGAGTACATCATCCAGAATAGTTATAGCCTGGTTCACAAATGGTCCCTTGTTGAGCATTACACATTCGGCTCGCTCGGCCATCGCAGCATCGGTCATTTCAGCCCGTGAAGGCGTGCCTTTGCTCACCAGATTTTCCAAAACCTGAGTAGCCCAGACCACCGGAATATGCGCTGCTTCACACAACCACAAAATCTCCTCCTGAATTTCGGCCAACCTCTGATAGCCGATTTCAACTGCCAGGTCGCCACGGGCGATCATTACCCCGAAAGGATGTTTACCGGCAGCAGCCACGATCAATTCCGGCAAATTATGCACCGCCTGCTGGGTTTCGATTTTGGCAATGATCGCTATCTTTTGGGCCTGTTTTCCCAGCCGTTCTTTCAGGGCTTTTTGGAGTAACTTGAGGTCGCCGACCTCTTGCACAAACGAGTAACCCACGATATTCGCGTGGGTCGCAATAAAATCGAGATCGGCATAATCTTTAGTGGTCAAGGGGCTAAGACCTAACACCGTATCAGGGAAATTCAAACCTTTGTCCGGCTTTAACCGAAACCCCTTTGGCCCGGTCTGAGTTACGCGGAGTTCAAATCCTTTTCCGTCCGGCAAAACCTGCTCGACGCAGGCTTTTAGCTTACCGTCGTCTAGCCAGACCGTCGCGCCGGTTCGTACCCGGTCAAAAATTTCTGGGAGCGAACAACCCGCCTGAAAACGGTAATATTTGGATGGCTGGGGTTGCAGAGTGGGAGTGAGCAATATTAGTTCGCCGGGGTAAAGTCTGGCCTGTGGAAGGGGAGCAATAATCTGCCCAGTCCGTGATTTTGGGCCACCCAAATCCATCAAAACCTTACAACTAAGCCCGGTTTCAGCTTCAGCCCGACGCACATTTTCAATCATGGCGGCCCATTCGGTCGTGGTATCGTGAGCGCAGTTAATCCGGGCGCAATTCATGCCACGCTGCACCAGTTCTTTTACCATCGCGTAATCCTGGGCCGCTTCGGTCGGAAAAGTAACCATTATTCTGATACGGCGAGAAGAACGTTGCGCCCCGAAAAGTTCAGTTACATTCTGGGCCAGAATATGATCTCCACGGAAGAAGTCTTTTAAGGGCGGGTGCTTTACAACCTCGCCTTTCTCTTTACAGATAATAGACAGCGTGGCAATCACGGCGTCCAGGTTAGGCAACACCCTGGCCTCACTCCGCCCTAGTGAGGAGAGACCCCAGGGCATGAGTGTAGTTTGTAGAGTTCTTAAATCATGCTCACGAAAGGTCAGGTAATGGGCTAAATTCAGGGCACTGGGGTGAAATGGGCGGCGTTCGAGTAAAGGTAGCCAGCCCTTGAAGGTTTCCTGTCCTTTGTGGAAAACTTCCTGGCGCAATTGATTTAAGGTTGAAAGTAAAACCTGGGCATCCTCTACTTCTAACGGCATTCCGATAGTTAGTTCTGATTCCTTCAAACTCGACATATTTCTTATCCACTTTCCGGTTCGATTTTACACATTTTTCTTTTCGATGAAGAGTGAGTATCTAAACCAGCAATAGCAAGTTCAGCTATTCCTGTCGTACGCCGTGCTAAGATGTACCAGAGGGTCAACGGCCACAATGTGCCAGCTCCAGGCAGTAAGTTAGTTTGACTGGTCTTCCTCCCTCAATTGTCGTATGCTCTTCCTTAATACTTTAGCCTTTTTAGCCTTTAGATTAGGAGGAGCCTATGACCAGCAGGAGCTTAGCTACTTTGGACATTCGAGAACTCATTTTACATATTAGAAGTAATCCTTCTAACCGGGCCATCGCGGCCGACACTGGCTTTGATCGCCGCACCATCCAACGCTACAGGCAGTGGGCGACCCAGCAAAGTTTACTCAGCGGCCCTCTGCCTGAAATTGAACAGTTTCAGCTTCTTCTGGACCAGACCCGGCCCGCTAAACAGCCGCCCCAGAACGTCTCTTCGCTCGAACCCTTCCGTTCGCTGGTCGAAGAGTTGTACCGGGCCGGCTTGGACGGTACTGTTATCCTCGACCGGGTTCGAGAGCGCAACTACCAGGGCAGTTTGTCTTCAGTTTACCGCTTCCTAAAGCACTTGCTTCCTCCCGAACCTGGGGCGAAGGCGACCGTGCGCGTAGAGCGCGGGGTGGCAGAGGAAGCTCAGGTAGACTTCGGGTATGCCGGGTTTTTGATCGACCCGACCACCGGGGTGCCTCGCAAAGGGTGGGTCTTTGTAATGACCCTTTCTTTTAGCCGCCACCAGTACATCGAGTTCGTTTTCGACCAGACCATCCCGACCTGGCTGGCCCTGCACCGCCGGGCATTTGAATTCTTCGGCGGGGTGCCCCGGCGCATCGTGAGCGACAATTTGAAAAGTGCCGTTACCAAAACTTATTGGGATGGCACCGACCCGCAACTCCAGGCCAGTTACCGCGAATGTGCCGAGCATTACGGTTTTTTGATTGCCCCCTGTCGCCCTTACACCCCTCAACACAAGGGAAAAGTCGAAGCCGGGGTTAAATTCGTAAAATCTAACTTTCTAGCTGGCCGCTCACCCGCGACGCTGGTGGAAATTAACCGGGAAGCCACAGAGTGGTGCCTGACGCGGGCCGGGCTACGCAAACATGGTACTACTCACCAACAGCCCCTGATAGTTTTTGAACAGGTCGAGAAAGCCCAGTTGCAACCCCTGCCCCGTGCGCCCTACGAACTGATCTTAAAAGTAATCTTCTCAGTCACAATCTTATTGAGTAAGTTGCAACCCCTGCCCCGTGCGCCCTACGAACTGATCCTCTGGAAAGAAGTCAAAGTCCACCAGGACTGCTACATTGTTTTTGAAAATGCTTTTTATTCGGTACCCTTCCGGCTGGTCGGTCAACGCTTAAGAGTACGAGCCACCCCGACTACCCTTAAACTTTACACTACCACCTACGAAGTGGTAGCGACCCATACCAGAAGCCAAGTACCGGGCGAACGAGTAACCAACCCGGCCCATCTGCCACCCTACAAACTGGCAGGGTTACTTCAAAGCCGGGAGGGGGTAGTAGCCGAGGCCCTTAGCATTGGCCCTTTTACCCATTCGACGGTCGAAAACATATTGGCGGATAAAGCCCTTGACCGGCTACCCAGCGCCGCCCGACTGGTACAGCTAAGCCGCAAATTCGGCCCTCTTCGGCTGGAAGCGGCCTGCCAACGGGCCAACCAGTATGGGGAAGCCAGCTACCGCACCGTCAAAGCCATTTTAATGAAAGGCCTGGACGGGCCAGGGGTCGCCCACGCCCACGCCCACGCCCACGCCCAAGGCGAAGTCCCAGCGGCGAAAACAAAGTCTGAAGGTAATTCAAATTCAACCGCCGCCCCAGCTAACAACCAAAACCAGAAAAGTGAGGCTGGTGGTGGTGGTGGTCAGCCCCTTTACGCCCGTAGCGCCCAGGAACTTTTAGGTCATCTTTTTAGGACAACTGGGACTGGGGCTGGGGCAGTGCTTTTGGGAGCGGTCGTGAGCGGGCTGGTAGGCCTGGCCTTAGATACTTTTAGCACCAGCGGCAGCCAGGGAAGGGTAGTGCTGCTATGGAAGTGAGCCATAGTGAACTAATTTCTCAACTTAAGCAGCTCAAACTCTCTGGGATGCTGGTGACGCTAGAAGCCAGACAGCGCGAAGCCGAAGCCGCGCAGTGGAGTTTTGGCGAGTTTATGTCGCGGTTATTAGAGGACGAAATTGAGCGGCGGGCGCAGAGCCAGTTAGCGGTCCGAGTTAAAAAAGCCGGTTTGAAAACGGGGGAAAGCCTGGAAGGATTTGACTGGAACTTCAATCCGCAGATCAAGCGGCAGCAGCTGCTTCGGTTGGCAAGTTGCGAGTACCTTCGGCAACACCGCAATGTCCTGCTGGTTGGGCCAACTGGGACGGGAAAGTCGCGATTGGCGGCGGGATTGGGCCAGGAAGCTTGCCGGCAGGGTTACAGCGTCCTCTTCGTGACCACCCACGAGATGCTGACTCACCTGAAGGGTGGGCGAGCCGATCAGAGTCAGCAACGGCGAATGGCCCATTACCTTAAACCCGACCTTTTAATTCTGGACGATTTTGGCTTAAAACCAATCGAAGGAAGCGGGTCGGAGGATTTGTATGACGTGATTGCCGGGCGGTACGAGGTGGGCAGTATTGTGATAACCACCAACCGGGCACCCCAGGAGTGGCCGCAAATCTTCACCGACCCCTTGTTAGCCTCGGCTGGCCTGGACCGGTTGGCCGACCGGGCGGAAACGGTGGTAATTAGCGGCCGGTCGTACCGGGCACAAGGACGGCCCGGCCTGGTGGGGGAAGGCATCGAGATTTAGTCCCGGCTTTAGGAAGCTAAACCAAAAGGTTTAGCTTTCGGTAGTGATTAGCCCAGGCAAGCTGGTCTAACCCTACCGTTGAGGTTCAAAAGAATTAGCGGTGGTTTACAAAACTGGCTAGGAGGACCAGCTATTCGTTAGGCTTAAGCTGGAGCACGGTTGCCGAAGTTCTCTTTTTTTCTGGATCATTACGTCCGGCTATTGACACCTTAACAACCTAAGATTTGATTTTTGGCGGACGACCGCGTTTCTTGGCATAGGTTAACCTTTTCGGGAAGGACCCACGTTATCTCGAAATTTCACAATCCATTTATCAGTAATGCGTTAAGCTCAGGAGTGGATTAGGGCGTAGTTTAATAATCGAATATTAAGGGAAGATGGTCAGG
>JBBRBE010000254.1:0-6868 GCA_038206175.1 Chloroflexia bacterium
ACCCTGTATTAATTAAAGAGAAAGACTAGGGTATAAGCCAACTTCCCTGGAAAGCTCCTTCCTGCCAGCTAAAAGCCGCCCGGCGGTGGCCTTTGGCGTCCAGGTGCAGCCACTCAAGCCGGGTCACGCTCGTAGCGATCACGCAGAAGTTAGCCTGACCCGGTTCACTCTCTTCTAGGGTCGGCGAGCGGTCGTTGAGGCCGGAGGGCAAGCCCGAATCGGCCTGAGCTACCGGGCTACCCGGCGGCAAAAGAGCCAGATACGACCGGCGGCTCGAAAGCGAGGTTTCCTGCCAGGCGGCGCGAGCTATTTCGTCGCCGTGATGAACCGTGGCGGTACCTTCGGCTCTGATCTGGATTTTGCGCTCGGCGGCATAGAAAAGCCAGCTTGAGGCCGGATTGCGCTCTAGCTGGCCGATTTTGATCGAGCGAATATCGCTGTGGCAAGCCAATAGCCGTCGGGCCGGGTCTACCTGGCGCAACACTACTATTCGCAGGCCCGGCCCGTCTTCGGTCAGGCTACCAAAAGCCGGGGTATGGAAAGGGTCTTCAAGATTGGCGGCTCCGGCCAACAGGTCGGTCCACAACAGACTCAGCACTTCAGCCAGCCCCGCCGTTTCAATTGCCATCATTTTCTTTCTAGTTTAATAGGTTTACGTGTTTCGCCAGTTATAATTAACTTACTGGCCGGTCCAAAATTCTCTCGAATCGTTTTGCGTAGAGTGATCCCAAAGGTTATAACCGCGTAAGTCGAAAAAACCAACGCGCCGGTCGAAAGAGCGATCAGCACCAGAGCGAGCAGAGTTTGCCAGGGTTCGGCCAGTTCACCCAAAGCCTGGTAGAGCAGCATCGGTAGAGCATACAAAGCCAGGCCAACCGGAACTTCCAGGGTACGACGAGGTAGCCTGGCCGAACGCGCCACCCAGAAATCGTAGACCATCGCTCGAAAGAAAAGCAGATATTGCCACAGTCCACCCAGCCCGACCGTCGCCAGCACTCCCCAAAAACTCAAGCTATCGAACCGGGCAATCAAACCGGGGCGTACCCCGGACTCTTGCAATAACCAGCCGACCCCACGCCAAACGCCCAGCCCGACCAGGGTTATCACGCATAGCAGTACGATTAAAACGACCTGCCGGGCCAGGTTGATCGGATCGAGCATGGGCAGCGATTGCCCTTGCTGGCCGGAATACTTTACCACATGCCCGGTCGGGCCGGGCAACAAACCACCTGGCCCTAGCAGGGGTGGCGGCGTAATGCGGGCTTCGCAACGGCCCAACTCGGTAGCGCGGTTCTGCCGCAACTCCTGACTCAAAGCGGGCGGAGCAATTTCGAGCCGTACCAGCCGGTCAATTTCAGATGCGCCGGTGGGAAGGTCGGCGCAGGGATCGGGCGGCGGCTCGGAAGCATTAGTAAGTGGTTTATAAGCTTCGATGCGAGGCAAAAAGACCACAAAACTCCCCGGCGGACCAAATAGCCGGTTCAGCTTTACCGGCCCATCTCCGGCCCGGAATGTCCTGAAAAACTGTTCGGCCAGTCCCTCGCCCTCCGTGATCAGCCGTCCAATTTTGACCAGATCGCGTATATCGGCTACATCAGTCGTAGTTAGCTCGTTGATGGTCGTAACCGCCGCTCGTTGCACCAACTCGTTTTCGACGTTGGCATCTACATTCGCGTCGCCCTGCACCAAGAGGGTTTGTAACAGAATTTCTACTATGTTGCGCACACCGTAATTATGCACCCGGCGACCTAAATTCCCGATATTACCACCCAGGATGCGTTCGCATCGCCCGATCAAAGGGTCGGCGGCAAGTTGCAAAGCATAGTTGTCGGTCACGCCGCCGTCAATAAAGTAGTCGGTGCGTTCCGGCCCGGCCTGATCCTGATAGCGGATCAGAGCCGGAGCAAAAACGCCGGGAATCGATAGGCTGGCCCGTACCGCCCAGGCCACCGGCAACCCGTCCGACAGGTACTTGTAAAGATAATTGGCGGGCCGCAGTTCCTCAGTCAGGGTCGAGGGCAATACATCCAGATGGCCCTGTGGATTGATGTAGCGGTAGGCAATACCTTTATCGGTTGGAGTTAGCTTTTCCTTACCGTAGACCAGTTCTTTCTCGAACAAATTATAGTTGCCAAAGACGGTTTTCTGGCCTGTCACCAGGTCGGTGCCAACCACCAGCAGCATCGGGCGTTCGGTCTCCGGGTCAGGTGGGCTGGAACGCCCTGCCGCCGCCCGGCCCGCGTAATATTCGGCCAGGCTCTCGCGGTAGGCGCGAGTATGGTCGACGTAAGAAGCATAAATCTGGGCGGCCTCGGCCCTCGCCGCGTGGGGTGAACGACCTTCGCTCCGCATTCTTTCGTGCGGAACCCGCACGCCCGGATTAATATCTTGAAAAGTGATAAAGTGCAGCGTCCGCACCGGGTCGGTATTGCGGGCCGGATCGCTGGCCTGCCCGGTGGCTTCGACCATCTGGGGCAACCGCTCGACGGGCAAACTGCGAAGTTCGCGGGTCAGCTTGCCCAGGTCTGCCGCAAACTCCGGGCCGTCCGGCGAAAGACGGCGTTTAGCAAAATCAGCGTAGAGCGCACCCAACCGCCGCAGGAAATTATGCGAGAAAAAAACCTGCAAGGTTCGCCGGATCGCTTCGCCCTGAAACAAACCTTTGAGATAACCGGCATCGCCCTGTAATAAGAAGCTACCCGCACCCAGCCAGTTCGGGTCAAGTACAAAAGTGTGAAAATCCGGCTGACCCATCAGGAGCGAGAAGCGGGTGATGTCCTCGGCACAATAGCCGCAGGCAATAGCCGTCGCTACGAGCGACCCGGCACTGGTGCCAACCATACAATCAAACAGGGTGCTAAGGGCCGGAGCAGTCTCGGCCTCGGAAAGCAACTCCTGGGCGTTCTCCTGATAGCCTGTTCGCTCCATGTGGTTGTACAGACCGGCGTGAACGGCAAACCGCAAACCGCCTCCGCTCAACACCAGGCCGGTCCGAAGGGCTTTAGCCCAGCCACGCGGTTCTGGCCCGATCCATTCGGCCTGCGGCCCGGCTTCTTCTCTGTCAGACATCTTTTCCGGCCTTTCACTCATAGTTGAATCCTGCGCTTTCTCCGGCGTCCTCTGGGAGCCAAATTATACAGGCCAGGGCTGACCCGGAACAATCGCACAGCCTGAAACCTGTGCAGGGTCGCCACTACTTTATATATTACTATAAACAGACCCGATCTAAATTGTGTACATACATAGTTCTTAGCAAAGTCCGGGGCTTTTGCCGTTAGTCCAGGCCGGTCAGCTTGAAATTACAGAGCATTTAAGGACGATTAGGCCGTAACTGTTTGACCAAAACCTATGTTATAATCTTGTGTAATCCGAGAGGCCGGGCCATCTACGGTTAAACGGTAACACTAAACCAGTGCATCAGCCAGGTTGCAGAAAGGGTAACGAGAGGGTATGGGTTCGGCGCGACCACCGCAAGATGATCCACAACGTCGCCGGGAAGAGCCGTCAGGCCGGGCCGAGGACCGGGCAAAGCCGGGGCTGAACAACGCTCGAAATCAAACGCCGGGTGAGGCCGCTCCGCCGGGCCGTTCCTACCAACCTTTGAATCCTGGCCGTCAAAGTGGCCCTCCGCCCCCACCGCGTCCGGATAATCTCTTTAACGAACCCAACCCGGCCCGGCCCGGTCGCCGTCAGCGGTCTCGGCCCGTCCAAAAGTTATCCCAAAACGAACCATACTCGCCAGGGCTGCCGCCCCCACCCGGCAGGTCGGCCCCGCCTCAACGACCACGACCCGCCCCTGTTCGTCGCCCGGACGAGGCCCGTCTGCCGGGAGAGCGTCCTTTGCCGCGCCGCAAGGTGCAGGTGCAGTTAGGCCCAATCTTTGGGTACGCTTTCTTGATTACCCTGGTGGTGGCCGGATTGGTGGGGTTGTTTGTAGCAACCCGGTTGTTCAATTTTCTGGGCGGTATTTCGGTCGAACGGCAAGATACCAGCGGCAATGTCGTGGCGGGTAGCAATGTCACGGGCCACGGTCGGGTCAATATCGCATTGCTGGGCCTCGACCGCCGCCCCAACGATAGCGAAGGCACCCGCAGCGATTCGATGCTCATTATCAGCGTAGACCAGGATAATAAAACCGCTAATTTGATGTCCATTCCGCGTGATCTTTGGTTGAAAGTTCCCGGCCACGGCCAGAATCGGATCAACACGGCCTATTTCTTTGGCGACCAGGAACGGCCCGGCAAAGGTGGCCCGCCTCTGGTAAAACAAACTATTGCCGAAAACCTGGGCATTCAGATTGATTACTTTGCCGAGATTGATTTTGGAGGCTTCCGGGCCGTGGTAGATGCGCTGGGCGGCATCACAATAGATGTCAAGAAACCCCTGGTAGATAACGAGTACCCAACCGAAGACTACGGCATCAAGCGAATTTACATTCCCGCCGGAATTCAAAAGATGGACGGACAGGTGGCCCTCGAATACGCCCGCAGCCGTCACGCAGATAGCGACCTGGGCCGCAACCAGCGTCAGCAAGAGGTGTTGCTGGCCGTGCGCGAACAGGGTATCGGGCTGGGCCTTTTGACCAACAATGGGCTGCAAACAGCCTTGCAAGGAGCGATCAAGACCGACCTGACGCCCGGTGATATGCTTGCGCTGGGCCAGATCGCGGTTGGGATGAAGCGCGAGTCGATCCGGCAATTTTCGATTGATGCGAATATTACCCGGCAGGCTTTAATCAACGGCAACGACGTGCTGGTAATTGATAAGGCGGAATCCCTCCAAACCCTGGTGCGGAACTTCCTGGCTCCGGCCCCGGCAGCCACCGGGCCGACCAACTCTACCAATAATACCGCCCCGGCCCGCGAAGAGGCAAAAATTAGCGTCCTGAACGGCACTTTTCAGGAAGGCCGGGCGGCCCGTACCCAAAAATTTCTGGAAAGCAAAGGCTATCCGGTCGCCTCGATTGACCAGGCGAGCGACGCGGGTAAGTACCCCAATACCATCATCAATATCTATACCGGCAAACAACGCACGGCGGCTGAAATAGCCGGGCTATTGGGAGTAAGTGCCGACCGCATCAAGGCTAAAACCGGCGGGCCGACCGGGATAGATGTCGAAGTTATTTGCGGTGACGACCTGAAACTGCCCGAATAAAGACTGTGCAAATCAGGTCTGTTCGTTATATAATAACGTGACACTATTAATGCCTGTGTTTGTTTTTGTCTTCACATAATCCGGGTTAATCGTACTGGCTTTCGTTCAGGAGGGGTCATGACGCTTGCGACCAATCGAACCGGCCCTGCCGACTCCGCAATAAATCCAATTGAAATTGAGCTTGAAAAAGGTGTTTCGCTAACTCCAATTCCAACTCCAGTTGTGGCAGCACAAGCCGAGCTAACGAAACCAATCCCCAAAGCCTCTCCCGGCCAGATAGCCTTGATCTACTACGGTATTGGACTGGTCGCAGTGCTGGTATTGGTGGTATTCATATCCGCAAACCTCGAATCTACTCGTTCGATTTTAGAACCGGCCCGCTTAAGTGCTTTTATCAGCCTGTGCCTTGCCAGCACTATCTGTAACTATTTCCCTTTCAAAATCCCGCCAAATCTCTACATGGCTCTTTCGGTGCTACTCTACCTGACCGCAATTCTGGTTTTACCCCCGGTTCAGGCCGCCCTCGTTCCGGCAGTAGCCTCGTTAGTGTGGGAACTTTTCGTGGTCAAGCGTGGTTCAGCTTTTGCCTCCCGCACGGTTGGAATGTACGTAGTAGGCGCGGCGATGGCTCGTTACACCTACGAACTGCTGGGAGGTAAACCCCTGGTGGGCGACCTGAACATTTCTAACCTGTTGCCGGTGCTGGGAGCTTTTGTGGTCTTCCGCTTTTTCAACGAACTGGTCATCGGCCTGAGCCAGTACCTGCTAGGCTACGGCCCCTGGGCTTTCCGGCATCACCTGCTACCTGTAACCGGCATCTACCTGGGCTTCGTACCAGGGGCTTTGATTGTGGCAACCCTGCAATTTAACAGTGGTGCGGTAGCTTTTACGATTGGTTGCGGGCTGGTGGCTGTGACGGGTTTCATTCTGAACCGAGCTACTACGGCCCGCGAAAAAGAAAGTGAGCAATTGACGCTCGTGCGCCAGCTTAACGAACAACTGGCCCGTCAGAACGAGCAGCAATTGCGGCTGGGCAACCGGATCAACCTGACCATTGATAGCTTTTTGGGGATTGTGCGCGATTACGCCGAAACAAGCCACGAGCAAGAAGCGGCCGTAGTCGAAATTACTTCGACTATCGAAGAATTAAGCCGCACCGCCAGCCAGATCGCCGCCGCCGCCGATAACGTGGCCGGGGCCGCCGAAAGCGCAATGGACGCCGCCGATAGTGGACAACAGGCCGTCACCGCGACTATCGAAGCGATGACCGAAGTCCGAAATAAGGTGCGGGAGATTGCGACCAAGATCACTGACCTCAACGACAAATCCGAGCGCATCGGCGAGATTGTAGCCGTGATCAACGGCATCGCCGGGGAGATTCGCTTGCTGGCTCTCAACGCTACTATCGAAGCCAGTGGCGCAGGCCAGTTTGGACGCCGCTTTTCAATCGTTGCGAACGAAGTCAACCAACTGGCCGACCGTAGCCGGGAAGCTTTGCAGCAAATCAAAGGCATTATCAATGAGATTCAAGCGGCCACGCTCAGTTCGCGCCGGGTGACAGAAGAAGGTTTGCAACGGATGGAGCGCAGCGTCGAAATGGCTTCGCGCTCCGGTCAGGCTAACCGGGATATTATCGGGGTGGTGCAAAAGACAGCCCAGGCTGCCGCCGCTATCTCGCTGGCGACCCAGCAGCAGCGCAGTGCCAGCGAACAGG
>JBBRBE010000255.1:0-6747 GCA_038206175.1 Chloroflexia bacterium
TTCCCACCGCCCAACTCTACGTCTTCGACCGTTGCGGTCATTTTCCGCAGGTCGAAAAAGCCGCCGAGTTTAACGAGCGGGTTTTAGAGTTTTTAACTAAACCTCAGCTCTAAACTCAGCAAGGATGAAGATCGGGCAGTCTTCATTTGAGCTCGGTTATTGACTGATAAGCCGTAAAAATCAAACTGTCATTCTGAGCAAAGCGAAGAATCTTCTTGACTTGGCCGAATTTTGCTCAGTCAAGAAGATTCTTCGCTTTGCTCAGAATGACAGCGCGTAAAGCATCGAAAAGGGCGGAACCGTTACAAAAAGCTAAAAATAGCACCAGAGCCGAAACTGTTGGGTTCCTACTCTGGTGCTATCGTTTTTATGTGGATTTATTAGCGAGAGTGAGAAGCTAACGGGTTTTGGTCGCGTTGTTACGGCGCACCAGAGCATCCACCGTGACGGCCAGCAGCAACACGATACCCTGCACTACGTTCTTGACGCTTTGCTCCTGGTTGAGCAAGTCCAGACCGTTATCCAGGCTGCCGATTACGAGCGAACCAAGCACGACTGCCCAGACAGTGCCGCGTCCACCAAACAGGCTGACGCCGCCGATAACCGCCGCCGCAATCGCGTTGAGCAATAGCGTCGGGCTGATCGCTGTAGCAACCGCCGTGCTGCGTGAGGCCAGCATGATACCGGCAAAAGCGGCCAGGGTGGAGGCCAGGGCGAATACAATTATCTTGAGCATGGTGACATTGATACCGGCGCGGCGGGCGGCTTCGGCGTTACCGCCGACGGCGTAAAGATGCCGCCCGAAACGGCTCTTTTTCAACATCAACCAGATGGCTCCGACCAGTCCGATCCAGATCAAGAAAGATTGCGGCACGCCCAGGTACGACTGAAACAGGAACAAAACCAGGGCAATCACCACGACCACGCCGCCAAGTTGAAGGGCTAGTTGACCGGGCGATTTGACCTTCAAACCAGCCCTGGCCCGGCGGGTTCGCTCCCACAGATTAAACCCGACAAAGGATGCGACCGCCAGGATGGGGAGGCCCAGGCCAATGACGCCATCGAGATAAGTCGGAGCCAACGCCCGGATCGTCTCGTCCCGGATAATCAGGGTACTTTGCCGACCCAGGATCAAGAGCAAAAACCCGGCGTAGCCAATCGAACCGGCCAGGGTGACGATGAAGGATGGGACGCGCAAAACGGCAACGAAGAACCCGTTGACCAGGCCGATCACCGTTCCGGTCAGCAGACCGGCCAGGATTGCCAGCCAGGGGTTCCAGCCCTGATAAACCGAGAGAGTGGCTGTAACTGCCGAACACGCCTGGGCAACTGCCGCCAGGCTCAGGTCAATCTCGCCCAGAAGCAGCACCAGCACGGCGGCGACGCTTAGAATGCCGATAGTGACGATTTGTTGGGTCAGGTTGGAGAGGTTGCGGGCCTGTAAAAATACTCCATCGGTCGCAACCTGGAAATAGATTGCAATCAGTGCCAGAGTAATCAAAACGGGGAAAAAGCCCAGGTCGCCTCGCAGGAAGGACCGAACAGTGCGTTTTTCGGCAGGTGCGACGGCGACCGTACCGGCCAGACCGGGCAGCTTGTCGGCTACCGGCGGTTCCGCTTTGCGCGGAGTTTGGTTAACTTCATTCATAAACTTTCCCCTGGCCTGTCTTATTTAGGCACATCGCCATATTCTGCCCCGGTGATGGCTGCCACCAGCCGTTCCGGGGTGGTGCTGCGAATGTCGAAAGTACCGACCCGCCGCCCCAACCGCATCACTATTACCCGGTCTACTACCTCGAACACGTCGTGTAAGTTGTGCGTGATTACCACCACCGCCAGCCCTTGCTCCTTGAGCCGCAGAATCAGGTTTAGTACCTGGCGGGTCTGGGCTACACCCAGGGCGGCGGTCGGTTCGTCCAACAGCACGACTTTAGGTTTGCGAAGGATCGTTTTGGCAACCGCGATAGATTGGCGTTGCCCGCCCGAAAGAGACGCGACGGGCAGCCGCACCGAGGGAAGTTTGACGTCAAGCGTTTTCAAAACTTCGATGGTACGCCGTTCCATCTCGACCTCGTTCAGAGGCCGCATTATGCCGTAATTCTCGTAGGATTCGCGCCCTAGCCACAGGTTCGAGACTACATCCAGGTTATCGCACAGGGCTAAGTCCTGGTAAACGGTTTCCACTCCGAAGCGGGTCGAGTCGGTCGGGCTGGCAATTGCGACCGGCTCTCCATCAATCAAAATCTGGCCTTCGTCCGGCACGTAAGCCCCGGACATCGTTTTAACCAGGGTGGATTTGCCCGCGCCGTTGTCTCCGACGAGACCGACTACTTCCCCGGCATAAACTTCAAAATCTACGTTCATCAGGGCGCGTACCGCCCCGAAAGTTTTGCTGACATTCTTGAGTTGCAGACGCGGTACTTTGCCCGCCAGGTCTGCCCCGTTGTCAGCTACAACCGTGCCACTCTCTGCCATCGGTTCACCATTCCTTAGTTCTGGGTGCTGGATTTTGCGTGCTGAGTACGTTAAATTGAGCCTAAAAGTAACTGTAAGCTTAGAACTGCACTGTAGTTGGATTAAGTTGATTGTGCTGAATTGAGTTAAATTGACTTGAGCTAAAAGTAATGATGAACCCGTAGGCTCATCATTACTTTTATTTTTAGCTTCTAAAGATTTAGCAAACGCCGCCCAAACCTGCCGGGAGACCCTTGCAAAGCTCTTCCTTCTTGACGAAGTTATCGGCTAACACGGTTTGCACCAGGTTGGACTTGTCTACCGCCACTGGCACGGCCAGTACGGAAGGAATGTTAGAGCCGGTTTTGGCTTTGGTCTGGCCGTTGATCAGGGCCGTCACATCCGTACCCGCCGAAAGTGCGCCGACCAACTTGGCGGTCGCCTGGGCTTCCTTCGGGATGGCTTTGTAGACCGTCATGGCCTGATCGCCGGTCAAGATGTTTTGCAGACCGGCGACGGTCGCATCCTGGCCTGTCACCAGCACTTTGCCGTTAAGCTTCTGCGCCCGCAAAGCCGCAATCACCGTGTTCGCCATGCCGTCGTTGGCGACGTAGGCGATCTGGATGTTGTTCTTCTGGGTGGTCAGCACACCTTCCATCAGGGATTGCGCTTTGGCGTTATCCCAGTCCGGGGTGTACTGGTCGTAAACCAGATTGACGTCTTTGGTATCTACCAGCGGTTGTACCTTGCTCAAAGCACCCTGCCGGAACAGGAGAGCGTTGTTGTCGGTCTGGGAACCATTGATCATCGCCATGTTCGCGCCCTTCTTGAGGTCGAAGGTACCCTTCTTGAACTGGTCGGCGATGTACTGGCCCTGGAGTTCGCCCACCTTCACGTTGTCGAATGACACGTAGAAGGCCAGGTCGTTGTCCTGGATCAAGCGGTCGTAAGCGATCACGGGGACTTTGCTGGCTTTAGCCTTCTGCACAATTGCGCTGGCTTTCTCGCTGTCCTTCGCTCCT
This sequence comes from Chloroflexia bacterium, assembly GCA_038206175.1. Classification (GTDB taxonomy): domain Bacteria; phylum Chloroflexota; class Chloroflexia; order Chloroheliales; family Chloroheliaceae; genus 54-19. Next base: position 3,477 of record JBBRBE010000255.1, read on the forward strand.
ACGACCAGGATACAGGCTCCTTTGGTAAGGGCGGCGTCGGCCTGATTCTGCTGGGTATCGGCGTTGTTACCGGCGTTGGAATATTGCACCGTCGCGCCTGGAACAGCCGCTTTGATCTCGGACTCTAGCAGAGGCCGGTCGTAAGCTTCCCACCGGGCCGACGAATCGGTTTCGGGCAGCAGTACGGCGATGTTTTTGCATCCTTTGGCCGCGCTGAAAGCAGCCATGTTCGGGGCGGTTCCGCCCGAAGCAGCAGCCGTAGTCATAGCAGCGGAGGCGGTAGTCATTGCGGCTGCCGCAGTGGTCGCGCCGGTTGCGGCGGTCGCGCCCCCTGAAGCTGCCGTCGGATTGGTGGCCGAGCCGGAAGTGGCGGTATTATCGCCACAGGCAGCCAACACCAGGGCCAGAAGCATGAGGGTTGCCAGAAGTAACCCTTTCTTGGATTGGAGCATCTATGCTCTCTCCTCTCTTGTAGTGTAGTACCCTAAATTCTAAATCTTTCGCTGAAACATTTTTGCAGGGGAAGGCCAGCAGGTTATATCGCATTTTGGTTAAGAAAAGAAGGGTTCTTCTTGGTCAAAAATTGAGTGCATTACAAGCCTAGCCCTACACAAGTAAATACGGTATCTGCAAAGTTGCCGGTTTATTGGTACTTTGGTAAAACTTGGTGGTTGTGCAATTATAACAAATACAGGGGGTAAAACAAGGGGCTATTCGCACAAAGTTTAAAATAAAAAAATATACGGGTTGTTTGGGCCTTTTTTAGAGTAGTTCCGGCCCTCGCCAGGCGGCTACACCGGGTAGGCCGCGCAGCAAGAGGCGCACCCGCAACAAGAGTTCGCTGGTACGCACTGGCTTTAGGACAAAATCATCGGCTCCCAGGTCAATCACGGCTTTCTCGAAGGTGGAGTTACTTTCGAGCGAAGTCACAATCATGACCGGGATAGACCAGAAGCCGTAACGCCGCAGGTCGCGCAAGAAATCGAGGCCATCTAACCCATCCCCCAATAAATCACAGATAATCAAGTGAGGTTTGAGTGCGCCGGGTGGCAGGGTGCGGAGGTGGCTGAGGGCTTGCTGGGGAGTGGGCAGGCGATTGGTGGAATAGCCAAAAGTTTCCAGCACAGTACAAATATCGTGATTGCTGGTTTGCTCACTGTCAATCACCATAATGCGGGCAAGAACCGAACCGGTAGGAGCGGACGTAGAAGCGGAAGTAGCTAACCCGGAAGTCGGTGCTAAATTTTGAGTTCGAGAGTCTAACATATTTTCCTGTGTGACTAAATTGACCGACAACGTAGTGCTATAACTTTTAGTACAAAAATATTGTAACAGGCGATGATTACGGTTTGCATTACGAACAGGGAGTCAGGGGTTAGAAGCAAAAAATTTAGCGGTACAGCCAGACCAGCGAAGCCAGACCCAGACTCAGTACCGCCAGTACGCCGCCCACGACCGGGGGCCAACCACCAAATTGCCACAGCAAGCCTGGCACAAATCCGCCGCAACTTGCTCCGACATAAAAAAACATCTGGTAGAGTGAAACCGCGCTGCCGCGTTTGCGCGGATCGCGCACGCTTTCCCCAACCAGAGCCGTGGCCGTAGATTGGCAGGCAAACATACCAAAGCATAGAGCTACCAGACCCAGCAGTACGGTTGGCAGGGTCGGCACAAGGGTCAGCAGGCAACCCACCATCATGATTACAAAGCCGCGTTTGAGGATGGTCGGTCGGCTTAACCGCTCGGCTTGCCGCGCACTGAAGGGCGCACTAAACATACCCACGAGGTAAACCACGTAGGCCGAACTGATCCACAGCGTCGGTAAATTAAATGGAGCGCGGCCCAGATAGTAAGGCAGGTAAGTGAAAAGACCCAAAAAACAAAACATCAGGCTAAAGCCGATAATGTAGACGCTCAACAGAGCCGGATTACGCAGGTGTTCGAGGAGTGCGCCAAACTGAAAACTCCCGCGCTGAGGGGGAGCTTCGACGGTTTCGGCTCCGGCGACGGCTTCGACTCTTTCCGCGTGACCGGCAAAGTGGCGGGAAACGGGCAAGAACCGCCACAGCAGCGCACCGAGAGCCAGGTCAACCAGAGCGAAGAAAACAAAGCTCAACCGCCAATCGCCGGTCAGGTCGGTGATGACCCCGCCGACGAGTCGGCCCGAAAAGCCACCCGCGACGCTTGCCATAACATAATAACTGATCGCCAGGCTGCGGGTGCGGGCCGGGGCTTCTTCCTGCAAATAAGTGATGGCGATAGCGGTATAGCCGGGAATAAGCAAGCCTTGCCCGGCACGCAGGGCCACCAGTAGCCCGAAAGTCGGCGCAAAGGCGCACAGGAACGTCGGTAGAGCCAGCCCGACCACGCTGCACACCATAACCGGCTTGCGGCCCACCCGGTCGGACAGAACGCCGTAGAAGGTCGAGGAAGCCGCTATTGCCAGCACCAGCGCACTCACGCTCAGACCGGCCTGGGCCGGGGTGAGGCCAAACTCCGCGCCGATGATCGGTAGCACTGGCTGCGTGATGTACATGTTGGAGAAGACGGTCATCGTCGTGGCGAATACAAGCCCTAACATCACCCGCATGGTCGGCTGGGCGAGTGGCTCTACCCGCAAACTTCGACCGTAACCTACTTTTGTTCGCACCTTCTGAATTTTCCTTCGCCGGCGTCTGTTCTGTTTCTATCCAACGGCCTGCCTGCCTGTTCGAGGCGGTTGGGCCGACCCGTTCCGTTACAATACACTCCTTAATTCTAAAGGCCGATTGGTGGTCTGTCCAATATCTTTTTGCTATCAGGCTGATACGCTATCTTTATCAAGGTGGTCATTTAAACAGGTAATTTTGTGGTAATAGCTTTGCCATCTCGGTGTTTCCACGCCCCTATGTCCGTTTGCGCCCGGTCATGTCATTCTGAGCGAAACGAAGAATCTTCTCGACTTACCTCGATCTTGCTTATCCAAGAAGATTCTTCGCTTCGCTCAGAATGACATGGAAAAATAAATAGGGTCAAGAGGAAGGTTCGTCCAGCCGAGCCAGCCAGGTTTGAGCCTGGGCGCGGCGGGCCGGGGCGTTTTGCTGGTCGTCGTGCATGGTCAGATAGCGCAAGAGGTCGGCACGGGCTTCCTCGGTACGCCCTAGCCGCCGCAGGACATCGGCCCGATGGAAGGGAGCCTGGACGCAGCCCGGATCGAGCGACATGGCGGGCGGCCACCGGGCCGGAGGCTTTCGATTGTTCCGGTCTTATGTTATTCATTCATGCTCAATTA